>CALREA010000004.1 GCA_943355055.1 Candidatus Peribacteria bacterium | reverse complement strand
ATACAAATTATGCGTATGTTCACGAGGCTGCGAGAGATGCTTGAGATGGCACGATAGGATTCAATCTTTCACGATAATGTTGAACCGTGTTGGTCCCGCGCCGGTCAGATATGTTTTTTTCGTTTTTTGGCTAGTTGACTCCATCGGATAAAGCTGTTCAAAATCATTATGTAGGAGGGTATTCCACTGCGGATCCCAGGATTTTGGTGAGTTTTTCAGGAAATTCAGGAGTTTTTTCGTACTCGCTTTTTGCTTGTTGCAAACCGATACATCCAATGCTTTGTAGGCGTGAGTTGTCGATTTTTTCTTTTGTTTTGATGGAAATAGCAGCACCTTTGGTAGAGTGCTATTTTTTCGAATAATTGGTGTCACTTTTTCCCCAAAATGGGTAGCCAGGGCGAGTGTCGGATTCAGGAAAAATGGCGTGTCCATGCCGATTTTCTTCGCTAACTCTGTTAATTTTTTTGTGGAGAGCGGGGTGTTATAAAGCTTATTCAACCCAATGAGCGTCGTTGCCGCGTTGCTTGAGCCACCTCCGAGTCCTGCCGCTAGAGGAATGCGCTTCTGAAGCGTGATTATTACGGCTGGTCGAATGTATACCCCTTTCCGATGCTCCACTATAGCTTTGAAAAAGAGTTTTGCGGCTTTGTATATTGAATTTTGCCTGCCCTGAGGGCAGGGGAGTCCTTTGGTATTGAGAATTATCCTGTTCGTTGTATTTTTGACGATTGTGATCGTGTCATAAAGCTGAATTGGCATGATTATAGAACAAATTTCGTGAAATTCTTTTGCATTTTTCTTGATTACATCAAGCGTCAGGTTTACTTTCGCCGGCGAAATGAGTACTATGTCATCCATTTTCTAGACTATATAGGTCAACATCTGTGTTGACAATATCGCTTCTAGAAAAGAAAATACCTTCCGCCATGACCCTACTGAATCTTCCATCTCAGAGTGACGATATTCAAGAGCCTGGGAATACGTTCATTCAACTTTCTCCTCATATGGCGGTTGAGATTATCGCCCCTACGGACGACGCGAGTGACGATCATGCTGACGATACTGCCTTTCCATTCCCGGATGATCTTGTCTTCTTTTACCGCACTACGATTGATCCTACTGCGGGTACACTTTTCCATAAAGAATCATTATTCCAGTTCCCGGCCGTATTCGTACTTCGGATACAGAAAAATTTGCCGATTCCTGAAAATTGGATTACCTCTCTCCAGCGGATAAAGGATCATTATCCTCAGCGATTTCTCTATATCTGTATTCATACCATCGATGCTCCTTCATCCGGTACACTTTATATTGATGGAAAAATAGACTGCTTTCTTGAGCTTACTCATACGAAATTATTTGTTTCCCATGGAGAATTACTTGGCGCAAATATCTTGGAACGAATTACTAAATCTTCCTGTCTCGTAGGTCGATTTCAATCCGCTGTACATACCGCAGTGTCTGATGTGATTTGCGATACTCCCGCTACCGCAGTCGTGGAGACTCCTGCGCCTACCGTGCCTACTTCCGCTATCGTCGCTGATAATGTTCCAGCTCCACCACCTGCTCCTCGCGAGCCTGACCACCCTATATTACCCAGAATAACTACTTCAGATCTTGATCAATGGTTCATTCATGGGAAACCTCTCCCTCGATAATCGATATACACGCGGTTACGTGAATGCCGTTTTTTGATGATGCACGCCCTTCCCCTGACGACGCGGTTATGCCAATTTCTCGTGATGAAATATTGAGAAGTTTAGAAAGCGATGCCTTGAGCATTGGCGCGAGAGTATCAATTTTTGGCTTATGGCACTCAAAATGTAATCCCACGTGCGTAACCGTTCCATTGATTTTTTTTAATTCTTTTTGCATTTTTTCCAGATATTTTTTGCTATTGATAATTCCTTTTTGGCACATGGCGGTCGCGAATGTCCCCAGAGAGCCTCCTCCCATGGCCTGCGATATTGCTGCTATAATAGCATGCAGAGCTACATCTCCATCTGAATCGGCGGAGAGTTTTGGTGTACCTTTTATTTCTATCCCGCAGAGCTTCAGATTTTTCCGTGATGATTTTTCATAAATATGCGAGTCGGTCGCTATCCCCATTCTTGTTATTCCTGTTTTCTTTTCGAGCAACATTTTCGTGGTGGCAATATCGTGCTGTGTGGTGATTTTTCTATTAAATATTGAGGCCTGTATCCATTGAATACTGTGCCCGGACTGCTCGACAAGCGAGGACTCATCGGTCGTCTCTATCGGCTGTACGTAGGCTTTTTTTAGAATATCTAGGCGAAATGTCTGTGGGGTTTCCGCGTAGAGAATTTCTTTGCGATCGACGGTTTCCGTGATCTTATTTTTTGATGATATTTTCTTGAGCGTGTCAGACGCGGGACGCGCGACTATGCATGCGCCGTGTTTCTTTGCCGAACGAATCGTATCTTCTATTTCCTGTTTTGTAGCAAGTACGTTTCCGCAATTGTGAAATAATATTGTCGATGTTTCTGACGGTTTAAACTTTTTATTTGCAAATGTAAATGCGTTTTTTGCAGACTGGAAGCGCGATTCTCCGCCTATAGCGAAGTGAATATTTTTGTATTGTTTTGACGGAAATATTTTTTTGAGTGTGGTGATATTCTCATTATTACAGGCAATAACAATTTTATCTACAATTTTCGATTCGAGAAATGGGGCAATCGTATAGGTAATTAATGGCTTATTATTGACGAGCGTTTCTATTTTATCCACGCCCTGCATGCGTAGGCTTTTTCCCGCGGCGAGAATAATGGCGATATTTTTTGTTGTACTCATAGATGACATCGTTGTAGCTCAATAAGCTCCTCGAGATTCGGCTCGTCGGTGAAATTGTGTTTCGATATATGTTGACGCACATATGGTCCGATTTCCGTGAAAGATATCTCGTTCTTGAGGAATTTATCGACCGCTTCGTCGTTCGCGTGATTGAGAATTGCCGGCATATTTCCCTGTATCTGAGCGGCTCCTCGGGCGAGCGTGAGTGATTCATACAACGACTCGTCCGGTTTTTCAAACGTGAGTTTCGACATTTTCGCGAAGTCCAATCGCGGGAACTTTGTCTCTTCGCGCTCAGGAAAAAAGAGCGCATATTGAATGGCAAATCGCATGTCGGGAGGGGACATAGCTGCCGTGATGTTTCCATCCTTCCACTGAATCATTCCGTGAATAATCGATTCGGGATGAATGACAACTTCTATTTGAGAAACGGGAATTTTGAAAAAAGCGTTTGCCACGATAAGTTCAAAACCTTTATTCATGAGTGTCGCGGAATCGATACTTATTTTCTCACCCATTTTCCATACGGGATGCTTGAGCGCATCCTTTTTGGTTACTTTGGCTAGCTCTTTTTTCGACATTCCATAAAATGGCCCTCCGGTGCATGGGAGTATTATTTTTTCTATATTTTCTTCACTTCTACCCTCGAGACACTGAATAATTCCAGTGATTTCCGAGTCAATAGGTACGATAAGCGTTTGATGCTTAATGGCGAGCTTGAGAATGAGCGAACCTGCGCTGACGAGACTTTCCTTATTGGCGATGAGGACCGTTTTCTTTTGCTGGATGGCCGTAATGGTATGCATAATCCCTTGCATGCCGCTGATAGCATTCACCACCATCTCAACGTTCGGATCACGAATCATTTCGGCGATACCTTCTTCTCCCGGGAGAAGTTCTGGAAATTTTTTAGAAATGGGGTAGCGTTCAATTTTGAGTTTTAAAAGTTTTTCCGGGTTGGTGAGACATATTCTCTCCGGCTCAAATTCATTGACGAGTTTGGAAAAAAGTTCTGTATTATGGCCAGACGCAGCCATTCCTATAATGTGAAATTTATCAGGGTTTTGGCGTATGACATCCAGAACCTGCGTCCCGATTGATCCTGTTGCGCCGAGAATAACAATATTTTTCATAGATTATCAGCGTCAATAATAGCAAGTAATTCTTTGAGAAGAAATTTTTCCGGAACAGTTTTGATAATTTTTCCGTGTCTATAAATAATGCCACAACCGCGTCCTGCCGCGACTCCATAATCCGCTTCACGTGATTCTCCGGGGCCATTTACAACACATCCCATCACGGCGATCTTGATAGGCTTTTTGATGTGTGCCGTTTTTTTCTCTACCTGGTGCGCTAATTTGATGAGGTCGACTTCGACTCGTCCACAGGTAGGACAGGCAATAACGGTTCGCTCTTTTTGATAAAGATGAAGTGATTTTAGGATTTCTTTGGCGACTTTTATTTCTTCTACTGGGTTTTCTGATAGCGAGACGCGTATTGTGTCTCCGATACCCTGATAGAGAAGTGCGCCTATCCCCACCGAACTTTTTACACTTCCCGTCACGAACGTCCCCGCCTCGGTAACGCCTAGATGGAGCGGATAATCACACTTCGAGGCAATACGTTCGTATGACTCAATCATCTCGGGAACATTGCTACTTTTTAGAGCGATTACGAGGTCGTGATACTTATGTTTTTCAAAAAACTGAATCCATCGGAGTGCGGACTCGACGAGAGCCTCGGGGGATGGACGTCCGTATTTTTCCCATAAATCTTTTTCGAGTGATCCGGCGTTTACGCCTATACGCATTGGTTTTTTTAACTTCTTCGCAACCGTAATAATTTCCTCAACCCATTCTTTTTTTCCTATATTCCCCGGATTCATACGAATTTTTGCAGCACCATTTTGAAGAGAGGCGATGGCCATACGATAATCAAAGTGAATATCGGCTACTAACGGTATGTGAATTTTTTTTATAATTTCCGGAAGCGCATCTGCATCCTTTGGAAATGGCACCGTAACACGGATAATTTCACATCCAACTTTTTCAAGAGCGAGAATTTGTTTGATCGTCGCCTTTGTGTCATGCGTTTTTGTCGTACACATTGATTGTATGGCCACTGGATTTTGGCCTCCTATGGCGACGTTCCCTATATTGACTACCCGAGATGGGCGGCGTGAATGCATCGTGAGGGTATTGTAAAGAAACGGGAGCGGGAAGGCAAACGAGAACGGAAACGCAATCCGACACTCCACTTGCGTTTCGTGTCTGTTTCCCATACAATCCGGCTACATGAGTAAACACATACGAATTAATGATCAGATCCGTTCTCCTAGTGTCCGTATGATCGATGGAGAGGGGGAGCCGATGGGCGTTTTCCTCATCGAGAGGGCAAAAGAAATGGCTCGGGAACAGGAACTTGACCTGGTAGAAGTGGCACCAAATGCCAACCCGCCGGTTTGCAAGATTATGGATTATGGCAAATATGTCTACCGTCAGCAGAAAATCGAACGTAAGCACAAGGCTCAGCAGAAGCAGACCGAGGTGAAGGGGATTCGAATATCCCTTCGCACTGATACCCATGACCTCGAAGTCCGCGCGAAACAGGCTAAAAAATTCCTCCTGGCGCGTAATTTAGTCAAAGTTACCCTGATGTTCCGTGGACGTGAGGCGGCTCATTTGCATTTGGGACACGAGAAGCTGAATGAGCTTTATAAAATGCTCGAGGGTGTCGCCAAAATCGAGGATAGTGCCAAGCGACAGGGAAATCAGTTGATAATGATGCTTGCGCCCGCAGCCACTTCTGTGGCACAATCGAGTCCCATCACTTCCGGGACGACCGGTAAAGCTGATGCGGACAATGTAACATCGTAATTCTCTTTTTTATGAAGTCAAAAACACACAGTGGAGCCAAGAAGCGATTCAAGGTTACTGCCAACGGCAAGATCAAGTTCGCTAAGGCCGCACACCGTCACTTACTCGTCAATAAGTCCAAAAGACAGAAGCGAAGCTTCCGAAAGGGTGTAGTCCAGGAGCACACTGGAGAAATTCACCGAATCAAGGGGATGTTACGTATGAATTAATTATTACTAATCTTTATATATGCCACGCGTAAAACGAGGTGTCACCACCAAAGCCCGTCACAAGAAACTTCTCAAAGCCACAAAAGGCTACCGAGGACTTCGAAGTCGTACCTTTAAGCAAGCCAAAACGGCTTGGATGAAGGCCGGCGAACATTCATATGTCGATCGAAAGGTCAAAAAGAGACTTATGCGTGCGTTATGGATTACTCGATTGAACGGCGCTTGCCGAGCTCTCGGAATTTCATACAGCCGCCTGATCGAAGGTCTCACCAAGAAAGCTATCTTGATCGACCGAAAGGTCATGGCCGAGATCGCTCGAACTGAGCCTGAGGTATTCGCCAAAATCGTTGAGGTAGCCAAGACTGGGGTCACCGGACCGGTATTCAAGGCTGTAAGGGCGTCCTCAAAGGGCACTCCTGCTGGAGCGAAGAAGGTTGCTGCAACGAAGTAATAATAACGATATGTTGAATTTTAAAAGGAGCCGATACTCTAAATACGGCTCTTTTTTAGTCCTTACCCTATCGTCCACTACTCCATATATCGTTCCGATCCTTCCTTGAGCTTTCGTAGCTTATTGGAAACCTCTCCTTGCTTTAGGTTTTTTAAATACACCGCCATTTTCTTGAGTTGAATAAAATTTTCCCCTGAATAATTAGAAGATTCTTTTTCGAGGAATTTATCGAAGTCTGCGAATATATCAACCAATCTCTGACTGACTCCACCTTTTGTGCCCTGTATGTTACTAATCTCGTAGGCTTCAAATATGCCTTCAAATAATTCACTCATAATTTGCGTTTGTGTCAAATTGTGCGATGATTCTAATCTCGTTAATCTATCAATTATTGCATCCTTTTGTATCGACTTATCGGGAAATTTGCTTTGCATATATCGCACTGCTATATCACGAAAGAGTGGGTATATTTCTTTAAACATGTCCGTTACTTCTCTATCTATATCCTCTTGGACTTTTCCTTTTTTGGCTATCTTGTTAGCCAATAACCCCATAGGGGCAAAGGCCATTTTTAATTTTTCCGGAGGGCTTTTGTCACCCTCTATCGGTTTTCTTATTTTTTGATCGATTTCTTTCAGGAAGGATTTTTGCCCCCACAGTGGCATAAGCACAAGGTAAGCGCTTGATCCGGGAGCGTAATCATCCATTAATTCCTCAAATAATGGGGATGCAACCTTACCCTGCTCCCCTATGGCTAGATTTCTATTTTTTCTTAACTCTGCGACTAGCTTCGCTGAATGATCGTTCGTAAAATCTATGAATTTTCTCATTAAATTTTCATCTCTTTTCCTTGTATCAGGATCGTCATATTTATGCTGTCTTATTGCAGACTCATAGTGCGATTTTATATGTGCTACAAGTGTTTCTTGTGTTGTTTTGATATTTCCTATAAGACCGTCGCTAAAAGCCTGTGGAGAATTTACAGGAACATCGCGTAAATTGAGTTGAATTTCAGGAATTTTCCTTGGCGACTCCGCGCTTGACGATGATCTCTCCATGTTTATTTTTGTTATGAATATTATGTTTTATTATACCATTATTATTATTATTATTATGCAAGTGCTCTGCTCTATGCCACTTTGTCATCTTTTTGTCAGGATTAGGTGAATATATACTCACCCGTGGTTGTTGTCACGTCGAAGTTGGTATGTTCGCTGGATTTTGTCATGCCGGGAGGGGATAATTTTAGATACAAAGAATTTTTTATAAAGTATATATGAGTGAAAATTTTGAAAAATTAGATGATAAGGAGTTGCACCGGAAGTTCTGTTCGTATGGTGCGAACGCGAAGGAGTGGATGAGAAAGTGCGAGTTGCTGCTGCCGGAAATCGATCGGAGGAAGATTTGGAAGAAGAGAGGATATGAGAATGTATTTGTGTATGCGGCTGCGCTGGCGGGGATGAGTCGGTATCGAGTTGAGCAGGCTTTGAGGGTTGTCAGGAAGGTGGAGCAATTTCCCGAGTTGCGGCCAGTGGTCGAGGCGCATGGCGTTGGTGCGGTGCGGCCGATACTTGGAGTGGTGCATTCGGCGAGTGCCGGGTTTTGGGCGGAGAAGGCCGGCGAGATGAGTACACATGCCCTGGAGGCGTATGTGCGAGCGGCGAAAGAGCAAGGATTGATAGTGGGAGGTGAAGTGGTGGGTGAGCGCGACGTGGGCGCATATGTGAAAAAATCTTTTGAAAATGAAGCTGAGAAAAGGCACGCGCCTTTTTCTGAAGCTAAAAATATTGCTTGCGATAAAGGGGAAATTGTTATGAAATTGCCGAAAGAGCTGGTGGAAAAGTTGAGAAAATTAAAGGGAGTGAGCGAGTGGGAAGTTTTGATGGGTGCATTGGTAGAGAGTTATGAGCGTGAGATTGTCAGGAGTAAGCCGGTGGCCGTTGAGGCGACCTCTCGGCATATTCCTGCGAAGATCGAGAGGTATGTATTACGACGAAGCGGAGGAACGTGTGAGTTTTCGCGCTGTATTAAGCCATATTATATACTCCACCACACCCAACGATTTGCATTAGAACCGGCGCATGATCCGGACCGTATTGTCGCGCTATGCTTCTCTCATGAGAGGATGGTACATCACGGGCTTATTGAGAATGAACTGTTGCCGGCCGGAGAGTGGAAGATTGTTGCCTTTACCGATCAGAGACATCCAAAATCAAGCGTTGATCATCTGGTGATGAAATATCGAAAGCCGAAGTAAAATCTTGGCTCAAACTTCTCACGTAATTTCGTCACGGATGTGCTATATTGCGCCTACGTATGAAACTATTATTGCGAAGTATGGTGCTCTGGATTTTGACGGCGTTTGCGCGGGTACGACTGGCGCGGATGAGGCGTGGGGACGTGAAGGTTATTGGGATAACAGGGTCGATTGGGAAGACGACGTGCAAGGAGGCGGTGGCCCATGTGTTGCGAGGGAGTGAAGCCGGGGAGAGTGGAGGCGAGGGACGACACGGCTCACGCCGTGTCTTGAATAGTGAGAAAAGTTATAATACGGAGTTTGGTTTGCCTTTGACGATTTTAGAACTGAAGAGTGAGTTTTCTTCGGTGGTGGGATGGGTGAAAAATCTGGGGTTGGCGGTGTGGAGGGGAATGTTCGCGCGGACGGAGTATGATTTTTTGATTTTGGAAATGGGCGTAGATAAGCCGGGGGATATGGATCAACTTATTGGTGTTTTGCGCAGAAAATCGGGAGCGGGTGCTGAGGCGCCTTTAGACTGCGCGGTGTTCACGGGTGTGCATCCGGTGCATATGGCGGATGGGCAGTTTGCTGATATGAATGCGATCGCGGAGGAGAAGGGGAAGATTATGGGTGTGGTTCGAGGTGGAAGTGAAGGTGGTGTTGCGCTGATCAATGGTGATGATGAACGGGGGAGAAGGTTGGCTGATGCGGTGAAACGTCGAAGTAATGCGCCGAATGTTATTGTGTATGGCGCGAGCGAGGGGGCGAAGTTTCGAGTGAGCGAGGTGCGAAGTGGATGGGATGGGTTGGATTTTGTGGTTACCTATGGCGAGGTGAGGGGAGCGTTCCATGTGCCGATTTTGGGGAAGCAACATATCGGCTCGTTGCTGCCGGCTATTGGGTGCGGGCTGATGATGGGCATGTATATGAGTGATATCGTTGAGCAGATGCGAACATTTGTGTTGCCGCCGGGGAGGTTGTCGTACATTGAGGGAGTTAATGGATCGCGGATTATTGATAGTTCCTATAACGCCTCGCCTGATGCGGTGCGGGCGGCCGTGAATACGGTGGGGGAGCTGGCGGAGGAAACAGAAAGTCAAGCGGGAGCGGGAGGCAAAAAATTTTCCTGCAGAAAAATTTTTGTGCTAGGTAATATGAACGAGCTTGGAGCGGTTTCCGAAAAAGAACATCGTGAGATTGGAGCTTACATAAAAGGAAAAATTGATGTGCTTATAACGGTGGGGGATATGGCGAGGCTGGCGGCGGGGGAAGCAAATGGGGTGGAGGTTGCCTCGTTCGACGATGCGCTGGAAGCGGCGGAATACCTGAAACCAAAGCTACAGAAAGGGGATATCGTTCTTGTAAAAGGATCACAAAATAAGGTACGGTTGGAGAGGCTCGTGAAGGTGATTATGAAAGACCCTTCGCAGGCGAAGCGTCTGCTGGCGCGACAGGATTGGGCGGATGCATAGGGCGCGAGAAATGCGCAGAAGATCAAGATTTTTGTACTAAAAAACTCTATGACTCGTTATCGTTGGCATATCGTTGGGCATCTTCCGCTCCTGGAGCGACTGGAAAAAGATATAGAGACGGATGGCTTGTCGCACTCGTATATTTTTGCGGGGCCTCCGCAGATTGGAAAACATTCCGTCGCCTTGACGTTGGCGCATATTCTTCAGTGCGAGCAGGGCTACTGCTATGACTGCACGACTTGTTCGCAAATCAGCAAGGGGATTCATAGTGAGACGATTGAGTTCCGGGATGACGGAGAGGAGCTCGGAATTGATGCCATTAGAGATCTACTGAATCGTCTCTACCTCACGCCGAGCGCGCGATATAAAATAGTTATTATTGAACGGGCGGAGCGCATGACAACCGCTGCGGCGAACTGTCTTCTGAAAATGCTCGAGGAGCCACCGCCACAGACACTTTTCATCCTTACGACCGATAATATTCGCGAACTTCTTCCAACAGTAATTTCGAGGTCAAGAACGCTCCATTTCCAGACCTGTTCGAATACTGAGCTTCTGGATTTCTTGAGTTTGGAATATATGGATCGCGAGCCCAGGACGCTGGAACTGGCCTGCGAACTGTCACTGGGGCGACCGGGAGTCGCTTTCAAGATACTCGAGGATCCTGATATGATGGAGTTTTATACGATGCTCTATCGCGATATAAACCGTTTTTTTGCCTTTAACAACATCTTTGAACGCTTCGCCTATCTCCAGGACCTGGTTGAAGATTCCCATAAAATCGGTATTTTTCTGGATATTTTTACCCATTTGGCGAGGAAGAAAATGATCGAGGGGGGATCGGGAACGCAATCCGACACTTCGTGTCTAGGAACGGGAACAGACGCTCGTTACCTCGCGTTGCTGGATAAAATCGTCGCCTCAAAAACCGCCTTGCGCCAACATGTAAATCCACGACTGCTTCTGGAAAATATAATGCTTTCCTTCTAAATTGGAGGTATACTGCACCCCGCTATGATCTATTTTTTACTCGGTTTCGGATCCGCCATCGGATTGGCTCTCATATATTGGAAAAAACACCTTGAGTTACAGCAAAAGGGTTCTTGGGCGAAAGAAATGCTCCAGCGTCTTCACGTGAAGAGAGTTACCGAAAAACAGGAGGAAAAAGAACAGCAAGTTGAGATGCTTCTCCTTACCCCTGATCAGCAAAAAACACTGAAAGACAATTTTATGAGCGCGGAGGCGTACTTCGAAAATGGCGATCTGGATGAGGCGGAACGATTTTATATTCAGGTGCTTTCGCTTGATGATGAACACGTCGAAACGAACATGCGACTCGGGTTAATTTATCTCAAAAAACAGCTGGCGAAAAAAGCCGAAGCGATATTCCGAAAAGTACTTACTATTTCTCAACAGGATCCTCTCGCTTTGTCCAACCTGGGGATGGCACTCTACATGCAGCGAAATTTCGAAGAGGCAAAAAACGTGTACAAAGAGGCGATCGCTCTCGACCCACATCGCGCGGCGAGGCATATCAGCTTGGCTCACGTGTATCGAGAATTGGAAGATTATCCATCCGCCGTTAATGCGATACAGAACGCGTTTCACCTCGACCCCCAGCACAATGACTATCGGCTTCTATTGGCGGAAACGTATTGCGATATGGGAGATCTCGTCCCGGCGCGAACTATCGTTCAAAATATTTTGAAACATGAAGGAGCGAAGAGTCCACTCCGCAAAACCGCGCGGGTACTCCTGAAGCGTATTGATAATAAGAGCGGGGTTGAGGAGACCGAATCGGAGAATACATCGTTAATATAAAAAGGGGACGGGATCCGAACACTCCCCAAGGGACGCCCCTGCTAGGGTGTCACTCCGTTCGTGTCTGTTAGTCTTTAAACCCGGGCGCAGACTTGTTTGTCGGCTGTGCGACTATTTCTTCCGCGGTGGCGCCGACGAGGAATCTGTTTTTTGTGGCCCTATACTTACTGGTGATTTCTTCCTTTGTGGCCAATCCTCCGGGAAGCGTGACATAGCGATACCATATCGTATCGAAGCCCTGGTGAGCCTTCTCTATCTGCTGTGTTGTTCCTACTGGCAGAGTAGTGGTCTTGGTGGTCTCGGTGCTGCCATCGCTATGGCGATTGGTGATCGTAGGGCCCTCCATTGTTACGGTACGGCCATCATTTATTCCATAGAGAATAAAATACGCCTCAGGCCCTTCTGAATACGCCTGCATGCTGATAGCGCCCGGTGTGTCGTTCTTGAATTTCAAATCACGCGATCCCGGATAAATCGTCGCGTCGATACCATGTCCGCCCACCTGGGAATAATAGCCCACGGCATAGGAGTGGGGCGTGCGCTCGGTGACGGTCAGGCCCGCGTACAGGGCCGCCCGATAGGCCGTCGTGGAAACCTGACACAGACCACCTCCAAACTCAGGAATCGTGCCTTCCGGCTTGATCACAAGCTCCTTCAAAAATCCGCTACTTCCATCGACTTTCCCTAAATTTTCATTGAAAGAAAAAATCCCCCCTTGCGGAATAATCACCCCATCAAACTTCTTCATCCCCACGCCGATATTATACATACGATTAGCGGGGGAGCTGTAATAGGTCGTATGGCCGATACTCAAGACTTCTTTGATCCCCATAGCCGCCACCTCGGGAGAAGTGACGACATCAAATGGCTTCTCATCAATTGGTAACTCAATTTTCGTAATATCGCTAAGGAGAGCTATATTCATGATGCTCCGCAGCTCCTCGACATTTACCGTCCTTCCGTTTTTTCCTTTTCCCTCGAAATGCAACCGCTTATCATCTTTTTTTGATATTTTAACCGGTACCGCAGGTTGATCAATTATTCTCGACCACTCTCGCGTAACGAATTGCGAGAATAGATCTTTTACCAATGTTATTTCCATATCGACGCCCTTGTCGGCACTTTTGCGAAACTCGATAAAATCCATATGATCCCTGAGGCGTAGCGTAAAATTGAAATCTTTTGATGTAGCGAGTATGGGCGTATTGAGTTTTTTCTGAATAACAGGAAGATGTAATTGAAAATCCGATTGTAGAATTTCCGGAGATTCGTTGGTTAATTTTACAATGATCGGAGCAGGTGAGAATGTTCGTATTCTGCCCTGCAGATCATTCATGAGCGCCTCTCTATCGAGCCGATAGCCTATAATTTCCGGTTCTATTTTGAACTGTCCTTTTATCCGCTGCAGTGTGGCGGATTTTTTCTCAAGAGAGGGGATAGTTAATGATTCCTGCACTCTGTCGTTGAATGTTACTACATCGATCGGGCTTACTCTTATGCTTTTGTCCGCAAAATGAACGGCTATTCCTGTTCGCATAAATTCTGCCTTTTTCGCTTCGTACTGCCGCTGGATCGACTTGGTATATACAGCGAACGCGATCGAAAAACTCAGGATTAAAATAAGAAGTGCCGCAAAAACACCCTTCATAATCCATCCCGCTATTTTCATTTTATTCATGAGGGATTTTCTTCTTTTTTGAATGAAATGTTCTTTTTATAATAGAAAATAACCCCTTCTTCGCTGAATGTATCTCTTTCTTATGCTCTTTCATGAAATCATGTTTCACCTCACTCGCTACCTCCTTCAGGCTCTCTACCTTATTCTTCACTACATCTCTATTTTCTTTTCCTGATTTTGGTGAAAACGCCATGCCGAGGACTGAACCAACGGCACCACCAATAATGAGCCCCATAACGAGCTTATCAACGGCTTTGGTAATTTTTTTCTCGTCTGACATAGTGAGGGAGGGTTAGGAATAGTGATTATGGAGATATAGCCCGTGGTCTGGCGATATCGGCTGATTTTGTGGTTCGAATAATATTCACGCGAACGTATCCCGGGTAGGCTACTTTTTCTTTGATCTCGCCGGCAATAACGTCCGCTAGCGGCTGCATTTCTTTATCATGAACCGCTCCGGGACTTACCAATACCCGCAACTCTCTTCCGGCAGACATGGCCGATACCTTATCAACTCCCTCGTATGACATAGCGATGTCTTGTAGCGCGTTCAGACGTTCCACATATCGATCGAGTGATTCCGCGCGCGCGCCGGGACGACCCGCCGAGATAGCATCCGCGCCCTTCACGAGCCAGGCCTCTGGAGTCTTGGGTGGCTCTGAGTCATGATGCGTCCACGCCGCGTGAATTTCGCACTCCTGGAAGCAGGCATACTTCTCCATAAGCTCTTTTGTCAGGAAGTCGTGCGCTCCAATGATATCCGGATTCTGATCAATTGCCTTCCCGAGATCATGGAGAAAGCCACTGATTTTTGCCGTCTCAATATCTAATCCTAATTCATACGCCATCATAAGGGCGAATATCCCCACCTCATATGAGTGGCGCATAATATTCTGACCATAACTCGTACGGAATTGTAGACGGCCGATCACCTGGAGACACTCATCCGGAAGCGTTCGCTTGATGTTCATTCTCTTGAGCGCTTCCCGTCCTATCGCGAGCAATTCTCTATCAACATCTTTTCTCGCCTCCTCTATCTTCGCTGTGACCGTAGCTTTAGAAATAGGCCCACGGTAGGCAAAAAGCTTATCAAGGGTTTTTTTCGTAAGATGTCTTGTGATGAGATTATAATGTGAAATCGTCACTATTCCCGGAAAATCATTAAAAATAATATCTACATTATCCAGTTGCTCTTCAAGAAAAATAATATTTTCCGCATTTAGCCCGACCACATTTGGCTTATTTATATCGTTCAATACTTTTAACTGTGATCCTTTCTTCTCATTTGAGGTGGCTGTGGAAAGCCTTTGCAGCGCGCTTAATACCGTATTTCTTGCCTCTCTGTCGGCATTCTCTTTGTAATAATCCTCCAGTTTTTTTAATTTACGCTCATTATCTTCCGTAAGTTCATTTTCAAGTGTCTGTATTAATTCCTGTTTCACATCGGCCGCGTTTTTATGGGCTCTCTTCTCAAGTAACCCCATACGCTCACCCTCTATTTTCTTCAATTCCATTTCTATTCTTGATTTTTCTTCATTTTCCCTGGCAATAATCAATCTCATTTCCTCGTTTTTCGTCTCACGTTTCGTAGCCACCTCTTCTTTGGACGCGATAGACTCTTCAATTTTTTCAAGAAATTTATTAAAACTCTTTTCCGACTCCACGGTACTATTTTTAATTTCGGTTATTTTTTGAAGTGTGTTTTTTTTCAAAACCTCAACTTCATACATCACCTTTTGCTTTTTCTCGTCAATAATCTTCTCTACCTCCCCTTTCTCCATTCCTTTCTTTTGGGAAATAAATACGATCGTTACAGCGCCGATAATGAAAAATATAATAGTCATAGCCATCGTAGTTTACCGAACTTTAGCTTTAAAGTACAGAAAAATAGTGAGATATACCCAAGTTATCATCTTTTTATACACCATCTATTACCATCCTCCCTAATTTTACCCCTATTAAAGCTATTTTTATGACTTTTACCCACTATATACCCCACCACATACTTACCGGGAAATATATCTTTACTTTATTTTTATACTTTTGCAACATTTGTGTAAACGGCCGTTTTCCTTCTCTACTTATACACATATGCACTTTAATTTTTTACTATATTATCCGGGTGTGCAAAACGGTATCAGCCTTACACCTCACCTATTTACTACCTTATACACAACTTATACCCACTTTTTGTGTAAAACTCATAGATCACTATCTACTACTATTTTTATATTCATAAAATAACAGAGAAACAGATAGAGAAAAGAAATATGGATATTAGGTTGTTTTCTGAAGGTAGGTGGATATAATACGTTCATGAAAGTCCTATGTGAACAGAAAAAATTTCTTGATGCTTTAGATATTGTCGGTAGAGCGGTAAGCTCAAGTAATACATTACCGGTGTTGAATAATATTCTTATTAAGGCGGAGGGGAAGAATTTATTTTTCTCAGCTACTAATTTAGAAATAGCTGTCCGTTATTTTTTTGAGTGTGAGGTTCGTAATGAAGGGTCTATTACTGTTCCAGCAAAACTTCTTATGAGTTACGTTGGGCTATTACCAAACGAAAAACTTGAAATTAGCGCTACGGAGGGTCTTAATTTTACTGTTAAAGCTAATAAATCACAGACAAAAATGAAAGGTATTCATGCGGATGAGTTTCCAGGTGTTCCGCAGGTTGAGAAGGGAAGTGAGTTGACGTTACCTGTGAAGGATTTAAATCTCGCTATTCAACAGGTTGCGTTCGCGGCTTCACAGAACTCCTCTAGACCGGTGCTTTCCGGGGTATTTATGGTGGTTAATAAAAATACGTTAAAAATGGTAGCTACTGATAGTTACCGTTTAGCAGAGAGGAAAATTGAGCTTATGAAAGGGAGGGAAGATGTGGTTGAGTGTATTATTCCTGTAAAAACGGTTCAAGAGTTGAGTAAGTTACTTTCAAAAACTACCGCACAGGAAGTTTTTGTGGATATTACTAAAAATCAAATTTTATTTAAGATAGGGGATATTGAGTTTACTTCACGACTTATCGAAGGTCGATTTCCTGATTATGAGCGAATTATTCCAAAAGATAGTAAGTCTAAAGCTGAGGTTGATACTCAGGAGCTACAATTAAATATGAGGAGAGTAAGTCTTTTTGCTCGAGAAAGTAATAATAGTGTAAAAGTTTCTGTTACAAATGATGGTATATTAACTATTTCCACCGATGAGACGAAGGTTGGTGAGGATAGGGCTGAGGTTGGTATTACCTTAACGGGAGAGAATAATAAAACAGCTTTAAATTCGGAATATCTTCTTGATGTATTGGCGGCTATCGGGACCCCTAGGATTTTTATTGAAATGAATGATAAATTGTCACCTGTTGTGATTAAGCCTTGCAATAGTGATAATTATGTCTATATTATCATGCCACTCAAAGTATAAATTCAAACAAGGAAAGATTTGTGAGTAAGATGTATGTGTCAATAATGAGTCACTTTGATTATCCTATTTATCATAGGGTTTTAGATGTGTTCCATAAGAATAATTCAATTACTTTATCTGGTTCTACTGGTTATTCTTCCCGGGTTTTTACGGTTGCTGATATTCTCCAGAATTCCAAGGAGAAATTTACTAAAGCAGTATGGGTGGTGAATAATAAATCCGAAAGGGATGTCTTTATTCAGGATATACCGAGATGGATCGGTTTATCGGCTTATAGTCTTGATATTAGAGGGGGTGACGATTGGGGAAGTATTGATATACAGAAGGGTAGTCGTGAAGATAAGAGATATAATCACATACAAATATCGTCTTTTTTATCCCGATTTTTATCTAACACTGTTAGTTCTCTTGTTATTCCCGCGTCGTATTTTTACCTTCAGTATCCTGACGTGAAGGAATTTTCCGAGAGGGCTGTTATGTTATCACAGGGTGATTTTATTGATCCAGTTCATTTGTTTGAGCTTTTTATAGACCGTGGTTATAGTATTGCTTCCGATAATCAATCTGTTGGAATAGGGGAATATTACCGCACAGGAGATACATTAATAGTATGGCCCGTTAATTTAACTTATCCGGTTCAAATAGAGATTGGTTTTGATAAGATTGAGAAAATTACTCTCCTGGAGTCAGGATTTTACAGAGAGATAAAGAGCGTCACACTTTATTCTATTTTATATAACAATTGGAGTGGAAAATTAACAGATTATATTCAAAAGAATTATTTATTTATTGAGGACGAATTAGATATCACTGATGATATATATGACACATGGAATTCCCTTATTTCTCACGTCTATGAGATATGTAAGAGTATTACTTTTACATTATTTAATGAGGATGGGGATAATCATCAACACCTTCATTTTCTCACGAGCTTGCGCTATGTAGATCTTTTTGATTTTACAAATGATTTACTGAGTAAAAAAGCCGCCGGGTGGAATGTATTGATTTTTACAAAAAATAAGAAACAACTCACAGAGATTTTTCATACTCATACTATTCCTTTTACTGATGTTTTTGAGGATATACACCCTGATGGTGGTAGAATTTATCTGATTGAAGAGGGGAGGGATGATACGTTTCCTTATGCTTTTCAGAATCCGGAAATTAAATTATCAATTTTGACTGACAAAGAGATTTCTATTCTCCGTGATGATAAGAAAAAATCAGCGAATAATAATCAGAGAGTATTTTCTGATTTAATGTCCGGGTTGAAGATTGGGGATTTCGTGGTACACGCGGATCATGGTATTGCTTTGTTTCTTGGCTTGGAACAGCGAACAATTAGTGATGTAACTCGTGAATATTTAAAGTTAGGATACGCGGAAAATGATAAACTTTTTGTGCCGATTGATCAGGCTGACAAGGTTGGAAAATATATCGGTTCCGAGGATTCCATGCCGAAATTAACACGACTTGGGTCTACTGAATGGAGCTCTATTACAAGTAAGATAAAGAAAGAGACGGAAATTATCGCCAAAGAATTATTACAACTATATGCCGAGCGTAAACGTGCGGTTGGATATGCTTTTCCTCCGGATAATAAAGATGAGGTTCTCCTCGCGGAGTCGTTCCCGTACGAAGAAACACCCGGACAAATTAAGGCTATTTTGGATGTAAAATCAGATATGGAGAAAGCTTCACCGATGGATCGATTGGTGTGTGGAGATGTTGGTTTTGGGAAGACAGAGGTGGCGGTACGTGCCGCTTTCAAGGCTGTGAGAGCGGGGAAACAGGTGGCGTTTATTTCTCCGATTACGATTTTGACAGATCAACACTATCAAACCTTCACGAAACGTATGGGTCAGTTTGATGTACGAATCGCAATGATGAGCCGTTTTGTTCCGGCGAAGGAGCAGAAATTAGTTTTACAACGTTTGGAAAAAGGAGAAGTGGATATTGTTATTGGTACTCATCGATTATTACAGCCGGATATCAAATTCAAGAATCTTGGGCTGATTATTGTGGATGAGGAACAGCGATTTGGTGTTTCTCAAAAGGAATCTCTTAAGAAGATTAAGACCGGTGTGGATGTGTTGACGTTGACAGCGACTCCTATCCCTCGAACATTAAATATCGCACTGAATAAACTACGGGACGTGACGACGATTACGACGCCACCGCCGGGTCGTCTACCGATCATTACCGAGGTTAGGCGCTTTGGGATGACGTTAATTCGTGATGCGATTTTGCGTGAGGTGCAGCGTGGCGGGCAGGTATATTTTTTACATAACAAGGTGCAAACGATCGATACGATGGCGGAGAAATTACGACAGTTGATTCCGGAGGCGCGCGTGGGAGTTGCTCATGGGCAAATGGGATCGACACAACTAGAAGAGAAGATTTTGCAATTTACTGAACATAAATTTGATGTGCTGGTAAGTTCGACGATTATTGAAAACGGCATTGATCTTCCAAATGCAAATACGTTGTTAGTTAATAATGCGGAGCGATTCGGACTAGCACAGCTGTATCAGCTGCGTGGTCGCGTGGGTCGCGGAAAGGTGCAGGCGTACGCGTATTTCTTGTACCATGGGCAGAGACTCAAATTGGACGCGAAACGACGTTTAAAGGCTATTGTGGAGGCGTCTGAGCTAGGAAGCGGATTCCAGATTGCTATGAAGGATTTAGAGATTCGTGGTGCGGGCGAGATATTAGGTGCGAAACAAAGCGGTGTGATTAACGTCGTGGGCGTGAGTCATTTTATACGCATGCTGAATAAGGCGGTTGAAGATTTGAATTCCGGGAAGTCAGATGATAAGTCGCCGGCTGAAGAGGATGTGTCGGTAGAGCTTCCTTTGACTTGTTATGTTCCGGATTCGTATATTGTGAGTTCGAAGGATAAAATTAGCTTGTATCAAAAAATGGCCGGCGCGGATACGTTTGAGTATTTAACAGAGCTGAAAGATGATGTGGTTGAAGATTATGGAAAAATGCCGAAGGAGGTGTTGAATTTATTTAAGGTTATTGAGCTGAAATTGTACGCGAAAAAAGCCGGCGTAGTGAAGGTGAAGGCTGATAATGTGCATTTGGCAAAAGATAAACAGGTGATTATCATGCAGCTTTCTAAAAAGGTGAAGCCGGAGAATATTATGAATTTGTTAGTTTATAGTCCGAAGTGGCAAATTGTAGGAAATAAGCTTCAGATTGTGATTTCCGAACTTGGAATGAATTGGGTTGAGGAACTTCAGGAGTGCCTTGTGAAGCTGGCGGGGAAGGTTGTGGGGATAGTGGGGGAAAAGAAGAAATAGTCTTCAATTAGGCTTTAATATTTTCTATTTGTCAGATATAATACTTATATCAAGTGTTCTTGACAAAAGTATAAATTATTGCTATAATATCTTTCTATGAATATTAAAAATACTGCCGCAGGCTTGATTCTCGCCGGAAGCGCCTTGTTACCCTCTCAGGCTCAAGCGGAAGATCATTCTGCCCCACATGCACATCATCACCATCTGGCTTTTGGTGTTGATGCGGATGCACATAAGACCTTGTCGTCGATTCTCTATACTCGTGAAGTGATGCACCACTGGTCTGTTGGCGCTGCTATTGGGCTAGGTGCTGATTATCATGGTAAATTTGCAGGAGGAGTGGAGGCGATTGGTACATTTCATAAAACTATTTCCAAGCCATTTTTTGTCGTCGGGGAGGTTGGTGCCGGTGCTGAGCTCGTTGGCTCCAGTATTGATCCGATTATCAAGATTACCGGACTTGTCGGTGTTCAAGTTAATGATGTATTGGGGGTTTCCGTTGGTCCGAGTGTCTTTGCGACAAGGGGTAATATCCAGCCGGCCGCTACTGCTCACCTTGCGGTCGGTTTTTAGTGTTTTTCGGCTCTTTACGGCCAAAATCCAATATGGTATATTCACCTATGCTCTTTGTAAAATATTGAGCGTATTGGTTCTTTTACACGTGGGGATGTCCGGCATTCGACAGAAGAAACGGGTAGGTATACTGCGATCCGGCCGTTGCGCCAGTCCGACCGTTATCAACGTCTGGCGCAAACTAATTGCAGATACAACTGCCGATAACGGCGAGTCTAGGACAATTGCTCTTCTTCGATCTTTTTCGAGGACTCCAGCTCTTGTTTAATTCTCGTCTTATTGTTCTCTCTGAATTTTTTCGGAGGGCGTCTTATAGAACTGATGTTTAGGCGGTTCTATCGGGCGTAATACTTCTAAACTAAGGTGTGTATTGAGGAGTTACGATACATGCACAAAAACCTATAGCCCTTCGCGCGTGGCTTTTGGTCCACTCTCTATCACATGCGAAGTAAATAAGAGCGGACTATGATTTGTAGACGTATGCCCATTCTTCTTTTGCACCCGGGTTCAACTCCCGGCATCTCCACCAGAATTTTTGTGTAACAAAAATTTGATCCCGATTGCGATCCCGATCCCGATTGCGATTTTGTTCCCGATTTTTCATTAGACGATAATTCTCACTCCGCCCAGATCTTCATACATGAACTTGTGGTTGTGGTGAATGGTGCCGATGAAGATGCGGTTTTTGGGAATGTCGTATTTTACCGATGCTTTGTGGATTGTTTCCGGGCCGAACTCGCCCTCTATCTGGTGAAGGTCGAGACGAAGATGCTGGAATACTCCGGCTTTTGGTATGAGCGGTACAAGCGTTTTGAGGTCGTGCCATACTGCGGTATTTACCTCGTCCGTGTCGTCTTTGCAGTGAAGAATTATTACATGGCGACCCGCTTCGTTAGCGTTGATATATTTCAGCGTGTTGAAGAGTCTGTCTGCTCGATGGATGAAGAGAATATACGTTCCTCGTACTACGTTGCGGAAAACAACTCGGAATAATTTGTGAAGAAGAGTATTCGGAGCCGTGTGATTGTAGAAAAATGCGACGATATAATCGCGGTAAATGTAGGCGCGAACGATCAACATTACCGGGAAAAAATAGAACACGAAGAATATTAAATTGTTCACGTCCATCATGATGTTTCCAATCAGCCCCGTGAAAGTGGTGGTAAAGGCGAGAATGACGAGTACCATGGGAAAGGTGTAGAGCCTGCGCAAATCAGGACGTGTGATTTTTAGAATGATATTGCCGATAGCGAACATGCTCATTACTGAGAGGAAGCTGATGGCGTATACGCCGGCAAGAGCTTTGAGATTGCCTCCGGTAGACAGGAGGATAGATATGCAAAGTATGAGAAAGGTTATCACGATGCGAGGATAGGATCGTTTTATATTTCTCTTGGCAAACCAAATAGGGAGAGCTTCGTCTTGGGACATGCGGTTGATGAGACCCGAGACACCGATAAATCCCGTGAGAACACCTCCGCAAAGGACGAGGAATGCATCGATAACTACGATATATTGGAATATGGTTCCACCTACTATCTTTGCCTCTCCCGCGAGGAGAAAGTTAGAGAATTTTGCTATTTCCGACATGTCGGAAATCCCTAGACAGAGGAGCGCTACCAGCGGGTTGAAGATGACGACTCCGAGCAGCATGTTGGTGAGTGTTTTTTTGAAGACTCCCTTATCTTGTTCCTCGACGAAGTCTGCGGAACTCTCGAAGCCGGATACGCCGAGTAATGATGAGGCGAAGCCGAGGAAAAGGAGGATGGCTAGAGAGTAATCTTGGGTGAGGATTTTGGTGTGCTCGAGATTTATGTGGAACTGATTCGGATTGTGATAGAGATAATAGGCTCCCAGAATCACAAAAGCCACGAGAGTGGTGAGGTGGAGAAAGAAAATGCCGATAGCGATTTTTGCCGAGTCTTTCACTCCCGAGATTACCAGTGCGGCAAAAAATATCAGAACGGCGATGGTTACCGGAATGATGGGAATGTTTACGATGGTTCCAAGATACTCTACAGCTGTTTTTCCGGAGATTACACACGTGGCTACATATGAAAGTATCGTGAGAACTCCCGCTGTGGCGGCAATATTTTTTGATGTGCCGTTGAGCAGGGCATTGTAGGTTCCTCCATTTACGGGAAGTGATTCTACGACTTCGCGATATACACCCCTATAGAGCAGTAAAACTCCTCCAATGGCGAGCAGTATTATTGGCGCGTACATACCGGAGGTTCCAATGGCGATTCCTGATACGTATAATACCGAGCTCATGATGTCATTTCCGCATATCGAGGTAGCGGCGACTTCTCCGAGTTTGTGTTTTTTCAGTGGGTTGTGCATGAGATCTGGGATGATGTGGCCGGGGTATTTTACATTCATGTTTTCAAATGTAAAGTTTCTGCTGTATGCTTCGGACATGGCGCACTTTAATTTCGCTAAGCGTAGTCATCACCAGCTGGTTGAATATATTTATACTAGTCTTTCTAAGGGTGATTCAGTTGAAACAATATATCTTTCATTGCTTAAGGAAAATGAGACGGTTGAGATGATACAGAAGGCTTTTTCTGAAGCTAAGGCGCATGGTAGCAAGGAGGATTCTGGCAAACGGAGTGTTCATACGATTGTTATTTTCGGGGCCATATTGATTGGGGCGGGAATTTTTTCCTTTGTTGCTGCGAATTGGGTTGAAATGACGAAGGTTATGAAGATTGGAATTATCGTTTTATCAATGTTGATGTCATATGGCTTGGGTTGGTATCTTCAGGAGAAGAGACAGCTCGAGAAGGTTGCGAACGCCTTTTATCTCCTTGGCACATTGATCTATGGCGCCGGAATTTTCCTCATCGCCCAGATGTTTCATGTTCGCGCGAATTGGCCGGATGGATTACTTCTTTGGATGTTTGGTTCTTTAGCGATGGCGTTCGCATTACGGTCCGGTACGCACTTTGCGCTTGCGCTTGTTTTAGGCTTTTCTGCGGCTTTCGGGCACGCGCTAGAGCTTTTTACCGGCATGTTCGGATATCGCGTTTTTTTCACGACTTCTACTTTTTTATTAGTACTTACGACCATCGCCTTGTGGGGGGCAGGTTATTTTTTGTCCAAGAGATCGACGGAAGAGCCGGCGAGGGAAGGGAATACGTTGCATGAGTTTTACCTGTTACTTTTTGTATTTTTCTGTGGCGTGACACTTCTTGGTATTAATGCCGATATCGGTGATCCGTTTTCGTGGAGAACGATTGCTTTATTCATGTCTCTTGTTGGTGCGATTGTGGCGTATTATTTCACTACGGTTTTTTCGTTTATTCTTTCGGTCGTTACTCTTCTGGTATGGTGGGGTGCACAGGCGTCAGCGTGGGTTTCTCCGCTTAGCATTGAACCCTTTTCCGTATATGTCGGATATGTGGTTATCGCCGCGCTGTTTGTGGTATCGGGCCGTCTGTATCAGCGTTTCGGTCGTATATTTTCTCTGTTTGGCACAGTGTTTCTGGTTGGCAATTTATTCTTCTTTTCCATGCAGGGTGGTCTTCAGAGTCTTGTTTTCATGAGTGAAGGAGGCTCCGTAGCTACGTCTTGGCACATGGTTATCGCGTATGCCGTGCTTCTCGCAGGGCTTGGGGTGAGTTTGATACGAGCAAGATTGCCTCTCTACGAAAGTTTGACGCTGGTGGTGCATGTGGCTCTCTTCCTCATTCTCCTTATTCTTCCTTCATTCTCCTTATTTGCTAGCTATAGCATTCTTTCTCCATCAGGTTTTTTGATGGCAATTATGTTTAATTTACTTACAATCGCTCAGCTCATCGGAGTTATCGCCCTTGGTTATCATCGACGCGAGCCGTGGATGATTAATCTGGGGGTTGGCGGCATGTTCTTGTTTGTTCTTGTTAAATACTCCGACTGGTTCTTCACTTTTTTGGACAAGAGTTTGTTTTTTATCGGAGCGGGCTTGTTGCTCTTCGGAGTCGGCTGGTTGATGGAGCGGACGCGTCGTCGTATGATCGCAGATATTGACCCCGATATAAAGCATGAATAAAAATATGAAAATCGGGCTTGCCGTAGTATTGCAGGTGATTATTATCGCCGGTATGATTATTGTAAAATTAATCACGCTTGCTGATGGCGGGGAGATTTTGATTCATCTCTTGCCTGTTGATCCGCGCGATCCACTGAGGGGAGATTATGTCACGTATCGACATGATTTATCGACGGTTTCCGGATACTACTATCGTGACGAGGAGCAGTTTCGTGAAGGTGAAACAGTCTATGTGCCGGTTGTTGAGTCCGCCGGATTTGCTTTTCCGGGAGAGCTTCGTCGTACAAAACCTGCTGATGGAATTTTCTTGAAAGGCAGGATTATGAGTGTTGATATTCCCGCGCAGGGTTCCCACAAAACCCCTACGTATCGTCTGGAATATGGCATCGAGCAGTATTTCATTCCGGAGGGGAAGGGGCAGATATTCAATACGTGGGCTCCTGATCGGCAGGCTTTTATCAAAGTTGCCGTGGATAGCGATGGATCGTCCGTGCTAAAGCAACTTTATATTGACGGAAAGCCTTGGCCGTAAGCCATGATGCGTGTACATTGGTCGCGCTATGAAATTTTCCTGGGATACATTGCCGAGACCGATTGTCGCGCTGGCTCCACTGGCGGGGTATACGGATTCTGCGTATCGTCGCTCCGTGAAGATGTTGAGCGGGACGGAGAATGTGGTTTGTTTTTCTGAGCTGACGAGCGTGGCGGCTATCCATCACAAGAGTCGTGAGTCGTATCGGATGTTGGATTGGCATCCCGATGAGTTTCCGCTTATTATGCAATTATTTGGTAAGGAGACAGAGTTTTTCGCGGAGGCGGGGAAGATTTTGGAAGATATGGGGATCGCAGGGATTGATATTAATATGGGTTGTCCGACCTGTAAAATTACTTCAAATGAGTGCGGATCGGCGTTACTGAAAAATCCACAATTGGCCGCGGAAATCGTTCATAGTTTGAGTCGAGCGGTTTCGGTTCCTGTTTCTGTGAAGACGCGACTTGGGTATGACTGCTATGACGAGAAGCGGTTTATGGGCTTTTGTAAGGGAGTTGTGGATGCAGGCGCAAAATTATTATCACTGCACGGACGCACTCGCACTCAGGCTTTCTCCGGAGTGGCGGACTGGGAGCCGATTTATTTGGCGAAGAGGGAGTTGGGAATAAACGTCATCGGGAATGGTGATATCAAATCGGTTGCTGATGCGCATGGGCGATTAGGAAATCTGGATGGAGTGATGATTGGTCGTGCTACGTTGGGTGATCCATGGTTAATCGCGGAGGTTGCTGCGGCGTTCAGGAGCGAGATATACGTGCGGCCTGCCGGGATGCTTGAGAAGTTGCCGTTAATTCGTCAGCATGTTCGATTTGCGGTAGAAGGGTCAAATGAGGTAAAGGCGATTCGTGAGCTGCGTAAGCACTTGGCATCGTATATCAAGGGATTCGAAGGGGCGAAAATGTATGTGGAGAAAATTATGAAATGCGATACGCTCGTAGACGTTGAGTGCATATTTGATGAAATGGAGGCTGTCCTTGCGGAGAGGTTGGTAGCTGTTGCGTAACGTGTATTAATCTTTATAATCGTTTTGTATATTCCTTAACGATTTTTTTATGAATGAGAATCCTGATGATATTGTTCCGGCCGATAATGCTGTCGATGGCGACGTTGACCAAATTGATATTCCGTCGGATGACGAGCTGAATGCTATTTTGAAGGATGAGGGTATTGAGATGGAGGAAAAGGATTTTCAGGATTTGAAAGATGCGATTCCGGAAATGGTTCGCGAGGATAGTCCGGAACTTGCCAGTTATCTTGAGGAGTTGTCGCCAAGACTTGATGAAGTTTTGCGCACATCCGCTGAGAAAAAGACAGGAGGAGATGAACGGGGGTCGGTGGAAGTGTTAGTGACTTTCATGGAGGAAGAGATGAAAAAGCTTGAATCCGTACCGGATGAGGCGCTACGCGCACAGGTTCTTTCTATTATGGGAGATGCGGTAAATTTCAAGCAACTCTCTGACGATTTGAAAAAATATGCAAAGGCGGATGTTGTTTCGTCGGCGATTGATATGATTCCGGTGGTCGGTTCGGCAAAAATCACCGGAGAAGCCGCGCTGGGCAAGACGGCCTCGGGGCAGAAACTCGAAGGTGGGAAGAGGGCGTGGCATGCGCTGACGGGTGTCGCGTTTCTCGCGCTGGATGTTGCCGGATTGGGTACGGCTGGCGCTACGACGGCTGCTTCCGAGGCCGGAAGAGTGGCGAAGGGTGCGGCGAAAGCCACGGAGGTTGCTATGCTGACTGCGAAGGTGGGCAAGGTCGCGAATTTACTCGCTAAGTCAGCGAAATTTGGACGTGCTTCCGCTTCTGTCGCGAAGTTTGGAAATTTGATTACCAAATATCCGAAGCTTTCCCACGCTTTACTCACGATGCATAAATGGAAAAATAATGCCAAAATGGTGTATCGATATGGAGATAAAACCATGAGAGCCAGAGAGCTTGCGGCGCTGCATCGGGAGGTGGAGATGGGGGTGTAGTTCGCAAAGCTGAAATTTGACCAAATTAGCGTTTTGGGTTTTAGCTTGCGCCTGAGTGCCAATTGTGGAATAATAGCCTCCTTATTTTATCTCCATGGGAATTCTTAGCCAAGATCAGTACGTAGAGAAGTTTTGGGGGCTGTATGGGCAGACTTTTTCGCCGCTGTATTTGTATTGCGCGAGACGTGCTTCGACCAAGCCGGTGATCGCGTTTATTATGAAATCGTTGTATGAAAATGCGTTTGACGAGATGAAGCGTGATGAGACTATTACACTCTTGGATTTGTATAAGTGGGCGTATGAGTTTTTTTCTATTCAGTCACAGCCTACTTCGAGTGGTTCCGCGGCTGCTGGAGATTCCGCGAAAAGGATTGGCGATTTGCATGATGTATATGACATTAAAACCGATTCGGGTAGTCGCTCTATCAGGAGAGAGGAGATTCTGAAAAGCTTCTATCGTGAGCTCGCGTACAAAGAAAGAGAAGTTTTGTGGCTCACGTTTTTTGAGGAGCTGAGCGTGGTAGATCGTGCCATTGTCATGGGAATGAGAGAAGAAGAGTGCACGACACTGCATTATGACGCGCTGAAGAAAGCCAAAGATGTGGTGAGCGCTGCTACTTCGCAGCAGAAAGGATTTTCATTATCGCACATTACTTCGTATTTTGGTAGTACGGCATCGCTCTTGAAGAAGGCGAGAGAACATGAAAATATTGTCGTGGATCAGGAGATACTTACTTCTTTACGTGAACTTTTTATGGAACAATTCGCCCGTGCCTCAGCTCAGAATTTTTACAAGCCACAGGAGCCTGCTCAGGATTCGGCCGTTGCTTCACCTCAACCAATGCAGCGTGAACCGGATTTTGTGTTGCCTACTACGCAACAGACACCACCACGGGCTCGAGTGATCGCGCAAGAACAGAAAAACGTTGAGGATATTGATCAAGAATTTTATGATGATGATGAGTCGTTGGGACGCATTCTTTTGAGGAAGCTTCAGGGTGTCGCTGTTGTTGTTTTGATTCTTGTCGTTGGAACAACGGGGTACTTTAAATTTTTTAGTGAAAATGCCAGAGTGGAACGACTACTCGCTGATAAACGCGTTGAATTTAGTGCGGATTTCAATCAGGCTCAAAAGGAAAGTTTTGCCAAGGAGGCTCTTGTTTATTTGGCTAAGGATCGTGATTACTCCTCGTTAAAGGTTGAGCGTAAGAATAAGCAGTATGTAGAAGTTTCTTTCCTGGCTGAGGGTAATGGTCGTGAGTTATTCATGCTCTATCGCCAGGAGCAGGCGTTTGATTACGAGTTTGTTTGGCAGCCGAAGGAGTATAGGCATGTGCTAGCGGTTTAGTTTCTCCAGGTAATTTTTCACCTGATGGATCGCGCTGCCACGGTGGGATATTTTGTTTTTTTCGGTGGGGTTCATGGCGGCGTAGACGTGCGTTTGGCCGTCGGCGATGAAACAGGCGGAGAGCGGAATGCCGTGGGGAATCGCGGTTTGTGGCTCGAGGAGGAGTCTGCCTGGGCAGGTTCCACGGAAAATATGCGGCACAGGTTCGCCTGGAAGCTGAAGGGCGGCGGTGCAGACGAAGGTCGCGCGGTGAAGTTCTTGTGGGTGCTTGGAGAGTTCGGTGAGGAAGTGCCGGAGCCACTCCTCGTCGGTGGCATTGGCGCCTGCGCCCCATCGTCGTGTGGTGAGGCCGAGTTCTCCCGGGAAAGCGGCAACCTCTATACCGGAGTCCTCGGCGAGGGTGGGGAGGCTATGAGATTGATCGTAGTAAAAATTACATTTGATGATCGCGTTTTCTTCGTAACTGTTCCCTGTTTCTTCCGGTTGTCCCACCATTCGCAGACCGTCGGGCGTTACGAGTTCGATAGGAAGCGTGTTCAAAACCTCGCTGATTTCTTTTAATTTTCCTTTGTTGGTCGTGCCGATGAGAAGTTGAGATATCATGTCTAGAGTGGTGAAAGTGTTATATAATAGCGGTCGGTGAATTTTTTACGTTCGAGTATGGCCGTGTCGGAGAGTTTTTTTTGCAGGTCGGTTAGTCCGAGCAGCTGTGCGATTTTGATGGCGTACTGCGGGTTGCCGCTGCGAATGGTTTCGTGGGCGTTATTTTGGAGGAGGATGAGATAGTCTGAGAGAAGTATCTGATAGGCGCCTTTATTGATTATTTTTTCATCCTTGGACATGAGTTGTAATTTCTGAAAATAATAGCGGAGGTTGTTCCATGAGTCGAGCTCCATAGCTTTGGTATTTGCTCCTTTTGCTAGCACGGTACTGTTTATATACGTTTCTGAGAGGAGATTATAGCCTTCAGCATAGTCGCGATCTCGAGTGACGATATTTTTGAGAAGGGATTTGGCGAGCGGAAGATTTTTCATCTCGATGGCGTTTTGCGCGCGCAAGAGAATCGCATCCTCGTAGAAAATTGGATGAATTTTTGAGAATAATGATTCGGCTTCTTTTATTTTTGCTATCTCGGACGATGCGGTGAGCCCTCTTGCTTGGGTAATAAGCATACGTTGATAAGCTTCGTAGGTGCCACCAACAAACATCATGCCCGTGAATAGGAGGAGGATGGTCCACAGTGCACGTTTAGGTACTTGATGGTCATCGTGTCGAGTTGCTCCGATGATGAGCCCCAGGAAGGCGTAGAAGATGAGCGCGTTGCTGGTGAAATTCAGATTATAATCGAGAAGGTTGTGACCGAGCATTGCCAGAATAGCGAGTCCGAGAGCGAGATGGGTATGGTTCGCGCGATACGTGCGACGCAGGCCGTAGAGTCCGTAGATAATAATAGCAATGAGGAGAAGCGCCGATGGTATTCCAAACTCACTTGCTTGCTTGAGAAACATATTATGCGGATGATCGGAGTTGGCGAGAAGCGATGTTTGATATTGAGGGAATGTGTATTTGAATGTGTCCGGACCGGTTCCGAAAAGCGGATGAGCTTTGATCATGCTCAGTGCGCCTTTCCAGAAGTCCATTCGCTCGTTTACGGATGAAGTTTTTTCTCCTGCATTGAATGTGTATTTTTCTTCAAATGAATTTTGTCCCAGACTATCCGGTCGAATGAGTTGGAACGTAGCGGTAAGCGCGATAATCCCGACGAGCGTCAGGGCGACTTTTTTATCGAATGTGATTTTTTTCAAGATGAAGAGGGTGGCAACTATTCCGATGCCCATAATGAGCGATCCTCGTGAGAAGGTGAGGAGAAGTGACGAAATAACAAGAGCGTTGATGATGAGCCAAGGCCTATTGCGAAATTTGTTCAGCTGTAGGAGTGCGTGTGGCATTACGCTGAGGAGGAAAAGAGCGAAGGCGTTCGGGTATGAGGTAGTGAGGTAGGGGAGGTGGACAAATGTTGAAGAAAGACGGTCGATCGTCGTGAAAAAGTAGAGTCCTAATCCAAACATGCAAAGGAGCGAGGCGATGACGCAGAGGATATTGAGGAGTCTCTCTATGGTGGTTTCTGCCATGTCCATTTCTATGACGATTATGAGCGTCGCTAGTCCGCCCAGTAAGGTAGTGATTGAAATGAGCCCGAAGTCGCGCATCTGCGAATACGTCCATCCGGCGGCAATGGTGAGGAGGAGTAGCAGTATTAGACCTAGAAGTATTGATGGAGTTTTGCTCGAGTCTTGATTTTTTTGTGCAAAAAATACACATACGGCGATCGGTAGCATCATGATCATCCACAAAATATGTGCTTGAAATGAAATACCTCCTCGGTGAAGCAGCGAGATGATTAAGAGTCCGAAGAAAAGAATGGAGGGCAGCAAGAGAAGTAGTTTTTTCATCGGGCCGATTATACCACACATAAAAAAACCCTCATGTTTTTGTGAAGGCTTTTTTATACTGAGTGTGAAGTTCGTAATGAACTTTTGGATGCTTTAGGCTTCCGTGGATTTCACGATCTTATACATGCCTCGTCCGCAGACAGTGCACGTACCCTTTGCCGCTCGTCGACCATTTTTCATGGTGACAAACTCCGCATCCTTCATTTCACGCATGCTCTCGGCACCGTGTGAGTTCTTCCAGCATTTTGGACAGAAAGCAATCATGGGAGGAAAATTAAGAGATACTTTTTACGATTGGTTCCATTATATCATTTTTCTTTAGCTTTGTCTAGCTTTGGATGGAAAAAGTTTGCCTCTTTTGTCAAATTCAGCTTAGAATAAGGCTATGAAAATAGTCTTTTTAGATCGGGACGGGGCCCTTATAGAGGAGGTGGATGATGGGAAAATCGATACGTTGGCGAAGTTAGCTTACAAGCCCGGCGTGTTCGAAGGATTGCGCAGCTTACGTGAGGCTGGATATGAATTAGTGATGGTGACGAATCAAAATGGAATCGGAAGTGAGGAGTTTCCGTGGGAAAATTTTGATCGAGTGCAGGATGCTTTACTTCAAAAAATGGAAGAGCAAGGGATTCGATTTTTTGATGTGTGTATTTGTCCGCATATGCCGGAAGATGGGTGCGAGTGTCGTAAGCCGGAGATAGGTTTGGTAAAAGATTTGATGTGGGATTGCGAAATGGAGCCGGAACATTCATGGATGGTAGGAGATCGTTCGACGGACGTGGAGTTTGGGAAAAATATTGGGGTGAGGTCGGTGTTTTTGAAAAATGAAAGGTTTGAGTTGGGCGAGGAATTGAAAAATGACCCGGAAGTTTACGAGGTGGAAAGTTTTTTGGATGCGGTGGGGAGGATTTTGAAATCCTGATTTATGGCTCTGTTTTGATTGGCAGGAAAAGGGGGAGATCGGCTGGGCTGGAGGGGATCATGGGCGTTTTTGGAGTTGGAGGAATCGGCCAAGTTCCGATTGAGTTACTTGATTCGATAATGCTTGGAGCGAAGTCTGTGGGATTGGACGGGTCGGCGATTTTTACCTGAATGGTAGCGAATCCACTGTACTGATTTTTGTCGGTGATTTTTACTTTGAGATCGTATGTTGATCCGGGTTTGGCATATTTAGGAATTTTGATGGTTGCGGTGTCGAACGGTTTGGAATTTTTTACGGCTCGAGGGAGTTTGTCGAAAATGTACGTGACATCTTGAACGCCAGCGGGAGCAGTATAGGTGATGGCGACATCAATGGTGTTGGATTGAGCGATATAGAAAGAACCTGGGGAGGTAATGCTCACGGTTGGCGCCTGGGCTTGAGATTCCGAGGTACAGAGAGGTGAGATTTCCCTAGGGGGCGATCCTGCAGAATTCATCACCGATTCGATGGTTTTAATGTCCGAGGTGGTATCGGATTTGTCAGCAGATTTTTTTTGCATATTACCGTAGTATTGGTTGATTCCGTCTTGCCATTCTTTTTTGTCAATTGGGTCGCTGTGGGATTGGAAGGTGCGTTCATCAACCATTTCAGGAGGGCAGAATTCGTTCGCGAGGAGATCGTTGCGCTTGTCTACTTTTGCCCTAGAAAAGGCCTTTTCTATCTCGGTCGGAATGGCGAAACTGGCGAAAATTTCCGTGCGAAGATTTTCTTCCGGTGTGTTTTCGTTCGGAAGAAGTCCTGTTGCTGATGAGACGGTTATTTCTTTGATGCCATCGGGACGTGGAAATGGTTCGTCTGGTTTGTCTTTTAGATATGCCGTCATAATTTCTTTCCAGATTGGCGCCGACACATTCGAGCCGTCGGCGTTTCCTCCAAGTGGATCACCACGATTATTGCCAACCCAGACCGATCCGACAATGCTCGGGGTGAAACCGATTACCCAGAGATCCATGGGATAGGCCGTTCCTTTTGATTTTGATTTATTGGTGGATGTGCCGGTTTTGGTGGCTACCGTGTGATTGGGGATGGTGAGGTTTTGGCTTAATTTGATGGCTGTGTCGGAAAGAATGCTGTCGATGAGATAAGAGACTTCGGGATCAAGGGCTTCCTGCCAGTCTTTTACGGTGTCCGGATTCCACTCGTCGATGACGTTGCTGTTGTGGTCTTCAACTTTGAGAATCGCTGTTAGCTCGGGTCGCTTGCCCATATTGGCAAACGTTCCGAAGGCGGTAATCATATCAATCATTTTCACTTCGGCGGCACCGATGGCGAGAGGATAGCCGTAGTCGTGTTCTCTGTTGAGCGTGGTAATTCCCATTTTTTCTGCAAGGTCGATAATGGCTCCCTGCTCCCCTCCGAGGAAGTAGGTTTTGATCGCTGGAATATTGCGAGACTGACCAAGCGCGCGGCGCATCGACATGGGTCCCTGGAATGTTCCTTCGTAGTTTTGTGGTGTGTCCGGACCTATTTTCGTTGGAGTATCGTAGAGGATTGTGGCTGGCGTGTAGCGTCGTAAGAAGGCTTGAGCGTAGACAAACGGTTTGAATGTTGATCCCGGTTGACGCGTGCGGGTAGTGACGTTTACGTTTCCGTCGATGTCTTTGTTGAAATAATCACGTGAGCCGACCATGGTGAGAATTTGTCCTGTTTTTGGATCGGCAAAGAGAGCGGCAGCGTTGGTGGCTTTGTAGTTTTTTTCGTTGGATTCGGCGCGACTTGAGATGGCATTTTCCGCTACTTGCTGCAGTGTCCAGTCGAGAGTGGTGTAGACTTTTAGACCGCCGCGCTCGAGAATTTCTTTGCCATATTTTTGTTCAAGAATATCGCGTACATAGAAGATGAAGTGAGGTGCTTTGATGGAATATTTAAATGGAAGAAAGGCGATTACCTGCGTGCCTTGCCATGCTTCTTCTTTTTGTGGTTGCTTGATGTATCCCAGTTCGAGCATGCGTTTGAGGACGACATCGGCGCGGCCCGGCATATAGATTTTGTGTTGCTCGTCTATCGTATTCATTTTTCCGAGTAGTCCGTAGACGTATTCGTTTTTGTTAATATCTTCCGCTGATTTGAGCTGCCTGGACTGGAGTTCGTCAGGTGAAAATGTTTTCGTAATAATGCTGTCACGATGTGTACTGTAGGGGTTGTAATAACTTGGTGCCTGCGGAATTCCTGCGAGAATTGCGCTCTCTGCCAGGTTGAGATCGATGGCATTTTTACCAAAATAAATTTCCGCCGCGCGTTGAATACCATAGGCGTTGTTGCCGTAGGGGATTTGATTCAGGTAGAGCTCGAGGATTTTTTTCTTGTCATATTTTTGTTCCAGGCGGATGGCCATGATCAGTTCACGAAGTTTGCGGGTGACACTTCTTTCTGACGTGAGAAAGGCATTTTTTACGTACTGTTGTGTAATGGTTGAGCCTCCTCGCTTCTTGCCTATGCCGAGGACTTCATATAATCCCGCAGCGGCGATACCCGTCATATCAAAGCCTTTGTGTTCCCAGAACTGATCATCTTCTACTGCAATGGTGGCGTTGATGAGATTTTGGTTTATCTGATCATACGGAACATATTTTCTATTTTCTTCTCCGGAAATGGTATAGAGGAGTGTTCCGTTGCGATCGTAAATTTCTGTCGCTTGCGCGGCCTGCGCACTGATATTGTCAATAGACGGGAGTCCTATGGAAAGCACGGCTATGGCTGCAAACACGAAAAAAATGCCTGTTGCTGTAGTGGCAACGATGAGAGTGAAGAACCATGCTATCACTCGTTTGATGCTCCAAGGTTGCTTGGATCGTTGCCATGGGCTTTCGTGTGTTTTGTACGCGTCACTTCCTCGTTTTTCTATGACGCTTTCGTATCGGTCGTGAATTTTTTTGTGGAGGTCCATGCGAGGTTGAATACCGCGCGATGTCGCGCTTGATTACCTGTCAGATTGTACCTTGAGGCGTCAGCTTTGTCGAGGGTGAGCTGCGGAGGTGGCGGATGAGTGCGCCGTGGATTGGTGCGGGCTGCGTACGTACGAAAGTTGTTTATGTTTAACGAATGGTTCCACCGATGGCGGTGATGTTTTCCATGATGGCTTTTTGTGCCTTTGTGAGGTCATCGTCGGTGAGGGTACGGTCGGGGGATTGGAGGAGGATGCGGTAGGCGAGGGATTTTTTGGTGGGGTCGACGTTCGGACCTTCGTACTGGTCGAAGAGGGTTGCCGACTGGATGAGTTCGGGCATGGCGTTCTCGATGGCCTGTTTGAGTTGAATGGATGCGGTTTTCTTGTCGATGAGGATCGCGAGATCGAACTCGATACCAGGGTGGCGAGGGATTGGTCGGTATTTTCTTTCGAAGAGTTTTTCTCGAGAAAGCTTGGAGAGATTTATCTCGAAAATGGCTATAGTTTGCTGTCCAGAGAGGTCGAAGTTTTTGGCTACGATGGGATTGAGTTCGTAGGTGCGGGCTAAAACTTCTTCTGAGGGGGAAAGTAATGTGATGGATCGGTGTGGGTGAGAAAGTTGCATGGTTAGGCCGTCTTTTTTCCAGTCTTGGGTGGGCGCGACGATATTTTGCATATAGGTTTCGACGATGCCTTTTGCGTCGAGAAGAGGATTTTGAGTTGTTTGGTTCGTGTTTGATTTGGTGTTGTCGCTGACGATTGCACCCGTGATCCAGACGTCTTCGCGCGGAAAGAACTCATGTTCTTCGGTATAGGTGTGGCCGATTTCGTAGATGTTAAAGCTCTTTTTGAAGCGAAGATTATCGTGAATATTTTTGAGAAGATTTGGAACGAGTGATATCCGCAGGTGTGTTTGGTCGGTGGAGAGGAAGTTTTGAGGCTTGAGATGAAGCTCCTCTGGAAGGAGGGCGTTTTTTAGATCGGAGGCGCCGTAGAAAGAGTAGTTGTAGACCTCGCTCATGTTGAGCAGGCCTGAGAGAATGAAGCGAGATTTGTGCTCGAGTTTGCGAAGAATATTTTCTTCGGGGAGTCTGGTGGGAAGGGTCGGGAGGGGTGATGGGATGTTTTCGTAGCCGTGCATGCGCGCGACCTCTTCGACGATGTCGTCTTCCGTGGCGATGTCTTTGGTCGCGCGCCAGGAAGGAACGGTAATTGAGAGCGATTTGTTTGGAGCTGAGGCTACACCGAAACCGAGGCGCTTGAGAATATCTTTCATCTCATTGGTCGTCACGATCGCTCCAATCTTTTGCTGAATGCGCTCTGGTCGAATTATGATCACCTTGGTTGCTACTTTTTCCGAGTAGTCGTCGATCAGTCCACCCTCCATTTCGGCCTTTGGGCAGAGCTTTTTGATCAGTGCGATTGCCCGGAGGAGTCCTGTGATGGCCATCTCCGAATCGATGGATTTTTCGAAACGTTGCACGGCTTCGGTTCGTAGGCCGTTGCGTTGCGATGCTTTTCTGACGATAGCCGGTTGCCAGTTGGCACTCTCGAGAATAATTTCCGTCGTGTGTTCGGATATTTCCGAATAGGCCCCACCCATGACTCCCGCAATGGTGAGCACGTGTTTCCCATTCGTAATAATCGGATCTTCTTCTGAAAGGTCATGATGTTTATGGTCAATAGTCTCGATGAACTCCCCCTTTTTGGCATATCTTACTTCGAGCGTATCGGTTTCTACCATCTTTCTATCATAGGCATGCATCGGCTGCCCGAGCCCGAGCATGATGTGATTGGTGATGTCGACAATGTTATTTACGGGACGTACTCCGACTTTTATTAAATCCTGTTTCAACCATTCCGGAGATTCTTTTACTTTTATGTTTTTAATAATACATGAGGTGAATCGAGGACAGATTTCCTTGTCGACAATCGTAATTGCGAGAGGGGATTTTGTAGTTGGAATATCCTTTTCTTTGGCTAATGGAACCGCTTTTTCGTATGGTTTTAGTTTTGCATTATAGATGGCGGCCATTTCACGGGCGATGCCATAGTGTCCCCAGAGATCCGGTCGATGTGTGAGGGATTTGTTATCAATTTCGAGAATGACATCATTTTTATTGAGCACGAACGCCAACGGCGTTCCTGGTTTTATGGATTTTTCATCTTGTCCAAATACGTAGTCTTTTGTGAGTTCATACGTTGCCAAATCCGGAACGTCATCGGATGGATTTGATGGTGGTGGTAGTCCAACCTCGTCGGCACCACATATCATTCCGTGGCTATCTATGCCGCGAAGTTGTGTTTTTTCTAATGTGATTAAGTCTCCCTCGCCATGCCAACGAACCTGACTTCCCGGCAAGGCGACGACTACAAACATACCTTCTTTAATATTTTTTGCGCCACAAACAATTTGCAATGTTTCTTTTCCGACATTGGTTTGGGTAACTCTTAGTTTGTCGGCGTTTGGATGTTGAGCGAGTGAGGCGATTTGTCCTACCACAATATTGCGCAGCAGCTCGCTCTCACTGAGCACTCCTTCCACCTCTGCTGCTCTAATCGTAAAGAGATGTGCCAGCTCTTGTGCTGTTACATTTTCAGGAATTTCTACGAATTTTTTGAGCCAGTTGAGGGAGATTTTCATGAAAATTGTTCTAAGAATCTAAGGTCGCCGCCCATCAGTAAGCGAATATCATCAATGCCATATTTCATCATTACGAGACGGGTGAGTCCGAATCCGAATGCCCAGCCCTGATATACTTCGGGGTCGATGCCGCCGGCTTTTAGAACGTTGGCGTGCACCATTCCCGCGCCCATGAACTCCATCCAGCCCGTGTGTTTGCATACTCGACAGCCCATGCCGCTACAGAGGAGGCACCACATATCGAGTTCGATTCCCGGTTCTACGAAGGGAAAATATCCCGGTCGGAATCGCACTTTTGTTTCTTTTTTGAAAAGTCTTGTGAGAAATTCCGTCATCACTCCTTTCAGATTTGCGAGTGAGATGTTTTTATCAATGAGGAGTCCCTCCACCTGATAAAAGGTCGAGTCATGTGAGGCGTCAGTGGCTTCGTAGCGGAATACTCTTCCCGGAACGATCACGCGTAGTGGCGCGCCAAATTTCTCCATGGTTCGGATTTGTACGGGTGATGTTTGCGTGCGCAAAACCATTCTTCCATGGTGATCATGTGATTTATCTGCCAAGAAGAACGTGTCCTGCATGTCACGAGCAGGGTGATCTTTTGGCACGTTTAATGCCTCGAAGTTGTAGTATTCTGATTCAATTTCCGGTCCATCCTGAATGGCGAATCCCATCTGGCTGAAAATTTCTTCCACCTCTTTTTGTACTTGAGAAAGGGGGTGAATATGCCCGGTTTCGTAATGTGTTCCTGGGCGCGTGGTGTCGAAGGAGTCGTCGGAGAGTTGCTGCTTGAGAACTTCTTCTTCGAGTGTTTTTTGTTTCGTGGTGAGATGCTGCTCAAGTTCATTTTTGGCTGCGTTCAGCGCTTGTCCGATGGCCGGCTTTTCTTCACTGCGAACACTCTTGAGATTTTGCATTATATTCGTAAACGACCCTTTGCGTCCCAAATATTTAATTCTGAGCTCCTCGAGCGAAGCGAGCGTTAGCGAGCTTTTGATTTCGTTTTCAGCTTCGTTAATGAGTTTTTGAATTAGGTCTTTCATGCTGGTTCATTGTAGCGCGTTTCGGCTTTGATGTCATAGGGGAAATACGGCTCCTCGCACGTTGCAATATTATGAGAATAATGGTATAATTGCACTATATTTCATACTATTAATTCATATGCCAAATATCATACAAGATGGCGGGGATGATCAGACGCTCGACACAAGCTCGACATGACCTCCTATTAAACCAATGGTAGTCTCTCCTGAAGTAACCTCGGAATATGTTCCTACTCCCGAAGAAGTTCATGTAATATTCGGGGCACTAATTGAAACCGGGAAGAATACTTTATTGGTGGCAAAGGACGCTGTGCCTAAGGAGACAAAAAGAGTCGTAGATGAAAAAGGCCTCTATGAACTTGAAATTCAGCTTCCTGGCGTATTAGAAAGTGAAATGACCGAATATGCATACCGAAGATTTCCTGCACCCAAAGCTCCAGAAATTCATGTTGCTTATTATGAAGATGATATGCCTGTTGGTGGTACAAACGTTGCGCGATATACTGATGGCGCATGGAAGTTTTTGTAGAAGATGGTTCGGGTGGACGTATATCTGTATCGCTATCCAAATATATAGAAAAAAATACAGTAAAATGGATAGAGAATATATTTGGCACTACTCATCGTTTATTTTGCGTCCTTAAGAAACGCAAACGCTATGCCCCCAAGAATTGTTGAGATGAGTAACGATGTTCCATATGTGAATGTTGCAAAGAAAACTCCGAGTAATTGGATGCCCGATCCTGTCATGATTCCAGCGAAAAGCAGTATCAGCAGTGTGGCTAATGGTAATATTGTTGGGGTAAATGCTTTGCGAATGTACCATGCTTTTGTCTCATGCCCTTCTTGGTTTTTTTGAATCATCTTCAGATATATGATAGTTCCGAGAAAATAGGGCAACGGAATGCATGTTGTGAGTAGATATAATCCCGTTTTCAGCACTTGGCTCATCGTTCCGTCTCAACTAAGATCTGTTATGCTGTGTAAACTTAGCCCGATTAGCGCCAGATACAGTGTTCCAAAGTATATCCCTAGCATGTGATCTTTGCGCTTATTTGTAGAATTTTTCATGGGGTATTTTTTAATGACTTTTATCGAATATTGCCGAAAAATAAGCGTACCAGTATAAGGAATATCAGTATCCCCGCTATGCATATCGGGATGAGTGTATATGTTGTTTTGTGTTCAGGTGATTTTTTTCTTGCTTCTCCTATTAGATTTTTTACCGTAATGATTAACAAAATGCCTATTAATGTTATCCATAGAACGCCGGGGGCTGTTACTTCTTGTTTTATATATAGTATTCCTGCCAGCTCGGCTACTGCGAGTATCGTAAGGAGTATTATGTATTTTAATGTACTTAGCATAAGCTCATTATGTTTTTATATCTGTCCTATTTTAGCTTCTTTCTAGTCGGCTGTCATGTGTTAGGGGTGTTTTTGTGGAGCACTGTTCAAATGTACAGCAAAAAGACAGCAAAATGGATATAGTGCTGTTTAGGGTTGGGCCATGGCCAGCGTCTATATTATTAATCCACGTTGGCAGGGGTGGCAAGCTTTTTTGGATTATACCCTTGAAGGGTGCTTAAAAGTGTATTGGCTCCATCCAGGCTGTAATTGCATACATGAATATTGCCACAATAATGAATACTTGGAATAAGCTTCTTTCGTATGATTTTTTTAATTCGATTGTATTTTCTTGATTTATGGTTGCGTTGACGGGTTTAAGTTTTTCCCATGTGATCCATGCGTATGCGTAAATCGGTATGACGATTAACGCAAGTATTGGCTGAATGCTTATAAATAACATGACCGTGACTGGAATTAAGACTGGTAGGCTTCCGTAGAATTGTAATTCTACGTTTGGTATTTTGCTAAATGGCATTTTATTTATTTGTTTCTTTTCTTGGATGCTACAAAAAACCCGCCCTTTAGAGGGGCGGGTTTGAAGTGTTGCGTTATCCGAATCCTGAGTGCGAAATCAAAAGTGAAATCGCAAACGGGAACGGGAGCAAATTTTTCCGTGAGAAAAAATTACCGAACTGCATCCTTAAGAGATTTGCCGGCCTTGAAAGCTGGAAGCTTCATGGCTGGGATCTTGATCTTCTGTGTTGGGTTGCGTGGGTTTACGCCTGTTCGTGCCTGTCTCTTTGAAACACGGAATGTTCCAAAACCTGTGATCGTTACACTTTCGCCACGTTTGAGTGACTTAGTGATGTGAGCGAGAACTGCATCGAGAACCTCTGCAGCTGCTTTCTTCGTAACGCTTGCGACGTTAGAAGCGGAGTTTACCAAATCCTGTTTTGTCATAGGATGATTGGGTTAAAAAGAAATAATATTTTTGAATGTTGAGATATATAGAGTGTTTAAAACACCGTACACATCGCTTAATTCACCAGCATTATAATTTTGCAAAAATCTTTTGCAAGAGAATTTGTGTAGTTTGTGCCAAAAAGGTGCTGCTGCGACATATTTATGAAAATATGTAAATTCAATTTTGGCTTGTCTAAGCTGAAAACCCGAGATGAGAGGCGAGTGCTTCGATACTATCTATTAATTCATTTTTATTTGCACCGAAGGAAGTTCTTATGTATCCTGCGCAGCCAAATGCGGATCCTGGTACAAGCGCGATGTTGGCATTTGCTAATACTTGTTCGCAGAATGTAACGTCATCGTTATTTTTTATTCCGAATGCGGTGAGGGGGATGAAATGGTAGAGTGATGAATGTGGGTTTGGAATATTTGTGCGGAATAATTTATTGAAGGCTGAGGTGAATACGTTGCGGCGTGACTGCATTTCTTTGCGAATTTCATTGGTGATTTTTTCTGACTGTTCGATGGCGGCTATAGCGGCATATTGGCTTATAATACTTGTTCCGGTGATGCTTTGTCCTTGGATTTTTGTGAGCATTTTTATGAGACTTTCTGATCCAAATACAAATCCAACGCGCCAGCCGGTCATGCCGAAGTTTTTCGAACAACTTTGGATAACAATGAGATTGTTATTGTCTTTTTCGAGTGAGGCGCAGGATGTGTAGGTTCTTTCGTCGTAGGTGAGCCCACTGTAAACTTCATCGGAAAGAATGATGATGTTTTTTTCTTTTGCTACCTTGAGTATCAACATCAATTCTTCTTTTGTATAGAGTGTACCGGTAGGATTCGAGGCGTTGTTGAGAATGAGCATCTTTGTTTTTTCGGTGCAGGCTTGTTGAATATCCTCAGGTTTTACTTTCCACTGATTGCTTTCTTGGGTTTGGATGATAATCGGTTTTCCGCCGAAGAGACTGACCATGGATGGGTAGGATACCCAGTATGGAGAGATAATAATCACTTCATCGTCGTCATTGAGAAGTGCTTGAAGTGACAGATATATGCCGAATTTACCGCCACAGGTGATGAGCGTATTTTTTGCGGTGTAGTTTGTTTTGCAGTTGGAGTTCATCCATTGTGCAGCTTTTTCTCGAAGTTCGAGAAGTCCCGCGACGGGCGGGTAGAGCGTTCGGCCATTTTGCATGGCGTCTTGGACTGCTTTTTCTAAATATTGCGCCGTGTTCATCATGGGTTCGCCAGCACTGAGGTTGAATATGCGCTCTCCTGCCAGCTTTTTTTGCTGTGCTATTGAGTTAATAGTGACGGTTGCAGATGGTGGAATTTGTACTTTTGTGGAGAATTTCATAATTGTGCGCGTCGTGACTCCTTCATGAGGAGGGTGAATATGTGGTGAATTGTTTTTGGGTCGATGTGTTTCTTTTTTGCCAGAGTTTCGTGAAGATTGTGAAGTTTTTGTTCGCGCGTAGAGTCTTTTATCTTTAATTGCTGCTGTTTTTTGATGGCCCCTATTTCCTCCACTATTGCTAATCTTTTGCTGATAGTTTCGATTATTTCCTTGTCCAGGATGTTTATTTTTTTTCTGAGGGAATTGATAGTATGTTTAGATTTTTTTGGTCCTTCTTGAATGGTGTTTTCAAGTTTTTGTAGGGCGACTATGAGTAATTTTCTAATATTTTTTGCGTATGGGTTTTTCTTCTGCATATCATAAAACAGCTCCCACGTGTCGTTATTTACCATGTTATTGATCTGCATGAGTGCGTGATAATCGGGTGTTGAAATTTCCTGCGGCTTGAGATGAAGTTTTGCGAGGGCACGTCCGAGGAGGTGTACAAGTGCCTGTGATTTTGCCATCTGCTTGTCGTGTTCTCGAGGTGTTGTTTTGAGAATTTCGAGATGAAGTTTTTTGAGAAGACTTTTGAATATTTCCAATTCTTTGCCTGTGGTGCGAATAGTGCTGATAACGATTTTTTGCTTGGCTAAGCCATTTGTTTGAATAGAATCCGGGCCGAAGAGGGGATGAGTGGCGATGATTGGCTGTTTGGATGGAAGCCATTTTTTCATCATTTTTACCGGATAGGTTTTGACGGAACAGGCATCGATGACGATGGTGCTCGGCTTGAGGTGCGGTGCGATTTTTTTGCAGATAGATTCGATTTCCGATATGGGAACGAGAAGAAAAAGAATGTCGCAGTTGAGCGTATCGAGGAGTGAGTTTTTTTTATTTTTCTTGTCAAAAATTTTCACTTCGCCAAATGGTTCTATGGCCTGAGCCCATAATTTCCCGAAGCGTCCGAAACCGATTATGCCGAATATTGGCTTGTTGTTCATATTATTTCGTGACGACAATAAAGGTTGTGAGGTTGGGGTGATTGTCTTGAATTCCTTTTTCTATAAGTTTGAGATTATAAATTTGTGCAGATCGTGCTGGTGCAATGACGGCTGTGTCTTTTGAAAGTTTTCCTTTGCTCAGATCCTGAGCTGCTTTTGCGGTATCTTCCCACTCGATAAGTTTAGCATTTGGAAATTCTTTTCTGATGTATCGTTCACATTGTGATAGGGCTTGCGGATGGCTGGCGATTTTCTTGATCTGCTTTTTGGTGACGCTAGGTTGCGTCATGAGACACTGGTATACCTCGAGCCAGAGCTCGTCTGTGTATGTGAAAATATGCTTTCCCATGGCCTTAAATGCGGTTTGTACGAGACCGCCGCGCCCGTTAACTACTGGGAAAATTCCAATGTCTGATTGTTTTTTGTCGAGAGATGCGAGGACTCCCTCCATATCGATTGAGAAGATTATTTCCGAATTTGTGATGGCATGGCGTTGCACGTAGAGAAGAGCGGCTTCTTCCGAGAAAGATCCGGGGGCTCCTGAGACGGAGATGCGCGTGGTGTGAGTTGACTGGTGCGCCCGTGATGATTTGGGCGTGTTGGGTGGAGTTTTTTTCATTGTTTGGTTGAGGTCATGTTCATTTTGTATACGTTTCGTATATGTTTTGTATACATATTGTATATCACCTATTCTACTCGACTAGTCTTGTTGCGGAGATGATGATCAGCGAGGACGAGGGCAACCATGGCTTCGCCGATTGGGACGGCACGTGGGGCGACGCATGGGTCGTGGCGGCCGTGGACTTCGATTTCGGCTGATGTGCCGTTTCGGTCTACGGTTTGCTGTTTTTTCGCTATGCTTGAGGTGGGTTTAAGGGCGAAGCGGAGGATAATATTTTCGCCGTTTGAGATTCCGCCAATGATGCCGCCAGCGTGATTGGTGATCGTGCCGATGTGAGAGTTTTTCGCGCTGTCGTGCTTGAGTGCCCACTCGTCGTTATTTTCGCTGCCGTGTTTTGATGCACAGGCAAAACCGTCGCCAATTTCAATGCCTTTTACGGCAGGGATGCTCATGATGCCACGGGCGAGGTCGGCGGAGAGTTTGTCGAAAACGGGTTCGCCGAGGCCTGCGGGGACCCCACGCGCGACGATCTCGATTATTCCGCCAACGGAATCTAGGTTCGCGCGCGCGGTTTCGATCTCCTTAATCATCGCTTCGAGTACGGTTGGATCTGGACAGTTGAGTGGATTGGTTGCGATAGTGTTCTCATCTACTTTTGTGATTTTCACCGTTCCAATTTGTGTCACGTATCCTGTGATCTGTATTCCGGCGTGTGCAAGCAGTTTTTTGGCGATTGCGCCGGCCGCTACACGGCCGATCGTTTCTCGAGCAGAAGCTCGTCCACCACCTCTCCAATCCCGCATGCCATATTTTGCATCGTATGTTGCGTCTGCATGTCCCGGTCTGTAGAGGTCTTTTATTGGCTCGTAGACTGCGGGAATCTGATCTTGGTTTCTGACCAATAGTGCAATTGGAGTGCCCATTGTCTTCCCTTCGAATATTCCTGATAGAATTTCTACTTGATCTTTTTCTTGACGAGGTGTTGTTAAATGGCTTGTGCCAGGCCTGCGACGATCGAGTTCTTTTTGAATTTCTTCACGGGTTATCTCGAGTCCTGCGGGGCATCCATCAATGACGACACCGATTCCATTTCCATGTGATTCTCCAAATGTAGTAATTTGAAATAATTTTCCGAATGTATTTCCTGCCATGATATTATTTTGTGAAATAGGTAAGTGCTTTTGCAACGGTGCTTTTGTCCACTTCGTGTCCGAACATTCCTTTCGTTGTTTTCACCGAGCCAATTTTTTCTAATAGTACGTATTTTACTTTTCCATTTCGCGCTTTTTTGTCGATAAGTGTCTGCTTGATAATGGCTTGTGTGCTGAATTTTTTGAGTATGTCTTTGAGCGCTTTTTTTGTAATTCCAAATTGATTCATCGCTTCACATACTTTCTCGAAGTCTTCTGTTGATAGTATGCCCATGAGTTCTGCAATTTTACTTTCGACGAGGATGCCATATCCTACACAATATCCATGTCCGAATGAGAAGTTGCTGAGATGCTCTATAGCGTGTCCGATCGTATGTCCCCAGTTTACTACCATGCGTTCGTTGGCTTCGTGCTCATCTCTTGTGACGACACCGATTTTAAGTTCGATTGAGCGTGCAATGATTTTTTGAAGAAGTCCCAAATCTTTTTTCACCACTTTTTTCCAATTATTTTCTACCATTTCAAACATGCCTTTATCGTAGGTGAGAAATATTTTTATAGATTCCATGAGGCCGTTTACCAGTTGAGTTTGTGGAAGTTTCTTTATACAATCTATATCAATTATTACCGCTTCAGGATGCCAAAATGCACCGATGAGGTTTTTCCCGTATGGCGTGTCTACACCAACTTTTCCGCCGATAGAGCTGTCTACCATTGCGAGAAATGATGTTGGAATATTGACGTATGGTATACCTCGCATGTAGGTTGCTGCGACGTATCCGGCTGTATCTCCAACGACACCTCCGCCGAGTGCGATAATCATCGTATCCCGCCCGCATTTTTTCTGTAACATTTTATGCGTGAGTTTGCTGTGCGTTTCCTCGGTCTTATTTTTTTCTCCTGCGGGGAAGGTGATTATATCCGCTTTTATATCGGCTTTTTTTAGTTCTTTCACGAGCTGTGCTCCGAATATATCTTTTATAGTGGAGTCGGTAATAATTACATATCTTGAAACAGGGGAGAGTTTTTTTAAGAGATTTGGAATTTGCTTTAGCTGTCCCGTGCCAATGCGTGCTTGGTATTCGATAGCTTTCTGCTGCGGTAATTTTGAGCTAATTGATAATGTGTTCATCGGTAATAGTGTTTAAGATTTCTTCCGTTTGTTCCCAGCTGAGGCATGGATCGGTGATGGAAAGTCCGTCGAGATCTATTGTTTCCGAAGTAAGTTTTTCTACTTTTTGACAGCCTCCCTTGATGAAGCTTTCTATCATGAACCCTTTTACGAGCGGCTGTAGATCGGGGTGTTCTTTTAGTGTGGTGAGTACCTCGCGGATGACGTTCATTTGTTGAACCGGATCTTTGGATCCGTTTACTTTGCAGTTGTCATGACTTGCGTCAATGATGACCGCAGGGTTACTTACTTTTGCCGTTTCCAAATGCTTTTTTGCCGAGTAGAGGTCTTCGACGTGGTAATTTGGTTGATCGAGTCCACCTCGCAAAACGAGATGTGCATACGGATTTCCATGGGTTTGGACTTGTGCTCCATGGAACACGGCGGTGTGCTGTGCCTGAGCGGCGATAATACTGTTTACGCCAATTTCCAGATTGCCACTTGTTGGGTTTTTCATGCCAACGGGAGCATCGATACAAGATGCGAATACGCGATGTTCTTGATCTTCGGTGCTACGTGCGCCAATCGCTACCCATGCAAGAAGTTCATTGAAACCCTTTGCATTATGGGTAAAAACTGATTCGTCGGAAATAGGTAATCCCATTTCAATAATTCTCACCATGATGTCACGACTGTATCGGATACCTTCTGCGATGTCCGGTTCGGTGAATGGATTTGGCTGGTTGATTGGGCCGGTCCAACCCTTGCTGGTTCGTGGTTTTTGGATGTATACCCGCATGATGATTTTCAGCTTGTCCTTGAGCTTTTCTTCGAGTGTCTTTAACTTTTTTGCATAGACAAGCGTTGCCTCAAATGGCCATGCTGAGCATGGCCCGACAATGACGATCATGCGCTTATCTTTTCCGGAAATAATATCTTTTACTTCCTGCTGATCGCGCGCAACTTGCATGTGCGCGGTTTCCGAGAGAGGAAATGCCTGTATGATTTCTTCCGCCGTGGGAAGTTGTTTGATAATAGTAACGTTCATGATTTTTTGGTGGTCAGTGTTTTATGTAATAACGCGAGCGCTTCCAGATAACTTTTTTCTTTTTTTCCGAATTTTTGTCCGATGCAGGCTGCGGCGGTTACTGATATTTTTCTCCAGGATTCTCGTTTGTTTATATCCGAGAGGTGAACTTCTACTGTCGGAATCTGTGCGTCGATAATGGCATCGTGGAGCGCATAACTGTAGTGCGTGAGTGCTCCCGGATTGATGAGTATTCCTTCTGCTTTTTCTGAATTCTTTTGGATAACATCAATAAGTTCTCCTTCGTGATTTGATTGAAATGACAGGATTCGATAGCCCAAAACTTTTGCTTCCGCCTTCACGATTTCTTCTAATTTTTTCAATGTGAGTGAGCCGTAGTGAGTGGCGTTGCGTTTTCCTAATAGATTTAAATTTGGCCCGTGAATGAGAAGAATTGTTTTCATATGGTAGTTTTGGTAACGAGTTGCCGTAAAATATTTTCCACAGATTCTTTGATGGAGCCGTTATTCTGGATAGTCATTGTAGCAAGTTTTTCAAATATTGGCTCTCTGGTATTCCATAGTTCCTGGAAGCTGATAAAGGCGTCTTGGTCCTGTGAGAAGAATGCTGGTCGGCCATTAATCATAATCCGCTCGAACACAATACTCTTTGGAGCGGAAATGTGAATGATGTGATGTGGCGTAAGGAGTGCATGATTTTCTTCTACGATAGGCGTTCCACCGCCGAGGGCAATGACACTGACATCTGGTGATGCTGTAATTTTTTCGAGAACGATATGCTCTATATTTCTGAAAAATGCTTCACCGTGATCGCGCATTATCTCTCTACAGCTCTGTTTTTTTCCTGAAATATTCTCATGATGGGCGATGATTTTTTCATCCAGGTCGACGAAAGGTAACCCGAGTCTTTTGGCTAGCTCCTGACCTATAGTCGTCTTCCCGGCATTTTTGAAGCCGATGAGGACGAGATGTTTTTTGGTTGATATACGCATTTTTGCGCCGAGAGTGTTCATGTGAGTTGCGAAGTTAGGAAATGTCTTGTCCATTCCCTCTGCTGTTGTGATTTCGCTTGCTCCGTCAGTTGGCAGAAGGCTGGCTATGGCGAGTGCCATTATGGTTCTGTGATCGCTATATCCGTCGAGTGATGCACCGAAGAGCCGGCTGTGGTATATGACGAGTGAAGTGGCGTGTTCCTCTATATTTGCACCCATTTTCTTGAGTTCGGTAGCCATGGATTTTAATCTATCCGTTTCTTTGATTCGGGCGTGACCGATATTCGTGAGTGTTGTTTTCCCTTCGGCCTGCGTGGCAATAACCGCGAGTGTTGGCACCATATCTGGGATATCGCTACAATCGATTTCTTGGCCTGTAAGTGGATGTCCACCATCAATCACAATAGTTTTTCCTTCAATTTTTATGTGCGCTCCCATCTCTTGCAGAATCGTGATTAGCCGCTTGTCTCCTTGTGAATCTGTCATGTCCATCATGTCGATAATCACATGCCCCGGGAGTAAAACTGCGGCGGCAATGATGTAGGATGCTGATGAAAAATCACCTGGTATAGTCTTTTCAAATGGCTTGTAGATTTGGTTCCCGGGTATCACAAATTGATCAATATTATTACTGCGCGTATGCGTGTATGTAATATGTTGCTCATCCAAACATCGCAACGTCATTTCAACATATGGACGTTCCTGCAGATTTTTTACGTTTACAATTGATGTTTTTGGAGCGAGTGGAAGTGCGAGTAAAAGTGCTGATACGTTTTGCGAGTTTGTTCCGTCAATTTCTACTTCGTTGCCAATAATTTCTCCTGATATTTTTAGCGGACAGTGTCCATTTGTGTCTTCAATTTTTAATCCAAGTTTTTTTGATACATTGATAATTGTGTCGATTGGTCGTTGCATCATCTGCTCTCCGCATGCAAGTATCATCGGCCGTTTTGTCTCTTTCCGTAGACCTAAGATCGGTATGATGAATGTTGTCGTGATTCCTGAATTTGCTGAAAAGAGTTCTGTTTCGTCTGTTTGAAGTGGGATTCCGTTGCTCTCAACCGTGCAATCCAGTCCGCCATTTATATTCTTTACGCAGGTAATTTTTGCTCCAAGTTTTCTACAAACATCGATAGCGGCACGCGTATCGGAAGCATCGAGAATATTTTTTAGAGCGGATGTGCCATTTGCTAGCGTGGCTAATAGAAGCGCTCTCACGCTGTGTGATTTGGATGATGGGGGAGTGACCTCACCCTCAATTCGTACTGTTGGTTCGATAACAAGTTTCATAATAGAAGCATAAAAAAAGCCTTCTTGTGTGAAGGCATAGAGGGAAAAACTCGAACACAGCTCTACGCCTTCACATGAGAGAAGTTGTAAAAATAAAACCAGTTCTGTGCTTTTGCGATATTGTTCATATACTGCGCATAGTTTACGGGCTAAGGCGCTTAGATGTCAAATAAATGCCATTTTTGAAGCTATAATTAGAGAGAGGTCTTGGTTCTTACTATGCTTCGTGCCCTATATCCGTTTTGATGTCTTTTTGCTGTACATTTGGATACATCATATTTGCCTACAGGATGCTGGAGACTTTTGAAGCTGAAATCTCTCCATGATGGATGCTTCGCTTTCGTAAATTCAACTCAGAAATGCATAATTTTGAGAGATGGAGACCCTAAATTTCCCTTTTTTAAAGCCAAAATTACACTCCGCATTTGACAGCGAGCGAATTCTCAATACAATCATGTGGTATGGCAAAAGACCTTGTTATCGTAGAGTCCCCCGCAAAAGCGAAGACGATTTCGCGCTTTTTAAGCAAGAATTTCGTGGTTCGTGCATCGATGGGACATGTCCGTGATCTTCCTAAATCGAAGATGGGTGTTGATATTGAACATGATTTTGCACCTGAATATTTAATCTCACCGGATAAGAAAAAAACTATCACAGAGCTCAAATCGTTCATCGACAAAGATACGAATATTTGGGTGGCAACTGATGAGGATCGAGAAGGGGAAGCGATTGGATGGCATTTATTGGAGGCGCTCAAAATTAATCCAAAGAAAAATAAAGTAGAAAGAATCGTTTTTCATGAAATTACGGAGAAGGCGATTTTGGAGGCGATCAAGCACCCACGCCAGCTTTTTCAGGATCTGATTGATGCTCAGCAAGCTCGGCGTGTTTTGGATAGATTGGTGGGTTATGAACTTTCTCCGCTTTTATGGAAGAAGGTTCGTTATGGTCTCTCGGCTGGCCGTGTACAGAGTGTCGCGACTCGTTTGGTTGTTGATAGGGAGCGCGAAATTATGGCTTTCGTTCCGAATGAGTACTGGAGTTTGACGGCAGATTTTTTGACGGAGAGAAATGAAAAGTTCCGTGCCGCCCTGACAAAAATTAACGGTAAGGAGGCAAAAGTCACGAATGGAAAAGACGCGAATGTGATTCATGATGAGATTAAAAAAGATACATTCACCGTTACAAGCGTTGAAGAAAAAGATGTGAAACGAAGTCCTGCTGCGCCTTTTACAACTTCTACTCTCCAGCAAGAGTGTTCTCGTAAACTTGGTTTCTCCGTGAAGAAAACAATGATGGTTGCTCAGCAAATGTACGAAGGTGTTGATGTTGATGGTAAACCAACAGCACTTATTACCTATATGCGTACTGATTCTACAAATCTTTCCGATGTGGCTATTGAGCAGGCCAATGCGGTTATTGCAGAATTGTATGGAAAAGAATATCTCCTCCCGACCGCTCGTAAATTTAAATCAAAAAAAGGCGCGCAGGAGGCGCATGAAGCTATTCGTCCGGTAGATATGTCAATTGAGCCGTTCAAGGTGAAGTCAGATTTGAGCAAAGATCAGTTCAATCTCTATGAATTGGTATGGAAGCGTACCGTTGCTTGCCAGATGGCAGAGGCTATTTTGAAGCAAGTTGGTGCGGATATTACCCCTGATAATCACAAACAGTATAATTTCCGTGCTACGGGTCAGACGGTCGTTTTTCCTGGATTCATGAAGGCATATATGGAAGGAAATGATCAGGAAGAGGATGAGGAGAAGGATGGAGAAAAACTTCTGCCCCTTTTGAAGAAAGATGAATCTGTTGATTTGAAGGAACTTTTGCCGGAACAACATTTCACCAAACCGCCTGCGCGATATACTGAAGCGGCGTTGGTGAAGAAGCTTGAGTCTGAGGGAATCGGTCGTCCGAGTACGTATGCTCCGACCATTTCTACGATTATTGCGCGCTTGTATGTTGAGAAGGATGGAAAAGTTTTGAAACCTACGGATTTAGGAATGCTCGTAACCGATCTCTTGGTTGAACACTTCCCAAAAATTGTTGATTACAAATTTACGGCGGAAATGGAAGAAGGTTTGGATAAGGTTGCTGAGGGTAAACAGGCATGGGTACCACTGATTCGTGACTTCTATGAGCCGTTTCATAAGTTGATTGTTGAGAAAAATGAGACGATTAAAAAAGATGATATTACTACCGAAGCGTCGGAGGAGAAGTGTCCTGAATGTTCCAATGCTCTTCAAATTAAATTTGGCCGGTTTGGAAAGTTCTATGCTTGTACCAATTATCCGGAATGTAAGTTCAAGAGACCCCTTGTGGTGAAAGAGAAAACACAGGAGCAGAAAGATCTTGAGGAGAAATTAAAAGGCACGAAGTGTGAAAAGTGCGGCAGTGATATGGCGGTGAAGACGAGTCGTTTCGGCTCGTTCCTTGGCTGTACGAACTATCCGAAGTGCAAAAATATTGTGTCTATTGATGACCCAAATGCGATTAAATGTCCGAAATGCGGCAAGGGTTCGATGATTAAGCGATTCTCCAAGAAAACACGAAAGGCTTTCTACGGATGTAATAAATATCCTGATTGCAAAAACGCGGTTTGGGATAAGCCGACAGGGGAGTTGTGCAAGAAATGTGGCATGCTTATTACGGAAAAAACCTCAAAGGATGGTGATGTGAAATTCATATGCAGTGGTTGTGCTGATGTCACCGGTGAGGTAACGCCAAAGGAGATTCCTGTCGAGACGGGCGGGGAGTAGGTTCTTGTATTTTAGCTTCCAGACGGGTGGCTGTTGACTGTTTGTCGTACTTGTATTATAGTGCTGGCCTGTTTTTATTTCTTTCCTACATTTTATGGGTGATCGCATTTCGACGGCTAATTATACTATTCTTCCTTTGTCTGACGAAATTATAAGAGCTCATCCGGATCGTGTTAAGCAGATACTTACTCGCGAGGGTAAGATGCGTTTTCCTATTGTGGTAGCGAGTTCGACCGGAGCTCTTGCTGATATAAATCATGAGTTTGGCTTGGTGAATGTACGGGATTTTTCAGAACGATATGACGCGTCTGACGTGCGCGATATGACGAGCGAAGAGGCTTTTGAGCTCGCGGTTGAGCAAGTTAGAGATTCGAATCTCCGCAAAATGCTGGATGATGATGAGGGAACTCCAATTCTCGGCCGACTTCCCGGTGTTCATGGTCATACATTTGGTTTTGATGGATTGGATGCACATGCCGGTATTCTAGCGGCAGCACTGACTCGTATTGGAGCTAATTCTTCCGATATTCGCATCAAAGTTTTTGGAGAGTTGCCTGGAGTATTTTCGGCGGATCCTTCCATAGTCGAGCCGGGATATACTCCGAAAATGCGTGATGGTTTTCAGCATGTACGACGACAAAAGAAAATGAGTTTCCGCGAGGCGCTGGAATTGTCTACGCTCAATGGTCCTCGGGCTTTTACTTCCGGTGGTCTCGTGGGTCTTGATCAGCGCGGTATTCAGCTTCAGGTTCGTAGTATTTATGATCTTCGAGATAAGGGCACTCGTGTTTCAGAAGAAATTGAATCTCATGGAGTTCAATTCATTAGTGGAAAAAATAATCAGGTACTCTATACGGTAAGTTCTGCGCGCATGGCTCATTCAAGTGGTATTGCGAGTCTTGTATTGAAGGCGTGTGAGGATTTGGATATTTCCGTGACGGCTACGTTTGGTGGTGGATCATCTTTCCCCTTTACCATAGATGCCGATCATCCAAAAAGAGAGGAATTAGAAAGTCGTCTTGATCGCATAGGCACAACGGTTTCTCAGTTAGGAGTAGCTCTTGTTTCCTGTATCGGTAATGGAATGAAGCAGCAGCGCGGTCTTTCTCGAAGCATTACAGGTGTCTTGGATAGAGCCGGTATTAATGTCGAGGAAATCACAACTTCCGCAGATCGAAACTTCACACTTGTTGTCCAGAATGCTGATTATGAGTCTGCTGTTGTTGCTCTCCACCGTGAATTGATTGAGGGAGAGGAAATTGGTAGATAAAAATTTACATTCTATCTACTGTTTCAATCGCGAGGAGGTCGAGAGATTGCTTGAGTAGTGTATGGGTGTATTCTACGAGCTTCAGGCGGGCTTGGGAGAGTGCCGGAGAGGTTTTGTCACCCTTGAGAACCGGACACTTCGAGTAGAAGTTAGAGAAGGTTTGCGCGAGTTCGAAAACGTAGGTGGCGATCAATGTTTGATCCATGGTTTTCTGAACGGAACGAATTTTTTCTGTGAATTCGACGAGTTTCAGGAGAAGTTCGTGTTCTATGGGTTCTTGAAGGAGGCTGAAGTCTACCGGATTTTTCGCTTCACCCGCCCCCGAGGGACAACTCTGATGGGCCGCCCCCAAGGGACAGGTCTGTTGACCCGCCCCCAAGGGACTATACTGCTGTACTGCCTGCTTCAGTATTTTTCCTGTTCGGACGTATTGATATAAAATATATGGGCCTGTTTTTCCTTCGAAATTTACAGACTCTTCGGGGTCAAATTTCATTGTTGATTCCGGTCGTGCGGAGAGGAGATAGTATTGCGCTGCGGCTTTTCCAATCTTGTCGGCGTCTTCATCGCTCATGATTTCATTCCCTTTTTCCGCGGCGATTACTTTGACGCGGTCGCGAAGATCGTTGAGTAAATCATCAACATCGACCACTGTTCCTTCACGTGATTTCATACGGCCTTCCGGGAGTTCTACCATCCCGTAGGACAAGTGCTTGAGCTTATCTACCCATTCATAGCCTATTGCTTTCAAAATTCCAAAGAGTGCGCGAAAGTGATCATCTTGTTCCCCGGCGACGATATAGAGGCTGCTATCCAATTTGTGTTCTTCTATTTTCAGTTTTGCGATGGCGATATCCTGCGTGGTGTAAACGCTCGTGCCGTCTGCGCGGAGGAGTACTTTTTTCCCTTCTTTTTTTATCCCTAATTTTGCAAGATCGGCGATGATGGCGCCACTTGGATCGCGTTCAAAAATGCCTCTTTCCAGTCCCTCCATAACAATATCTCTTCCCATGTTATATATTTCCGATTCGAAATATTCCACGTCGAAATGAACATTCATTCTGTCGAGTGTTTCTTGGAACCCCTTTAATACCCAGTCATTCATCAGTCTCCATGTTGCGCGAATTTCCGGATCGCCGGCTTCCCATTTTATGAGCATTTCTCCTACTTTTTTTTCTAGGGATGATTCTTTTTTTGCCGCGTCCTTGATTTCTTCATCCAGTTTGCTTAATTTCTCCAATTCTTTTTTGAGAAGTTTTATCTTGTCTTTTTCTGTTGGCGGTAGAGTTGCAAGTTCTTGTTCTATCTCGGTTTTTCGTTGTAGCTTGGCTATATTCTCCGGTTCGGTTCTGAGCCGCGCTACTATTGGAGCAATTTCTTTTTGTAGCGCTTTTTCATATTGCACATAATAATCTCCGACGAAATGGTCACCTTTGATTCCCGTTGATTCAGGTGTGCGTCCTTCCCCAAACATCTCGTAGGCCAACATAGATTTGCAGATGTGGGCTCCACGATCGTTCGTGAGATTCGCGGTTACTACCTCATGTCCGAGAAATGAGAGGGTCGATGAAAGACTTTTTCCAAGAGCTAAATTGCGAAGATGGCCAAGGTGAGCCGGTTTATTGGTATTTGGTGAGAAATATTCTACCATGGTTCTTTGGTTCGATGGTGTGATTCCGCCATTTGGTTGCGCAGCGATATTCCCTGCTGTTTCTGCGAGAAGCTCACTGGAAACGCTAAAGTTGATGAAATTTCCCACGGTTGAAGTCGTGATTCCCTCCGGAAGCTGTACTTCTATTTCCCCCCGCGCATTGGCAATTATGGATTGTATATCCTGAGTTGGATTTTCTTTTAATTGGAAGGCGTTGAATCCATAGTCCGCCTCAAGAGCATTCGCATCATTTTTATTTATATTGGCACGTACGATATTTGGTCGCTTGCCGGTCGCGCGTTCGACAGCAGAAGAAAGTACATCCGTAATGCTATAGATTGGTTGTTCCATATTTTTTAATTAACTATTGAGGTGTTAACGTATCATAGAAATTTTTATCATGTCAATGTTTGACTAAAATTCTAGGGGGTGTTTATAGTTCTGTTATATTTTTATTATTCTTCATGGTGAATTCTCCGGAAATATCGAATGCGCAAGAAGAAGGTATCAATGATGATTTTGGTTTTAATGTGGATATTGATAATGTGTCACGGAGTGTTTCCTTGCAGGTGACCCATGTGATGTACGATGGCTATGATGGTGATACCGACAAGATGGCGGATATGGCGCGTGTCTATGAAACGGCTTATGCTCTAGCAAAAAAGCTTGGTATCGAGAGTCTCGACCGACCGTATACGATTCCTTATTTTGATGGGAAAATTCCCGAAGACAGTGGCGTGAGTGCTTGTTGGCTTTTCCCTGGAGGACATTTGACGATCCATACGTTTGATAAGAAAAAATCGGTGTTTGTAGATGTGGCAATGATGAATTATAGAGGAGATTTTGCGGTGGATATTGTTCGCGTTTCGATGAGAGCCGCGTTTGGAGTTGCTCGTGATGAATCTTTTTTGAGAGGAAGTAATCCCGTGGAACATCCGGATGTCATTCCGACAGCCTTTGGTCCACATTTAACGTTTAATGGTCGGCTGAATCCTTCCCAGAGGAATCTTGATTGGATTTATGGATTTCTTGAGGCTATTCCTCTCGAAATTGGTATGACGCCTATTTCCACTCCGACTGTTTTGAAACCGAAAGGTGAAGATGGGCAGCGACAATGGGATGGATTAGCTATTATCGCTGAATCACATATCGCAATTCACGCGAGACCTGATGGTGGGTTCTATTTTGATATTTTTAGCTGCAAGGCATTTGATACCGATGCTTTTTTACAATTGGCCAGAGAAAAAGGTTTAGATGTTGACGAGTCGACTGTTACGTTGGCTGCGCGCGGGAAGGATTTTCCTCGGTAAGCAAATTTCACCTATATCATAACCATTCTCATTATGGCACCTCACGACTCTTTGCCAGCGAATGCACCCGATGAACCGTTTGTAAATCCCTATCATCGCGTTTATCGAATAGATCCGGTCGCCGAGAGGGATCTCGAGGATGCTTCTGAGCTTTGGAAAGGGTTAGGAACACATAATGGTGACCCAATGCATGCTAAAGATCTTATTAATGAATCTTTGCATAGTTTTCGTGAGGGGAAGGAGAGGTTTACCTTGATAGGGAAAAATCTTGAAGACTTTGACGGCGCTGTGCCGAAATTAGTACGGGCTGCCATTGGCTCTGTGATCTATCACGATCATAGTACCCCTGAAGGGACTCAGCATTATTATGCCGAAACGGCTGATGGCTTGAGTCTGGAGTCACTGAGAGAGGATGCGATGGAGCTAGGTGGCATGTATGTTGCTGAAGGACATCGCGGGGTTGATAAACGTGAAATTGGAGTTGCGATGACGATGCTTCGGGCGCTCATGGCGAGAAAATTTGGAGGTATTATTGGTCCTCATCGTGTGTATGCGGATTTTTTACCTCCCTTGTACAAGGGAGATATTCCAGAAATAGGGAAAATCAAAGTACCTCTTGGAAATGATTTTTGGTATGAAGTTGTCCATCCGGCTTTGCAGGCGCAAGGGTCTATTGGTCCTATTTCTGAATATTGTGCGCGTGCCCTTGGTGGCGTATATGCCCAAACACGAGAGCATTTGTATTATCAGTTATTGGTGCAACTTAAACCCCAGGATTTAAATTATATTTTTTCAGCCTTTTTCCCGAAGGAATTAAAAATTTCTACTGAAATGCACGGACGTATGCGTGCGGTTTTTGATAATTTTGGTGACTCAACAAAAGGTGCACAGGTGAATGTAGCACATGCATATCCAGACTTGAATCGCATAGGATACAATCCTGTTGACGCTGGGCAAAATTGGGCTGGAAGTACTCACTTGGGGGCTGTGGGTGATCGCACGGTTACGGTGGATATCTTGGATGATGGAGAGGCGGAAGATGTTTATCGCAATCCTTCTTCGCAGTCAGCACTCATACTTCTTCCTATAGACTGTACGCGACGGGCTTTGCAAAATTTGCGAGCCGTAGTGACTCCTGGTGTTTTTTCTGAACGGCTTGCTCGTATCCCGAGAGATTCTTTGCGACTATTGGTAAATGATTTCCCTCAACGGGGGGAGGTTTTGGGCAAAATGCCTTCAGAAATTACCTATCGCACATTGCCGTCGAAGTCTCCGACGAAGTAGGGAATTTATGCAAAAATTTATGAGAGTCGGAGAATTTTCTGCAATTCGCTGAATGCTCGTAATGATTCCGTCACGAGATTTGGGTCGCGCAGGTCTTTTGGAAGCATGGTTTCTCGATAGTTTCTTTTTGCCCACTGCGTTAGTTCGCCGTAAAGGGCGTCGTCCAGGAAGACTCTTCCTCGGACTTGTTGTTTTTCTATGTCGGACATATTCACGCGAAGGCGCAAACAGGCAGGTCCTCCGCCGTTATTCATACTTCCCTTTAGATCCACATATTCTACTCTCGATATTGGGCATTTTGGGTCAGAGAGAGTCTTTTCGATGAAGGCGCGAGCGTGAGGATTTTGCTGTGCTTCCATAGGGGAGATCATTATCATTTCGCCGTTTGGGAGCGTGACAATCTGAGAGTTAAATACATAGCTTTCTACTGCGTTTGTTAGTGATAGGTCCTCGGTTTTCGCTATTGATACGAATAAATCTCTCCCCAGGGCACGTTGTACGTCGCTAATGACACGTGGAGTGTCCTGGTAGGCTTGTTCATGCAAAAGCCATGCATGTTCATTGTTTGTGGATATAACGTCGTTATGGAACACGCCAGCGTCGATTGCTTGTGGAGCTGTTTGGGCGAAGACGACACGCTCGAATGGAAGGTCTAGAAGGCGAGCGAGCGCTTCTGATGCTACACGGGTTTGGCGTGCGGGATTTATCTGTGGTCCATTCACTAATTTTCCATCTTTGTTTGTTATTCCATCAGTACCATAGGCGAATACATGGACTCCTGGCTCTCCTGGTCCCGTGCTAAATCTCATGTGGTTTGCGGCTCCTTCATCCCCAAATCGAGCATGACTCGGGAGTGGATTATGTACTATCGCCATATCTCCAAGTATTTTTTCTAATGTTGCCATGGTTGATTGCGCTTCTGTTGAGCGGTGAAATTGGTAGGCGAGATTTGCCGGGACGATATGCATTCGCCCGTCTCTCGTATCGGTACTTGGTGCTACCGTGGCTGCATTTGCCGTCCACATGCTTGATACGGCATAGATATTTGGGAGTGTCGCATCATCTACTTCTCGGAGAATGTCTTCTACTTTTCCCCTGTATCCGAGCGCATGAAGATATTGAAGTGATGGCCTTTCTTGTATGGGTAATACTGCTTGGGGAACCCCGAATTGTGCGAGTTTACGGGCTTTATTGAGTCCTTGTAAACAGGCTTCCAGTGGGTTAGATTCTGTATTTTTGTTCGTAGCACTTGCGATATTTCCAGGTGATAATCCGGAGAAGTTATGAGATGGGCCGATGAGACCGTCGAAATTTACTTCGCTGTAGTTTGTAGGTTTGTTGGACATTTATAAAAAAGATAAAATTATAAGATTTTATCGTATCCTGTCTTGGATCGGTTTTTGAAATAGATAGAGTTGCTATATTATACCTTATGTTCTAACTTTCGGCGTAACTTGATAGTCGAGGCGTTTGTTGAGGATGAGACGGGTTTGGGATTCGATGGCGGGGATGGAGACGAGGAAGATGCTGGTGAGTGGGACAAAGATCCATTGGAGGATGAGGGAGAAACGTTTCCAGAGGTTGATGTCGGTGCGTTTTGGGAGAATGTGGATGGTGATGATAGCCGAGACGAGAATACCAACGGCGGCGATGTTGAGCATTCCGGCCGCGAGACGGGGGACATTATATGAGAGAACGGAATCTTGATAATTACTGTTGAGGATTTGTGGAAGCCAACCGGTGAAGGTCAGGAGAATCGGTGTGGTGGCCCAATAAAAATGATCCAAAAGAAGGGAACATATGGCATGCCAACGTTTGAACCACGGAATATTTTTATTATTGTTGAGGTTCAGCACGACAAAAGGAAAATCAGTGACGCCCCATGACCAACGGCGAAGTTGTTTGTACTGATCCTTGCAGGTTGACCAGAAGGTCTCAGATTGGACGGCATCCATGTAAATGGGTGTGTAGACCTGAACGAGTTCGTTGTGGCCGTTATAGCGAACGTAGGAGGTCCAGTACTGCCGTGAGTCTTCCGGGATGATTCCCGGATCCCAGAAATCGGAATCGACGGCACTTTGGAGGCCCATAGATCGAGAAGAGAAGCTTTTGTAATGAGCGGTGTCCATGGATTCGGCGAGTCGTACAAATGTTGAAGAGAGTGAGAGCATGCGAATAATCATGGGTACTTCCCAAATATTGTTGTGATAAAAATGAGTTGGTTGGTAGGTTTTTATACTGCGGTTTTCTTCGAGGAGGTAGCGAAAGGTGAGTTCCGAAAAGTATTGCCTGTCTACAACCGTATCGGCGTCAAAGTTCGAGAGGATTACATTTTCGTATGGGATTTCTTGTGCATCAATATAGGTCAATAGTGTTTTTGCAGCCCATGTCGCGTTGGCGGATTTTCCGGGAATTTCTCCGGGTTGGTTTTTTGGATGAATGGTTGTAATTATTTTTTTGAAGTGATGTTTGAACTCTTTGGTGATTTCGTTTGCGTAGTGCTGTGCATTGGTTTTGTCGCTTTCTTCTCCGGAAAAAACGAGGATCATGTTTTGTGAGGAGTAGACGCTTTGCGCATAGGATCGGATAGATTGTTTTACGATGGCGAGTGGTTCTTTGTAGGTGACGAAGAGGATGGCATGGATGATTTCCGACGGTTTTTTGTATTGATTGATGGTTTTGAGGTGGTTAATTTCTTGGGCGACGTTGCGGTATACGTTTTCGAGTTTGCGATTTTCTACCGTCCTCCTGGTTCCAAGATTTTGAATCGCGGTATCGAGATGTTGAGGATTTTCTACATAGTCCAGAAGTTCATGCCAATCTGTTGCCATGGCTATTTTTGTCTTTCTGTAGCCCCTAATCAGATCAATGGATAATCGAAAAGATCGGAAAAGCCAGAATGTGGTGTAGACGATCACGAAGACCGAGACGAACTCAGGTCGGTAAATAGAGAGAACGACGGGGAGGAGAAGTGCTGACCAGGTGATGGCCCCGGGAAGGATCTCCAGCAGGCGCCAGTATTTGTGGGATTTGATGAGTTTCATAGGATTTTTGGGGCAGGACACTTCGTGTCTAGAGAACGGGATCCGACAACACTTCGCCAAGGCTCCGTGTGTCTATTTCCGGATATTTTTTTAACTCTTCTATGAATATTTTTGTGATGGCGGCGAGTCGTTCGTTGGTGGGGGCTTCGAGTCGTGCTGTGAGATTAGGGCTTGTGTTAGAGCATCGTATGGCTCCCCATGAACTTGTGTCGAAGTTCACACGTACGCCGTCGAGCGTGATACATGGATAGAGTTTCGTGAAATGATCCGTGATTTTTTGGACAATTTCGAATTTCTTGTCGTCGGGGCAGCGGAGTTTGAATTCGGGAGTTGTTGACATTTTCGGAAGTTCGTCGAAGTGTTGCGAAACGGGTTTATCTGATTGGGAAAATATTGATAGGAGCCTGAGTGCTGCGAGAAATGCATCGTCGAATCCGTAGTAATTTTCTCCGAAAAAGAAGTGTCCGGATATTTCTCCGCCGAGCGGCGATTTGATTTCTTTCATCTTTGATTCGATAAATGAGTGACCGGTTTTACTCATTACCGGTACGCCATTTGCCTCTCTAATGCCACTGATTAAGAGTTGGGAAACTTTCACGTCAAAGACGATTTGCGACTCGGGCATCCGCTTGAGGAGGTCTTTTGCAAGGAGGAGCAGGAGGTAATCGGCCGAGTGATGACGACCTTTTTCATCGACAATTCCTGTTCGGTCGCCATCGCCATCGAAGGCTATGCCGCAGGCAGCTCCCGTTTCCCGTACCTTATTTCCCAGGTCCTGCATGTTTTTCGCTTCCTCAGGATTGGCTTCGTGGTGCGGATAATTTCCATCGAGGTCGCAATAGAGTTCGATTACTTCGCAGCCAAATTTTCTGAAAAGTGTTGGAGCGAATGCTCCTGCGGTTGCATTGCCGGCGTCGATGACGATTTTTAGGGGTCGTTGTAGTGTCCCCCAAGGGGCGCCCTTGCTAGGGTGTGCGCGGTGGAGAAGATCTTCGAGATATTCTTGCGCGATTGATTGTTCCGGTAGCGTGTTTGTTGGCTCGGCGTAGATGTTTTGTTGATTCGTAGATGCTGAGTCGGCGGTTGCTATTGCTATTGCCGCGGTTTTTTCTTCGTAGATTGCTTGCGACATGGCGAGAATTTTTTGAAGTTCGTCGCCACAGATCGAGTGCGCACCTTTTCCTACGATTTTTATGCCGTTGTATTCTTTTGGATTATGGCTTGCCGTAATGTTTATTCCTGCATCGAACGGGAGCGCGCAGGTTCCCCAATAGACCATGGGCGAGGTAGCGAGTCCGATGTTTGTTACGATACATTTTGATTCTTCGAGTCCGTGAATGAAGGCTTTCTGGAGTGATTCCCCCGTGAGACGGTTGTCACGACCGACGATTATTTTCTGATGTGGGCCGAAATTTTCTGTGAGATATTCGCCCGTGGCGATGCCAATGATGTAGGAGGAGAGGGGGGTGAGGTCGATGTCGTGAGTTGTGGCTGAGTTTGAGCCCGTGCTGCCTGTGGGTGTGTCGTTTTTTGGCATAGCTATGCCGCGAATATCATAGGCGCGAAAAATGTGAGGCTTGATAGGGGACATAGGGGTGTGTTAATTAACCGGTTGGACGTGATGGACGTGATTTTCACGTCCCTATTCTTGTAGCATGATTGTTGCGCATTTGCAATATGTTTATTGTGTTTTGTGGCTTATTTGTGCGGTTTTTTGTGTTAATTCGATTACGATTCCGACATACGTATCTCGTTGTTTCAATTCGTGCGGGGTGTGCCCTACGTTCGGGCGTTTTTATGAGAAATATATCTCATCATTTTTTGTTAAAATTGTCACGTTGTAATTGGTTGTTTTTGTTTATTCTCTGCGGATAATTTGCTATAATGTATCTACATAGCGGTTAGGAAAAGTCCTACACGAATAGAGGCTCTCGGGAGAGCGGTCCTCAGGATGATTCCTTCCGTTGTTTTTTGTATTTTTTTAATCTTCATTCTCATGAACGATGTCAGAAGTTTGTCAGATAGGGTGTTGCTGGAACAGTGTGAGAGGTTCGGCAGGGAGGCACTGGTATGGAGGAATAGGTTTAGGGCGTTACTACCGGAGGTGGAGAGGAGAAAGTTGTATCTCAAGAAAGGATGGCCTTCTATCTATGTCTTCGGGAAAATCCTTGCCGGGCTCAGTGAAGAGCAAGTGAGTGAGTCATTGAACATCGCAGGGAGATTGGAAGATAAACCGGTGTTGAAGAGGTTGTTGGAATCGGGTGAGGTTAGTGTCAACAAGATTACCAAGATCATGTCCATTGCGACCGTGGAAAATGAGAGCGAGTTGGCGGAAAAAGTGCAAATCATGTCGACTCGTACACTGGAAACATTTAGCCGTGATGTCAGAAATGAAGCTGAATACGGTCTTCACGTGAAGAAGGCAGAATGTAAGACGTTATTTGCGCAAGAGGCGAATGCGTTTGGGTTTAACGAGGAGGTAGTTGAGCGACTGAAAGAGTTGAATCAAAAAGGGATTGATATCAACGAAGCTCTCACGGCATTTCTGGATCATCGAGAAGAAGAACTGACTCGCGCAAAAGAGGAGGTGGCGACATCGCTGCCGGAAGAAAGCACGAGATACATTCCCGTACGTGTCAGAAACATCATCACCCAAGAATACGGAACGAAGTGTGCGAAAACGGGATGCACCAGACCGTCACAGGAGTTACATCATCGTAGAAGATGGGCATTGGATCCATCTCACGATCCGAACCTCATCGCACCACTATGCAAAGAACATCATCAGATTGCGCACTCAATTGATGTCAAAGTCCAGGAGATGAGGAGAAGGTGAGTGATACTCGACCGATCAACGTACGGGGGAGATGAAAAGTCCGCGATGGGGAAACGCAGTGATCGTCTTTGATCGCTATCGGTTATCTATTTCGCGGGATCAGTGGTGGCTATACTCCGTGATTATTCTATAACACGCTCGTGGAACTAGCACGCTCCACTCTCCTCCGGATTTTATTTTTTCTCGAACCTCTGTTGAAGAGATATTCAGATGCAGTTCGAGATCGATGACAGGATGTTTTTTCTGTATTTCAAATAATTTTTTTACCAGAGGGGAGCCGGTGTACACGTTTCCGTACGGAGGGAGAGTTTTGTCACTGTAGTCGCACCATTTCGCGTCATCATGAATGTCATCCAAGGGAAGAATGATGAATTTTTTTTTGGAAATCCCCGCTTCTACGAGTGAAGACTCGATGATTTTTTTGCGTAATTCGAATGGATAGGGATTCAAATCGGTACCACTATATTGCGCGCTGCCGATGGCTATAATCAGGGAAGGTTGCATTCTTGCCGGGACGTCTACTGATTCGTGTGTAAAAATCTGTTTCACCGCATCCAGATGTCCCAGATGAAATGGCTGGAAGCGGCCGATGTAGAGGGCGGGGAGGGGCATTTGAGCGGTCGAAAATGATACGAAGAGCATGCGCGTGCCTATACGAAGCGGCAGTGAGCGTGATGGACTACGGTCTCGTAATTTTCAATGTCGGAATCAACGAAGTCTTGTGCTTGTTGTCCTCGATCCGGCGGAAGGTTCGATTCAGTAGTCCAGGATTGAGACCCTTCTCCAGGAGCTTATCGAAGCCAAGTTCGTGTTGTTTGAGAATCGGGTCGAGTTCGGTGTACGAAGCGCCTAATTCACTTTCGTCAGTTTGATTGATGGCGAGTTCGGCGGATGGTTTTTTGAGAATTAATTCATCGGGGAGGCCGATGTATTTCGCAAGCGTGTACACATCTTCTTTGTAGAGTTCGGCGATCACCTCGATGTCGGCAGCGAAGTCACCGAATTTTGTCCCATAGCCGAGCAACAATTCGCTTTTGTTGGAGGTTCCCAGCACCAGGGCGCCGTGCGTGTTGGCAAAGTGATACAGGAGCATCATGCGGACACGGGGCTTGATGTTCATGTTAGCCATGGCGTTGCCCTTCCAGGGGAGAGTGTTGAAGTCCATGACAAATTTATTAATCTGAATCATGTGATTTTTTACCCCGAGGAAGTCGCAGAGGGTGCGAGCGTGATAGACGCTCTGCTCACTGGTAATGCCCTTTTCCGGGAGCATGAGCGCGGTGATGTTGTTTGCGCCGAGGGCGTCGACGGCGATTTTCAGAGTAAGGGCGGAGTCTATGCCGCCGGAGACGCCGAGAACAGCTCTACTAAAGCTGTTTTTCTTGAAAAACTCCTGCAGACCACTGACGAGTTCTTCGTACATTTGGGCTATTTGGGTCTGATCCATCGGAAGAAGTGAAGTGTTATTGTTGTCCATACCCGCATCCTACTGATTATTAATATTTTTTCAAGGCGCGCTTGATGTCCATATCCTGGGCTTTTTTCTTTAGATCATCCCGGCGATCATGTGTTTTCTTCCCGCGGCAGATGCCAATGAGCACTTTTATGAGATTTTTCTTTCCATAAATTTCGAGCGGAATGAGCGTGATGCCTTTCTGTTCCTGTTGCTGCTCCAGCTTCAAAAGCTGCACCGTGTGAAGGAGCAGTTTGCGCACTCGTGTCGGTTCCAGCGGGTTGTTATCATAGGGGTACTTGGAAATATTGGCGTTGCGCAGCCAAGCGGCGTGATTGCCGATGTCGATATAGCTGCCTTTCAGATTAACGTGAGCAGCTTTTACCGATTTTACCTCACCACCTGTTAGCTGAATTCCAGCTTCAATTTTGTCGAGAATTTCATAAAAAGCGTAGGCTTTTTTGTTCTTGGAGTAGCTGATGGTTGTGTCGGTGGACATGGTCGTAGTGTAAGTGAACTGCTATTTCAAAGCGATAGATATTTCCTGTTTACTTGCCTGTAAATGTATATCAAAAAATTCTAAAAACCCTTTATATCCTAATATGGAAAATTCATTACCACCTGCTCCTTGCATGCGATAGCTATTTTCATGCGTTAGTTTAATGTTCAATTTTTTTGCTGCTTCGATGGGAAGAATTGTATAATCAGCCCCCGAATCGATCAGGCAATATGAATTGAAATTGTTATTATCAACACCAAACGATACCGGAATCATAGGACGAAAAATTCTTTCCTGCACTACTCCTACGAACTCTACGTAAGAAAAATTCATTAGCCCGCAATAAGACCTTTTGGTAGGCGTGTGTAAAGAAAATTCTCCTTTGCTCTCTTGTTTCTTGTTTTTTCCAATAGAGCATTGAGCGTTTTTGCACTCTCAATCACTTTCTCGTTGTGAGTTGCCACCCACTTTCCTGCATGTTTTACTTCAAATTTCATCATGGGTGTTTATTGTATCGAGATTATTTTTTTGAGTCAAGATTTCCCTCATTGCGCGGTGTCAGAAAAATAGCAAGAATTATTCAATATCATCTCAAGTTTCATTTATGCTCTCTCTGTAGTATTATTTCCCCGTGAAATCCTCCTCCACTCATTCTACCTCTTGCGCGCGCACTACACGTCTCGTTGCGCTATTGCTGATATTGATCTTATCTCTACCACTCCAAGCCTATGCCGCGCAGGTGCAGGTGACGGCGATTATTCGAGAGGCGGATATTCTCCCTGCCACCAGCGCTACGGCTCCGACGATTCCTCCTCCCAGTACTACCGTAGCCACTACGGCGGCTGAGTTCTTCTCTTCGACCATCGTGAGTAAAGCCACTATTGCCGTGGGTGGAGCCGGGGTCGGTTCCAAGCTTGAGATGCCTGCGGGTCTTACCATTACGGCTGCAAAATGGACCGGAAAGGTGGATGTTTCGTATACAACTACGATTCCTCCGACTGTCACAGGAATCACTTCCGCGAAGGTTGTCTCTGTTGATTTCGGAGGCATGGAGGGTGTGCCTGTCAAATTAAGCAGTGCCGCCGTGGTTGCGATTCCGTACACGAATTTTGGCAGTATTCCCAATCCGATGGTGAAGATTGTCGATATGGCCGGTGAGAGTTTTACCTTGGGCACCTGTACGAATAATCAGTATATTTCTCCCGGCGCTTTGGATCAGCCGGCGAGTTACTTCTTATCTTCCTTCGTCACGGGCGGGGCACAGCATTGTTATATGAAAACGAGCGCGTGCTTGGAAGAATAGGATTTTTCGACAAATTTGATGTTACATTTAGGCAAAAAAAAGGGATAGTGATGCTTGAGGAAGCATAATGGATGCTAGTAGTGTAGTGGTGGTCCCCCTTGTCTAAAACTGCTTATATGAGCCATGTTAATTTGGTGTGATATAATTAACATGATACTGGTCATACGTTCAACAAAATATAGAGTCTTCACGTGAAGACATTTCAGCTTTGAAATGAGGAGGAGTGGATGAATGTTCCGTATTTTCCCCTTGAAAACTCCATAATACACTGTTTTATGGAGTTATGCGCTCCAGATTACGGCAATCATCAAAGACTATTCGCATATCTATCTTCCAAATTCAGCTTACTCATTGATGAAACGGTGTCAGATTTTTGTTAGATCCCTATGCTAGCATACTAGATATACATCATCATTATTAAGGAAAAATCCATTCCTTTTGAATAGGCTGGGGGGTGGGAAAAATGACCCTATTCCCGAATAAAAGACATGGACGTCCAGAGATTCGCATTACCGATTATTTATAGAATAGTACAAGCATGTTGCTCAGTGTCAATTGTAATTGACACTGAATAGGCATTTAGTGTAAACTTGAATTGACACTGGGTTATTTAACCTTTGAATATGGCTTTAAATAAAGAAAAAATAGTAAGTTTCTTGAATGAGCAGATCGCTCAGGCTGATTTTCGTGCTCAAGCGTACGTTTTGGATGAAGTGAATAAAAGAAGACCTCAAAGAAGTGTTTTTGTCAAGGTAAAGGCATATCTTGATAATTTTTTAGAGGGTGATGTCGCTCATCGTTGGATTATTCTTACAGGGCTTCGCGGTGCCGGAAAAACTACCGTATTGTCGCAGTTGTTTAGCGATACAAAAGGCAAAGACGTATATCGTCTTTGCCTTTCACTTGATCAAACAAGCCAAATCCTGGGTGCGCCCCTGCATGAGATAATTGCTACCTATGAAGACCTGATAGGAAGGTCTCTTGAAAGCCTTGATAAGCCTCTTTTATTGTTTCTTGATGAGGTTCAGTATGATTCTAAGTGGGCGGTCGTTTTGAAAACCATTTTTGATCGATCTCATAAAGTTTTTATATTTGCCACCGGTTCCGCGGCTTTATTGATGAATATCAACACTGATGTGGCTCGCAGAGCTGTTTTTGAGAAGCTATTCCCCCTGAGTTTTACTGAGTATTTGAAGATTAAGATGCGGAGGTATGAGATAAAAGGCTTAGGACAGGAAATACGAGATGCGTTATTTTCAAGTAATACCGGAAGTGAGGTTTATGAGAAGCTTCGGGGCTTGGAAAAGAAAATTAATGAGTATTATTTAGGTATAACCAGACATGAATTTGATAAATATCTGAATTACGGCTCTTTGCCTTTTATGGTGGCTTCCAATAATGAAGCGATTGTTTATGATCAAATTAATAAAACGTTGGATCGGGTAGTAAGCGGCGATATTGTGAGTACAGGGAAATTTTCTTCTGATATTATTTCGAAAATTCCGGGTATTTTGTATGCGGTAGCAGACATGGATGCGTTCAATTTTAAAACAATTTCCGATAATTTTGGCATTAGTCGCCCGAAAGTAATGGAAATATTTGATTCATTGGAGCATACAGAAGTGTTGCATAGAATATACGCTCACGGTTCTCATCTCAATCAGGTTGGAAGTAGCAGAAAACCATCAAAATTTCTTTTTTCCTCGCCGGCATTTCGTGCCATGTATTACAAGATGATTGGCAATATTATTTCTCCGGAGAATGCTAAGGGTAAGTTGCTTGAGGATTTGGTCGCTATGTATTTACATAGGATTTTGAATAAGAATCCCGGGAAATCTTTAACCTATGATGCCGCACAGGGTGGTGCCGATTTTATTCTAGGGATGGGCAATCAAAGAATTATTATTGAGGTTGGCGCAGGCAAAAAAGACTATCGCCAAGTAATTGCGACGGCCAAGAAATTTAAGCCGAATTACAGCTTGATCATATCTGAGGAAAACTTGGAATATGCAGAAGAATTTGAGGCGGTGAAAATTCCCTTGAGGATTTTCCTTTTGGCCTAGGGATGTTTTGTGCTTTAATAGATTTTGATATGAATTATTCTTTTGGGAGGTTGAGATGGCGATCGGTGGTGATGGTTGTTTTGGTCCTTGAGTTTGGGTTGTGGGGGACGGCGTTCGCCGGCTTAGCGTTGAATGTGGCGAATTCGAGTTTGGATATGGGGAGTGGGACGATTGGGGTGGTGAGTAGTTTTAACGGATCGTTGGGATTGATGACGGTGAGTGATGATCGAGGGGGGAGTCCGGGGTGGAGTCTCGTAGGGTCGGCGGGTCATATGACGACGATTCGGCCGGCGATGAGAATTTCGGGAAGTGTCGGAGGCGTGAGTTCTGCCGGGGTATATGATGGTATGTTGGGGGTTTCG
>CALREA010000003.1 GCA_943355055.1 Candidatus Peribacteria bacterium | reverse complement strand
ATCCCTATCCCGGTACCGGTACGGCGGGTGGAAAATACTGCGATATCAAAACCCAACAACTCCGCAAAAATACTCCCTGGCTCGAGGATATGTATTTGCTGATCAATGGGAAGAAGTACGAGGGGAGTGATATTAAGGAGGCGAAGAATGCTGGGGGAAATGATTTTGTGACTAGCATCGCTGACCAGTACGCCCTCGACCACCCCTGCCTCTGGAACACGCTCAAGAAAGGCGAATCCGCTGAAGTTCCGTTGTTCCGTCTTGGCTCGGACGGAAGCATAATTGGTCCCGGTAACATCACCAACTTCTACGTGCGCGCCCGTCTGCCCTGCAAGAACGGGGTTGCGTGCGAGGAAGAGGGGAGGTGGAAGTTAAGCACAGTGCAAGATGGCGTAAATATTAGCAGTATTCGTGTCCTCATCTGGAACATCATAGCGGATTGCAAGACGGATGCGTTGTGCTATTTGTCGGAGTATGATGATAAAAATTATCAAACAGAAAATTCGGTAATTACATATAAAATTTTTAAAGATAAAAATATTTCATTAAATATAAAAAACTGGATACTTGGATATAAGAATGATGACAACACTATCAGCGGCCAAGATGGCTCTAAGGAACAAAATTTTGATTCCATCCAAAATTTCCTCATTAATGCAGGTAAATGGTTTAACGCTGGCATAACCAAACCCTTCTTCCATCTCTCGATTGCCGCTCCGCTTACCGTCGTGAGCAATACTCCCGGACAAACCATAGATACCATCGAATACCAGATTATCTATAAGCAGAATGTCGCCAATACTATCCCTCTCATCACTAATCCATCCGTCATATCCCAAGGCACGAGCGGGGGATACACCACCAGCTTACAATCGAGCTTAACAAAGCAGACAGGATCATTCAATTATAGCATTGTTGGAAATTAGCTTGTCATAGCGATAGAATCATCGTAGAATACCATCTTATCTTTGTAATTGATCATCTATGGGACTCTCATTCAAAGAACTAGCCACATCCACGTATGGAAAAGTACTAACCGGTGCCTTGACCCTCGGGGCGGGGAGTGCCATGTCTCACGACGCGGAAGCGGTGGAAATTACGACTATTACGAAAGCGATAGAGAAGTTATGTATTGGCTCCGATATAGCCGGAACAATTGTAGGAGAAGAGCTGGGATGGAAGGCAGTATTAACCGATGGAAAAGTTACTGACTTTTCTATCTCGGAGACACAGGCGTTTAAGGATCAGATGGACAATCCTCTAAATGGGGGAGATTATAACGCAAGAGTACACAGAAATTTCGTCTACACGCAATGGCCAGCGAATAATGGAATGATAGAAGGGTGCTACCTCTACAATATTACTGATCCAGCTAATGTCAAAAAATCTTTTGTCATTAATAGCAAAAATTATCCTGATTATAACACATCTACAATAGTACACTTTATAAAAGGAGCTACGCCTGATCAAGATCGGATGGTATTTCTCAATCCAAAAATTTCTGCTTATAAATCACCATTCGATACAAACGGAAACGTAAAAGCAGAATATAAAACGGGACCAGTATTGCCAGATTTTACGTACGATATTGCTCAAGATTGGTCAAGCTTAAAAGCGACTGATAATTTTATTTTTATATTGGATAGCGGAAATAATCCAACTATTCATAAGTTAATTATTGAACAGAATGGGATTACAGAAGATCCTGTTGTATTGACTATAAATGGCATTAAAGCCTATGACTGGTCTATAATGAAAAGCGGCTTCCTAGCAACAAAAGATGCCAATGGTACGCCGACCATATATTTAACAGTTGAAGGAAATAAAATCGTACTTGTAAATATCAACAACCTCATCGACTATAAAGTAACCGATGCGGATTCCGACATTGCCGTAGAAGATCCAGATAGTCGATATGCATTCAAGGCTATTAATAACGGAGGAGGAAAAGTAGATACCTACATAACTGACTTATGGGCAAAGCCGCAGGTGAATAAGAAAATCATTACGAATAATATTTTTCCGCTTCGGGGTAATCTGTCTTATTCAACAGAACTCAATGGTTGGATTCTTTATGGAAAGGCTGACAAATTTGGGTTAAATGATCAAGTCTACCTCATAAAAATTATCAGTCCTGCTACCATGGAAACGGAGGTTACAAAAATTCCATTTACCACATTTAAAGACAACTTTGCTGGTGCGGGCGAAGCGTGTGTGACGATACCGGGGCAGGTAGCCACCGTAGTGAAAACAGGCACCCCCGCTGACGCGGGGGATGCGAGTGTCGTAGAAAATGCGAATGAGGGTGCGACTGAAGGTGTAGTAGAAGCCGTGGAGGCTGTAGAGGTAGTGGAGGCCGCAGAAAAAGATATGGATGCGGGAACGACGGAAGGAGTCGATGGAGGAGGTACGGATGTGGCTGCGGAAGTGATTATAACTCCGGAAGTTGATGGAGGAAGTGATGCCATCGATGACTGGTTGGATGGAAAAGGTGACATGAGTGATATTTCCCCTGATGTAGCGCCGGATGGTGAACCGGATACGATGTTGGATCAATCATCGACTGATACGTCGGAAGCGGCAACAGCAGCCGAAGTAGATGGAGAAGTTACACCACCTGATATGAGTACGAATGAGATTACATCACCGACGGATACGCAGACAGCAGACAACGTCGATACCAATGATACCGCCGTGCCACCGGTAGACACGCAGAAGACAGATGGCATCGATACCTGGCTAGCAGGAGATGCTGAAACTATGAAAGAGATATTCGCTGATGCGGGATCAAGCGAGACATCAAGGAAGCCACCCGTCATCGCTCCGGCACCAAAAGACACAGGTTGTAATGCAACAGGAACAGGGAACGGGAACAATGGTCTTACTCCGTTAGCCATTGCTCTTGGGGTCGGTGCCGCGGTTGGATTGGCGAGGAGGAGGGAGGAGGGAGCAGAATCGGATTAAACTATTGCTTTTTCCTCGGCTTCTCAAAAAAATCATTCACGAAAATCGATATCATCGTAGCAACCGGCACAGAGAGAACCGCGCCAAGAACACCCAAGAAACGATGTCCAACCAGCAAGGCAAAAAGAATAATAATCGGATTCAGCCCGACGATTCTCTTCATAACAACCGGCAACAGTACATGACTCTCGAATTGCTGAATAACAAAATATAAAATAGTAACAAGTACAATACTCAAGCCTGACTGATTTAATACAATTGGTACCGCCATAGCCCAAGCGAGTAGGGGTCCGACAACAGGGATAAGTTCAAGAAAGCCAGCAATAAGGGCCAAAACAGCCGCGTACTGAATTCCAAAAATGGTCAGACCAATATAGACCAAAACACCCATGGAAACCATCATGATGAGCATACCCCGAACCCAAAATCCAATTTTTTTCTGCACCAACAGAATTTTATGTTCCAAATATTTTTCGTGCTGAAGAGGAATAAAAGCAAAAATAAACGTATCCACAGCGTTACGCTCAACCACCATAAAAAAAGCAATGACAAGCACAAGCACGGTATTGAGAAAACCGTGGGAAACAATTTTAATAACCTCCCATATATTACCACCGATAGTGAAAAGCTGCTCAGCGATCAGATTAAGAGAATTCTCCACCTGTCCGGCTAAATCATGCACATTGATACTCTTGAGAAACTGACCGACATACGGCTGAAAACGATCGGATATCGGAAGGGCACTTTTTCCCTCAGCCAGATTCTTCAGATAATTTCCCAAACTCACCGCCAATTCAGAAACTTGCTGAGCAAGAATCGGAAGCATATAAGAAACAATAAAAGCAAAGAGAACGATAGAAACAATGTAGAGTACAATGACGGATAACCAGCGTGGAATTTTCCTTTTATGAAGAGAGTCGATCGTCGGCTCCATGGCGGCAGCCAACAAAAAAGCCACGAAAAAAACAACAAGAATATCGGAAATAACATTGATAAAATATGCCAAAGTCAGGAGGGCGAGAATAATGAGAGTAGCCTTCGCCACGGAAGGACCGGAAATACGCAGCGTAAGCTCCTGAGACGGCTCACGAGTACCCTCAGCGCGTTCAGCAGCATGCACAAATTCCGGCTGCTTGCTGGCCTCCGCAACGGTATCACGTAAATTTTTTACGATGACTCTCGTCTTCCTGAATAAATCGTTTAGCTTCATATAAATGAATTGAAGAATAAAAACTACGAAGTAACAAAGAGAAGTAAGAGATTCACGACCGTATAGGCCAAAAGACATAGAATGAGTCCTCCTAAAGCATACATAATTGTTTTCTTGCCCTTCTCTTTATCGTCAGTATAACTCCCGATAATGAAATGATATCCACCAATAATAATGAAGAGTACCGACAGAAGTCCGGCGAGCAACAAGCCAAAATCAATAACACGCACGAGATAGTATGGAATCAACCACATATCAATTCTTCCCGTTTTAATCCCGCAAGAAAGCGCCGTCTCTCGAGCATTGATAGCATATGTCGCAGGAACTTTTTTTCCATTTTTGTCCAAAAAAATTACCCTCGCCACACCATCTTTCGCAGTTCCGACGGTACCAGCCTTATCACCTTCAACGGCAAAATCCTCAGTTTCCTTCACCTGCGTGGCTGTTTTACTCGTGGCATTGATATCTTTATTATCTCGTACCTCGCCCCTCAGACTCGGTCGTTTGAGAAATCGGATACAATCAACCGAGATGCCATCAGGCAGACCCGTCCCCGTATCTGTCGGCAATAAACTCGTAGGCTGTTGCGTCGCATCCTGGGCCAAAACAAGGGCTGGAACAAGGGAAAAAACAAGCACTATTCCAAGAAACAAAGCTGAGAAAATCTTTTTCATAAACACATCATAACAAAGAGTAGCCAGAATGGCAAAAAAGAGGCAAAATGGCGCGGAACAAGGAAAGTACCTCACATAATACACCGCTCATGAAGCCAATTATTGCCATCATCGGAAAACCAAATGTCGGAAAATCAACCCTCTTTAATAGAATGGTAGGGAAAAAAGTTGCTATCACCTCCGATATCGCCGGAACAACTCGTGACCGTATTTACCAGTCTTGTGAGATTGGAAACATGGAGGCTATTCTTGTAGACACCGGCGGACTTCAGTATGGGAAAAAAGTAAGTCTTGAGGGCGATGTATACGCACAAACACTTCTGGCAATTCAAGAAGCCAACTTCATCATGTTCATCGTCGACGGTTCACTTCCGCCAACGATCGAAGATCAGCACGTCATTCGAACCATTTTGAAGGCAAAGAAGCCATATATATGTGTTGCCAACAAAACCGATAGGAAAAGTCACGAAATGGAAATAGGGGAGTACTACCGCATGGGAGTGGAAAATATCTGTCCGATATCCGCAAATCACGGCACAGGTATTGATGAAATGGAAACACTTGTCGAGAAAATGCTCAAGAAATTGGGATATAAAAAAGAAAAGGTAAGTAAAGTCGCAGAAGGAACGATTACCATCGCCATTCTCGGTCGTCCAAACGTAGGAAAATCTTCCCTCCTCAATAAGCTCATCGGCCAGGATAAGATGATCGTTTCTGATATTTCAGGTACAACACGTGACACCGTAGATACCGAAATCGATTGGAACAACCAGAAATTCCTCCTAAAAGACACAGCTGGTATTCGTAAGAGGGGGAAAATTGGAAGAGAATTAGAATTTTGGAGTGTACTTCGCGGAATCAAGGCATTGGAAGAATCGGAAATCGCCATTCTCGTCATTGATGCATCCGAGGGAATTGTAAGCCAAGATTCACATATAGCCGGATATATTAAAGACGAGAAAAAGGGCCTAATTATTCTCCTCAATAAAATTGATAAACTCTCAGCGGAAGATGCAGAAGAATTAACACACAAACTTCAGCACAAGTTCGAGTTTCTCCCATGGAGTCCGATTATTATGACTTCCGCGCTGACAGGAAAAAACATTACGAAAATTTTCGACCTTGCCGTAAAAATTCACAAAGAACGAAACAAAGATATTGATCAAAGCGAACTTAAATCTATCATCGCCGAGGCAATAACGCGTCACGCGCCACCTCGAAGTCACGGCCGTACGATAACGATGTACTCCATCGAATACACTCAGAAAGATCCACCTACTTTTATCGTTACGGTATCAAATCCCGAGTTGTTCCACTTCTCATACAAACGCTACATTGAGCGAATAATTCGTGAACGTTACGGATTCAGCGGTACCGCAATCGATCTACGATTCTATAAAAAAACAGAAGGCGTCAAGCGTGAAACTCACCACGACCGCATGGAAAAAGGTAAGGCAAAAAAGAACGCTTTGAAAAAAGGTTCCGGGAAGAAGAAGTAGGACTTCCTAGGACGTCGTTCTTTCCTCCCACTCTTTACGATAAATTTCCCGCATATCCTGATCATGAAACTTCAGACAGTGCTTTTCTAATACCACACCCTGAGGTCTACCCATAGCCACAAATTTCGCACACGCCCGTCCGAGCTGCCAATTCAAAAGCAGTAATTCAACTTTATTCCAAAACTTCACCAAAAAAGAATGATTCGAAACAACATCGCGCACACTCTCGCCGCGAGCTAATACCTCCTCAGAAAAATATCCCTTCATCCACTCATTCGAGTCTATAAGAGAAGGGGATTTCCCGACAAGTTTCAATGACAACAACCAATACGCAAAATATACATCATAGGGTTTCAATAATAATTGAGAAAAATTCACATGATCCTCATCCACAAAAAAACTCAGACATAATCTACCCTCAATCTTCGCACCGTGCCTCCTTATACCCAAAATCTGCGTCAGTATTAGCAGCCACGTACGCACAATAAATAATCTATTTCGTGTGGTTACGATAAGTACATCAATATCACTTCCGGGTCGCGCCTGTGTCATCGCAAGAGTATTGCAAACATAAACACCCTTCAAAAAAGGAGTAAAAGAGAAAATCCACTTCAAGCGCTCAACCTTCTTCCAAATCCCATTGTGATGCATTTGACTATCGGTTCTCATTTTTACTAGCTCGTCCCTTCCCTTCAAAAAATAATAAACCCCATCTGTATCAATTGTTGAACACATCGCCAAACCCAACGAAATCTCTTCAAAATTCGCCTGAAAACCTATCAATCTATCACTAATTTCCTCAGCCGTGAGGCAGTAATCCAGCACATCAAAGAACGCAACCGTCTTGTAGATAGCATTTTCAAGCCCATTAGCTGCCACGGTAGAAAGAAATGACTCCATAAATCTATTCTAATGAAATTCCGTCCATGCTACAATCTCAAGCCGAAAGACTAGATTGCAGAGGCAATACTCAACCACCCCATGAATCAAAAACTCGAAAACACCCTCGCCAAACTTCCCGCCACTCCCGGCGTGTACAAGATGAAAGACGTTGAAGGAAAAATTATTTATATTGGAAAAGCGATCAATCTCCGCAATCGAGTACGAAGTTACTTTCAAAAAGCGACCGACCTAGGCGATAGGAAAGAGTATATGGTCAGCCTCATCGACGACATTGAGTATATAGAGGTTGGTACCGATCTCGAAGCGTTTATACTCGAAACGAGCTGGATTAAACAGTTTCGCCCAAAATACAACGTCTTGATGAAAGACGACAAAAATTTCGTATATATACGAGTCGACACATCCGAAGATTTCCCCCGCGTGACAATTACGCGAAGAAAAGAAAAAGATAAAGCACTTTATTTCGGTCCAAAAACGGCAGGCCACAAAGTCAAACAAACACTCGATATTCTACGCAAAGTTCTTCCATTCCGTCATTGCGGCCTGCACATCGCCTACAAGGGCTTCAATAACAACGAAAACGAAGTAGAAGTAACAAACAAAGTCATTAAATACCCCTGTCTTTATCACTACATCAAACGCTGCGCTGCCCCATGCATTGGCAAAGTAAATCCGCAAGAGTACGGAAGCATTATTGAAAAAGTTATTAACTTCCTCAAAGGAAAACCGGACGAACTCATCAAGCAACTTCAGGATGAAATGATGACGCATGCCGCCAACAAAAAATTCGAAAAAGCCGCAAAAACTCGCGACAAAATCAAACTCATCGAAGAAATGTTCGAGAAGCAACGAATCAGCGATGCCAATAGAAAAGATTGTGACGTCTTCCACTTCGTCATCGACAACAACAAAATCTACACCAACCTCTTTCAGATCCGCGAGGGTCGTATCATGGGCCAGGAAAACTTCATATTCACCGGAAACCACGACAAGGAAGAAGTACCATCCACAAGCGAAATTACCGAGGCCATACTCCGCGATTACTACATCACAAGTTCCAACATTCCCGAAGAAATTCTTATTCCAGAAAATATCGAATCCATCCCGCTATTGGAAAAATGGCTTACGGAAAAGCGGGGGAAGAAGGTAAACATCCACTGGCCACAAATGGGCGAAAAAAATAGACTCCTCGAACTCTCACTCGCCAACGCCAAAAGTTACGCACACCAACAGAAGGCAAAATGGCTCAAGGAAGAGGTTGTACCACGTGAATCACTTGAGAGTCTCGCAAAAGTGCTTAACCTTCCAAAACCACCAAAACGCATCGAGTGCTATGACATCTCCCATTTTGGCGGCACCTCGACCGTCGCATCCATGGTCGTCATGCAGAGTGGCGCACCAGCAAACTCTGAGTATCGACGATTCAAACTCACGACGATCCCACACGGCAAACCCGACGACTACGCATCCATGCGCGAGGTACTCTCCCGTCGTCTCAAATATTTATCAAAGTCGACATTTACCCTAGCCAAAGCCACAAAGAAGTACACCGAGGCCATTCAAAAAATACAGAATAAACCGGCAAAAAATAAGAAGCAGGAACCTCTCAATCTCGAAAATTACACCATCTTCATAAAAGAAAAATCGCTCGCGGGCTTCATCGAGAAAAAAGACTACTCATCAATTTCTGCAGAAATTACACAACTCTGGATCGACGACAAATACGACCACAAACAGCTATCTCATCAGCTACTCTACCGTTTCATTGAGAAAAATAAGACTATTAAAAAATGGTACATACAGGCCACAGATGATCTCATCAGCTCCTACGAAGAATTTGGATTTAACGAATTAAAAAATCCACACGAACAAGAAGGATTCATCAAAATTCCGCACACCACTCTTCTCATGATCGAGACGGGCAAGCTCATCGAACAACACAAAAAATTCTCCGTAAAACCCGACCTCATCGTCCTCGACGGAGGCAAGGGTCAGCTCAATATCGGCATAGAGGTACTCAAAAACATGGATCTGCAAATTCCAATCTGCTCACTCGCCAAACAAGAAGAAGAGATCTTCATGCCCCACGAATCACAGTCGATTCAACTTCCAAAAGACTCACACGCCCTCCACCTTATGCAACGCATCCGCGACGAGTCCCATCGTTTCGCCGTCTCTTACTCCAACCTCGCCCACAACAAAACACTCATCTCCTCCGAACTCGACGACCTCCCAGGCATCGGCGAACTCTCCAGGAAAAAACTCCTCAACCACTTCGGCGGGCTCCACGCCATCAAAAACGCCACCATGGACGAACTCGCCCGTGTAGTAGGAAAGAAGTCCGCGATGGTACTCAAACAGACCCTTTAAATTTTCATTGGTGCCGGGGGTGGGACTTGAACCCACACACCCTTGCGAGTACTCGATTTTGAGTCGAGCGCGTCTGCCATTCCGCCACTCCGGCACGCCTGAAGCTAGGGAAGTATATCCAAGAACGGAAGAAAAAACAAAACAATCCAAAACGGGGCTTCCCAAAGGGTAAAAATTGCGTTACAATAGGCCGGCTTATTGATCAAACAAGAAACCCCAAACGATATGATTTGCGATGAAGTACAATTACGATGCATAGGAGGAAAAGGAGGAGGAGGACTCGTCAGCTTTCGACGAGAGAAATTTGTACCACGAGGTGGTCCGGACGGTGGCGATGGCGGAAGAGGTGGAAACGTTATATTCCGTGCACGTGAAAACATGAGAACACTCTCGAACCTGGGTCATATCAAGAAATTCAAAGCTGAAAATGGAGGAAATGGAGGAGATGTTGACCGACATGGAGCCGATGGAGAAACACTGTATATAGACGTTCCCACAGGAACACAAATTCTCACCGAGGACAAGAAACAGATTCTAGCCGATTTGGTAAACGAAGGCGATACCTATCTTGTAGCCAAGGGTGGTCGTGGCGGTTATGGAAACAAACACTTCGTCAGTAGCCGCTTCCAAGCCCCAAAACTCGCAGAAATTGGAGAGAACGGAGAGGAAATAGAGGTAATAGTTGAACTCAAGCTAATTGCGGATATCGGAATTATAGGACTCCCATCCGCTGGAAAATCCACGCTCATCGCCCGTGTATCGAACGCAAAGCCAAAAATCGCCGCTTACCACTTCACAACCCTCAGCCCAAACCTCGGCGTTGTCTCGCTAGAAAGACTCTTAAAAGAAAAAGATGCTTCCTTCGTTTTGGCTGATATTCCGGGACTTATCGAGGGTGCCCACGAGGGAAAAGGCCTCGGCCATGAGTTTCTCAAACACGTTCAGCGCACGAAGATCCTGATCCACGTGATCGACGCGAGTGACACAGATATTCCAACATCGTACAAAGTCATCAACAACGAGCTCAAAAAGTTCGACAAAAACCTCGCAAAGAAACCCCAAATCATCGCCGTAAACAAGCGTGACCTGATCCCACCAGAAGACCAAGAAGACTTCCTCAAGGAAATCCAGAAAAAATTGAAAGTAAAAAATGTATTCTTCATCTCCGCAGAAATCAACGACGGTACCGACGAACTTATGAAAGAAGTTTGGAGAGTGCTCAAATTAGAAGAAAAGAAATTGGAAGCAGAAAAAGAAAAGAAGATCGAACCGCAGGCCGCTCACAAAATCTTCCGTCCACACCTGGAGAATACGAAAAACTTCACCATCAAGTACGTAAAAAAACTCAACAGGCAGAAGTACTACGACGTGGTAGGAAAACGCATCGAGCAGCTTGTAAATATGACCGATATCAACACGCCGCATGGCATGACACGTATCCGTCACTATCTCAAGAAAATGGGCATCCAGCAGGCACTTACCAAGGAAGGTGCTGCGGAAAACGATATCGTTGTTATCGCAGAAAAAGAGATTCCATTTATCAAGGCAACCACATGGAAAAAAATCAAAAAGTAGGCACAAGCCAATCAATGATTGTCATTGTCGGACTCGGCAATGTCGGCAAAGAATATGAAGGCTCACGTCACAACGCGGGCTTCGCACTCGTAGAAGAACTCCAGAAAAACTGGGGCACTTCTGATTGGAAAGAAGAAAAATCTCTCAAGGCATTTATCTCAAAAGGAGAGTTTAATTCAAAAAAAGTTATTCTCGCTAAGCCAACCACTTTCATGAATCTCTCCGGAGAGGCGGTTGTTCAAGTCGCCAATTATTACAAAATCGAACCCGAAAATCTCTGGATTTGCTACGATGACCTCGACCTTCCTCTCGGAAAGATCAGACTTCGCAAAGACGGCTCTGCAGGTACGCATAACGGCATGAAATCTATTCAAGAACTCTACCCCTCAAAAACCTTCCCGCGCCTCCGTATCGGTATTGAGAGCAGGGGAGAGGAGTTCGGCGTTCCTGAGCAGATGAACACCAGCGACTTCGTGCTTCGCAAATTCACAACCAAAGAAAAGCCCTTCATAGATATCGGCATCCAAAACGGAGCAAAAGCCATCACCCTAGCTTTGAAAGATGGAATGGATTCAGCTATGAACAAGTACAATTAGACTCGAAAAAACACTTGCGCTCAAGCAAATTATCACGTAATATCCACGCGCTTTAACACACATTATTATGTTTGCAGTTGTAGAAATCGCAGGTCAGCAATTCAAAGTAGAGAAGGGATCAAAGTTCGATGTCCAGAAGCTCGATGCCGAGGAAGGAACAAATGTATCATTCAAGACGGTAATGCTTTTAGCTGATGGCGCTGATGTCAAAATCGGTGAACCATACGTTATGGGACCTGTCGTTGAGTGTAAAGTTCTCGAACAATTCAAGGACGACAAAGTACGCGTATTCAAGAAGAACGCCAAGAAGCGTTATACACGTAACAAAGGACACAGACAGAACCTAACCACGATCGAGGTTCTTAGCATTACGGCATAAGCTCGAATTAATCCGTCTTCTTATCTCTCAAAACATCCAATACCTTCTGCAACTCAGGAGGTATTTTAGATTCTACCTCGTGTCTCTTGCGAGCCTTCATAAGAGGAAATTTCAGGGCAGTAGCATGAAGAAACTGTCGGTCCAAACCACGTTCTTTCGCGAAAAAGCCGTTGATCTGTCTTCTACCATAAACCGTGTCTCCAACGACCGGATGACCAATGGCTGCCATATGTACGCGAATCTGATGCGTTCTGCCCGTCTCAATATTAATTCTCAAAAGGGATGTTCCAAATCGTCGTCCGGGGAAATACTCAACCACCTCATAGTGAGTGATGGCCATTTTTCCAACACTCATATCGGAAGCCATTCGCTTACGGTTGTTTCGATCGCGATGCACCGGCGCCTCGATCGTACCCGATCTCGGCTCCAATATCCCACTAACCAAAGCATAATATGTCTTATCAACCTTCTTTTTCTTCCACTGCTCTATATAGAAATTCAAAGCCTCTTCCGTCTTGGCAAACATGAGGACTCCTGAAGTATCCTTGTCTAAACGATGAACCACCCCTGGTCTTTCTTCACCATTGGTAAGGGGCAAATCCGGATAGAGTTTAAGCATATCTCCAGCCAAAGTACCCTCCATTCCTACTCCATTTCCAGGATGAACGACGATTCCATAAGGTTTATGTACCAAGACAACATCATCATTTTCAAACAAAATTTCTACAGGTGTATGTGACATATAGGGCAACTATATCACATAAATTACCCATTACATAGCCTTCTTTCGAGAAGAATTCTCAGCAGCCATCCATGCAAGCTCAAAAATTACCTTCTGAGTGTCAGCAATTTCCTGAGATTCGATAATGACCCCAAACATATGACCGGGAAGCAGAGAAACCATAGCTACTTTATTATCAAAAATATTCACTTCACTATGACTAAATACTACATTTTGAGGAATAAATCGATGCTCGGTAAATTCAGGAGGAGATTCCATGTAGAAAAACGCACGACTCTGAATAGTATCCGATTCCAAAACCCTATTTGGAATTTTTACAATCTGCGTACGTCGATAGACATAATCACGAATATAATAGGCCAGAGGACCTTCGAGCCATTTTTCTAAAGGACAATAACAAAGTAACGTCTCCGTAGACTTCAATGTTTCTTCCATGACATTTTTTACACCTTCTTCACCTTCGAAATACGTTACTTTTGGAGCAGTAGGGTGCGGAGTCATCATACCCATCAGTGAGGGCATAACGGAATGCAAGTGGCGTTCCTGCCTCTCGATCTCGAACTTTTTCACCTTCATCAGCTCCAAAATTTTATGAGGGGTAATGGCGGAAAAGGACTGAACATTATTGCTTACTATTTTTGAAACAAATCCACGTTGCATAAGTGATTCTAAGATAGCATAGGTTGTCGCACGATTCAGCTCAGATCGCTGGGCAATAATACTCGCCGGCTGAGAACCTAACCGAGCTAACGTAACAAAAACCAGCACTTCCTTATCTCGAAGACCCAAGTGAACCAGCGATTGTTCAATCATACTATAAAATAAAAGGAAAACAGTAATACTCCTGAAAAGCCGCCTTCGTCAATGAATAAGCCACAAAACAGCAAAATAAGTGTCATCAGGAATGGACAACACCCCGCAAGCTCAACGACCACTCTGCTTGCCACAGCTTTGAAACACCAGTAAAATAGTCTCATGAAAGATACAAAAGAAATTATCTCGGCCATCCTCGACAAAGGAGTCGCCGACGTTATCGTCCGCAAAGAGCTGGAAGAAAAGCTCAAATCAGGCAAAAAATTACGAGTCAAGCTAGGAATCGATCCAACAGGAGCAGATCTCCACCTTGGACACATGGTACCACTTCGCAAGATGCGACAGTTCCAGGATGCCGGCCACACCGCCGTTCTCCTCTTTGGTAACTTCACCGGACAGATAGGAGATCCATCAGGCAAAGCCGAGGCACGCCCTCTCAAGACGCAAGTCGAGCTCGAAGAAAATGCGAAACATTATCTCGCTCAAGCCTCAAAAGTTCTCGACACTGAAAAAATCGAAGTCGTCTGGAACGCTGACTGGCTCGGCAAGCTGACATTCTCCGATGTCACTCGCCTCGCCTCCGTCTTCACCGTACAGCAGATGATGGAGCGCGACATGTTTCAAGACCGCCTCAAGGCCAAGGCGCCAATATACGTTCACGAATTCATGTATCCACTCATGCAGGGTTACGACTCCGTCGCCATTCAGGCTGACGTCGAGCTCGGCGGTACAGACCAGACTTTCAATCTCCTGGCCGGCCGCGAAATCCAACGCTCTTACGGTCAAACTCCCCAGTGCGTCCTCACCGTCCCTATTCTCGAAGGCACCGACGGCGTGAAGAAAATGGGTAAAACCACCGGCAACTACATCGGCATCAATGAAGATCCGAAGGACATGTACGGCAAGACCATGTCAATTCCCGACAACTTGATCGTTCGTTATTTCGAACTCACGACGAATCTCTCTGTCAACGAGATAAACGATATCAACAAACAACTTCTCTCCGGCGAAAATCCGCGCAACCTCAAAATGCGCCTCGCCCGCGAAATCGTCACAATCTATCACTCCGCGGCAGCCGCAACAGAAACCGAAGAACACTTCATCCAAGTTTTTTCCAAAAAAGAACTTCCCGATGAAATTCCGGAAGTTAAACTCTCTGACACCAACATGAACATCGTTGACATCATGATCGAGCTCAAAGCCTGCCCCTCCAAAGGTGAAGCCCGCCGCCTCATCCAAGGCGGCGCCGTCAAATACAACGGCGAAAAAATCGAAGATTTCATGAGCACCATCAATATTACGGGAGATTCAATTTTGCAGATCGGAAAGAGGGGATTTTATAAACTTGTGTAATAAGTGAATACGATATTACTCAGAGGAACAACATGATCAAAATCAAAGCTTTTTCAGAAAAAAATACAGAGGAACTTATCGAAATGATGAGGGATTTTAATAAACTCGACAACTATCCATTCAATAAAAAAATTACCACAAAAAACCTCAAGTTTTTTTTAAAAAACTCACATCTTGGAAATATCTGGGTAGTTGAAATCAATAAAAAATTAATTGGATACATAATACTAACATTTTGTTTCAGTTTTGAGCACAAAGGACAATGCGCATACATCGACGAAGTCTACATAAATGCAAAATATCGAAATCAAGGCATCGGAACAGAAACGCTAAAATACATCATAAGGAAAAGTAAGAAACTGAAGATAAAAATGCTTTATCTCGAAGTTGAAAAACACAATACTCGGGCTGCAAGTATCTACGAAAAACTTGGATTCAAGAACAACGACAGACAATTCATGACGATGAAAACATGAAGCCCTCAAACTAGCCAAAAAATTAATAATGGAGTAGCATGAACTCATAATTAACAATAAGCTATTATGACCTCAAAAAAAGTGCTTTCAAAAGCAGCCACCAAAGCCGTAAAAAAAGAACGAATCGTCGAGTACAAAGAAGGGATATATCTAGCCAAAAAGGCGACAAAGTTAGGTATGAAAAAAGCCAGCAAAATCAAGCAGCCACAGAAGCACTAAAGATTGCTTGCCTTGCGTGTTGCCACAAATTGATGACACTAAAAATTCGACATTCACGCAACAAGGAGCTACAATAAAACCTCTTATAAATTTTCTATGAGATACGAAGCAAAATATGCTGGCAAGTGGGTGGCAGAAAAAAATGAAAAAATTATCGCATCTGATAAAATATTTTCAAAATTACGAGAAAAGGTTAAGAAGGAGGATATGCGAAAAGTTGCATTTGCATTAATTCCAAAGGGATATATTGTCGGATAAATAATGAAATTTGCATATTCAAAATTTGAAATCGGTAACGGTAAAAACATATATCGTCCACTTGTCCGTATCTTATTCAGAAATGGGAAAAATTTTATACTCACAAAAGGCATAATCGTATATCCATCCAAAATTAAAATCAGTCATATATTAGATCAAAATGGCTTCAGAAGTATTAAATGGGATGATGAAGTATATTTTGCAGAATCACAACCGAACATAATTTTAGGAAATCATGGCTTTCTTGATAATTTTCAAATTTTACTTGATGGCTTAAGAAAGGAAGTAGAGATCACAACATAATTTCTATCATGCACACTCTTTCCTCTCCTCTCAAATCCATCCTCGGTACCAACACTCAACATCTACAACTCCTTCAAAGTGTTGGAGTAAAGACGGTAGAGGACTTCATCTACTATTTTCCGCGTGCCTATACGGATTCTTCAGGCATCACTCCCATCTCCGATGCCAAAGAAGGGGAGTTGCAAACCTTTTCCGGCACCCTCTCTAACTTCTTCTCCAAAAAACTTCCCGGTGGCCGTCAGTTCACCAAAGCCCTCCTTACGGATGACACGGGCGGAATCGAGCTTGTCTGGTTTAATCAGAAATTCATCATGCATCAATTCAAATCTGGCATGCATGTTTTTGTGAGCGGTAAGGCAAAATTGAATATGCGCAAACTGGGAATTGCGAGTCCGACGGTTGAGCATAAGCGAGAAGAGCAGCTCCACACCGGACGTATCGTGCCAATATATCATGAGACAGAAGGCCTTAATTCAAAATGGATTCGAGAAAAAATGCGACCGGTGCTGAATGAATTTTTGAAACAAATAGAGGATTACCTGCCGGAACCAATTCGCGAAAAAGAAAAACTCATTCCATTGAAAGAGGCGATTGAGTTCGCGCACTATCCGCACACGGTAGAGGATTTGGAGGCAGCCAAGAAGAGACTCTCCTTCGATGAGCTCTTCCTCCTCCAGCTCAAGGCTATTCACAAAAAGTGGCTCTGGCAACACTCAGATGCGAGCAAGATCAAGAAGATTGGCATCAACAAAGAATACCTCCAGGAGATGCTCGGCAATCTCCCGTTTCAGCTCACTGATGCTCAAGCAAAAGTCCTCACCGAGATCATCGACGACCTGGAAAAAGACATCCCCATGTCACGATTAGTTCAGGGAGATGTTGGCTCCGGAAAAACCGTTATCGCCGGACTCGCCGCCCTCTCTATGATCAAAAACGGACACCAAGTAGCCATCATGGCACCGACAGAAATCCTCACAAAACAACACTATAAAACATTGTATAAATTTTTTGTACAGTACGGTATCAATATTCAGCAAGTATTAGGCTCAACACCCACAAAACAAAAGGAAGAAATCATCCTTCAACTCAAAACAGGTACATGCGATCTAGTGGTTGGAACCCACTCCCTCATTCAGGAAGCCGTCGGATTCAAAAAACTCGGCCTCGCCATCATTGACGAACAGCATCGATTTGGAGTGAAGCAGCGCGATACGCTCAAATCCCACGGCGGTCCGCACCTCCTCTCGCTCTCCGCAACGCCCATCCCTCGCACCCTCGCCATGACCCTCTACGGCGATCAAGACCTTTCCGTCATCGACGAACTCCCGCCAGGTCGCAAACCAATCGAAACACACATCGTACCTGAAAAGAAGCGTAAGGATGCCTACAATTGGATACGTGAGCAGGTACAAAAAGGACGACAAGTATTCGTAGTCTGCCCACTCATCGACGAATCAGATACAATAGAAGCCCGCTCCGTAGCAGAAGCCTACGAGGAACTGAGTAATCACATCTTCCCCGAACTGAAAGTAGAATTCCTCCATGGCAAAATGAAACAGGAAGAAAAAGATGACATCATGGGAAGATTCTCAAATAATGAAATTCACCTTCTCGTCTCCACATCGGTCATCGAGGTCGGCATCGACGTCCCAAATGCAACTATTATGATTATTGAAGGAGCCGAACGATTCGGTCTTTCTCAGCTCCACCAATTCCGCGGCCGCGTAGGACGCAGCGACCATCAATCCTACTGCTTTCTTTTTACCAATAAAGAATCCCAGACCTCAACTAAACGCCTATCGGCTATGGTCAAATACCACAGTGGCTTCGCCCTCGCCGAGATCGATCTCGAGATGCGTGGTCCCGGCGAACTCTACGGCGTACGCCAATCCGGCATTCCAGACCTCAAAATGGCCTCCCTCACCGACGCTCACACCATCTCCAAAGCCCGCCAATACGCCATCAAGCTCATAGAAAACGACTCAAATCTCTCAAATTTTCCTCTCCTCAAAGCTAAACTCGACAAGCTCGAGGCCGTGTACATCAACGACTAGTATTGACAAGCAGCAAAAAAAGAGTAAAATAACGATCTAAAAAATATCACCCTCACTTATGAAAAGCATTAGCCAAACATTAGCCCCTTTAGCCATATCACTATCGGTATTGTCAGGAACAAATTGCTCATCCCCACAGGTAACAAAAATATCGGGTAATACATGTGAAACCAAAGCCTCTGAATTTGAAAAAGCACTCTACGATGGACAGGCCATGCTCAGTGGAGCAAGTGCGTATATCGACATGGCAAGAGTTGGCGCCACAAGCGCCATACAAGATGCAATAAATCTCCGTCCAAAAGTAAACAGCAAATTACTCGAAATTCACACACACGGCATGGGAATCAAAAAAACATGTAGTGGTCTATCTGGAGCACCCCGCTTCGCGACGACAATTATAGACATTAGGCAAAGAATAAAAGCATTAGGAAGTTATATTGATGAAGATGTGGCAAAAAAGCTTGGCAGTTTATGAGCAAAACGTCCTATAACTCATCTTTTCAATTCCAGCGCATCCTAGAGGCAGTTTTGCCATTTTTACAGTCCCAGAGCCATTTTTCAGGGATGATAGAGCAGGGGAGAGGAGCATAGGTCGAATGAAGAGGTAATATATTCGAAGTCATAATCATACCAGAGCACCTGTGTATATTTTATTATACCGTTGCTATACATGTATACATTGGCACCCGGAACGTTATTAACACTTATACGCATCCGTCAACACCGATTCGACTATTCGGAACCACAATACTTTGCACAAGATACATTGTACAAAGTAATACCTCCAAAGCTGCAAAGCTGAATCAAAGCTGGTAGCTTTAGATAAGTTTCTTGAGTTGATATATCGACTCTATACGGCGAATGATGGAAGCGACGTTAATCACATCCCCCAAGCGAGGATCAAGCATTTCAAGAATAACAATTTCCACCTGCTTAGGAATTGCATTACGTTGGCAATGATCGGCAAACAAATGAGAAAATCCTCGAAAATACAACTCGAGCATTTGAGAAGAAGAAACAGATGGTGGCGTAATACGATCGATCATTCCCCTTCTCTTCTGCCATGCGTTATGGAAATGAATGACAATATCATCGGAAGTGAGAATTTCAAGAATTGAAATACCATAGGAAAATACATCATGCCCGACATGCAAACGAGTAGTGTATTTTCCGAAATATGCTGATGGGCTATAAAGTGCGGATTTAACAGCATTAAGCCCTACCCCTTCAAAATCAAAAAGTTTACCGCTTGCTCCATGGGAATTTTTAACAGCAAAGATATTAGCCGGTTTAACATCTGAGTGATGAATGGATTGAGGAAAAAGAGCAGCATGACTGCCACGAAGCGCATCAAGCAATACCTTTAATCGATATGGCAATGAAAGATTATGCCCGACCTCATCTAACGTTTGTATACCGTAATGAGAAGGGGCGACCGTAAGAGCTTCGGGGAGATTATTTCCATATATGTCATAAAGTGGAAAAATTCTCTCAGCGACCAAATTGGGATGATCAGGTACATCGAAACGTCTAGGGATGAAACCTTTGGTATGTTTAAAAACAAGGCTCGGATCGGTAAGAGGCTTCCAAGCTCCGGACTTCATGGTGCTAGCTTGGGGCTGTGTAAAAACAAAAAAGCCCATTCTATCAAGAATATCAGCGACTCTATCGCGCATATGAGTGACAATCGGTTCATAGCCATCAGGAACATGATCCGCCGCATAAAAAACACTCTCCCCTACTCTCGGAGTTATTCCCTCAATTTCAAGAACGGTATGGATATCATCAGAAGGCACAGACACGCCCGCCAGTGAATCCTCTAAAAGTAATGGGGGTGTTTGAATGCGTAACATATATAATCAGGAACATCGAGATAAACGTTCACGAATATAGTCAATAATGGCTTGGTACGAATCCGAGGGCATTCTTTCAGATAGAGATATTTGGAATCCCTTATTACAAATTTGCAATATCTGCTTCAATTGCTCAGAGGTAAGATTAATGGAATCAAGGATATCAATAACCTCCCCGTCATTAACGGAAATATGTGCCGACACGCAACCATCCAAAGAATCGATAATATCATCCGCGGAAGCATCAGGAGCCATACGTATAGCGTTAAAACAATAATACACACATTATAATATATCTATAGATATAAGTCAATTGCTCAAAGCTAAATCCCCTTCACCATATACGTCCCATCAAGCTGGTATCCGGTTTTACGGTAGTATTCACGCACTCCAACACCGCTAATAATAGCCATTTTCTTGAATCCGGCAGCACGGGAGATCTCCTCGGCCTTCACGAGAAGCGTCTTACCCAGGCCAAAGTGCTGTTGCGAGCCCTCTTCCCTATCGTTGAGCGGAATCTGCATGCCATAGACGTGAAGCTCGCGAATGAGGGCGCAATCTTGGAGCTCTTTGATGAAATGTTTCTTGCCGGTGAAATACTGCGATGGGAATCTGAGTCTGATGAACGCACAAATCTTATCAGAAACAGGATCTTCCCACTGAATGAAATACTCTCTGCCGTTCGAGGCGTCATACTCGGTTACGCGCATACGCAGGTCTTTTGGGTCGACCACCGTATCACGCACTTCTCGGCAACGGATACATCGGCACGATGGAAGTCCGCGTCGTTTCATTTCTTCCTGGACTACTTGTCGCAAATTAGAAATCTTGGATCCGTCAACAATCGTCGGTGCAGGAATATCGCGGTACAAGCGGGTTACACGAACATATTCAGGAATAAGCGGTTTAATTTTACACATCAAGTCAATCAACACCTCATCAGAATACGCCTTGAACTCGCCACGTTTGTGCATCTTTTCCAGGACAGACCACGGCACAACCATCGTCGGATAAATCTTCATCCAGTCAGGTCGAAAGGCCGGATTATCAAATAACTCCTTCGTCATTTCGTAATCGCGCTCAGGGGTGGAGCCATAGAGATTTGGCATCATGTGGGCGTTGACCTTGAAACAGCCATCTTTGAGAAGCTGCATACATCTGGCCACATCGGCGATCGTGTGGCCTCGCTGGTTGAGGGCGTAGATCTCGTCGTCCAGACACTGAATACCGATCTCGATTTTAGTGGCGCCGAGCGTAGCGAGGCGCTTCACTTCCAACTCCGTTATGTGATCCGGCCGCGTCTCAAAAGACAAACCGACACATCTATTTTCTGCTTTTTCATTGAGCTGTTGTGCCTTCAGTAAACTCCTTGCCGGTTTCAACGGATAATTTAACGCATTAAAAATTTGCCTAGTAAAAGCCGTCTGGTAGGCATGCGGATAAAAGGAAAACGTTCCTCCAGAGACAATTATTTCAACTTTGTCCGTTTCATGACCGGTTCGTTTCAAACTATCGATACGATTCACCGTTTGTCGATATGCTCCAAAATCATTCAGGATGGCTCTCATAATCGCCGGCTCATTCGAGAGATAACTCTTTGGCATTCCAGGCTCCGTCGGGCAGAAAATGCACTTTCCAGGGCAAGGGAAGGCTTTCGTGATAACCGTAATAGAAACAATTCCCGACATCGATCGAACTCCCCTCTTTCTCAAGAATTTCATAAATTCTCGATCCTCCACAATTTCCTTGTCGGTGATCATATGTCGGTACGCCTCAATCAGCTCCATGTTCGTCGGAGTAGAAACTTTATGCTTCGACGAATAAAGATTCTTCAATTGCTGCAAAGTCGTTTGATCCTTCACTGGCGATTTCAGCGCTTGTCTGACCAACTCCTTCAGGGTATGATTTATGGGTATTTGATGCATGGCGAAGCCCATTCTACCATATGAAATCAGAAATTGCCCGACAAATTTTAGAAAAAGTAAAGCTGGATTACGACATAATCGCTTCTGAGTTTTCCCAAACCCGAAAAGCACCTTGGGCCGAGTTTGAAGCCTTCAAGAACGAAATTCTACCTCATGCTGTAGTAGCCGACATAGGCTGCGGCAACGGCCGACTGATCGAAAGTCTTCCAAAAGACATCACTTATACGGGAGTCGACATCAGTAAAAATCTCCTCTCGGAAGCCAAAAAACTTCACCCAACCAAAACGTTCATCGAAGGATCTCTCCTCGAAATTCCCCTACCATCCAACTCAACCGACGTTACATTTTGCATCGCTACACTTCCTCACATCCCCTCAAATGAACTACGAGAAAAAGCCATAAATGAACTCATCCGCATCACGAAACCCAACGGAACAATCATCATATCCGTTTGGAATCTCTGGCAAAAAAAGTATATCTCATCAATACTAAAAGCAATTCTCTCAAAAATTCTTTGTGGTCCACATGAATGGAATGATCTCTTCATCGGATGGAATAACAAACTCGAACGATACTATCATGCTTTCACCAAATCGGAATTACGTAGACTAGTAGCCAAAAAACTCACTATAGAAAAAATATTTTTCTCCCATCACAATATCATCGTCATATGCAAAAAAGGATAACCATCATGGGCATACCGGTTGATGCATTCACAAAATCTGAATTATTAGATGTGATTTTTCGTGCGAATAAAGATCAAATGCATATTATAACGGTAAACCCTGAAATGATTCTCGCTGCACAAAACGACAAAGAATTCATGGAAATTCTCAATACATCCACCATCAACACTGCCGATGGAACAGGACTACTCTGGGCTGCCAATACACAAAACGACTCCAAAATTATATCCATCCTCAAGCTCGTCAAGCTCCTCTTCAAAAAACCAACCACTCCCCTACCTGAACTCATAAAAGGTTCTGATCTCATACTCGATATAGCAGAACGTGCAGCCAAAAAAGGCACAAAAATATTTCTCCTAGGCGCACAACCCGGAGTAGCTCACAAGACGAAGCACGAACTGGAAAAAAGATTTCCAACGATCAGTATCGTCGGCACTCACGCAGGATCCCCATCAATGCACGAAGAAGAAAAAATAAAAGACATCATCAACGACACCAATCCTGACATGCTTTTCGTCGCGTATGGCGCCCCTGCTCAAGAAAAATGGATCGCCCGCAACATTCACAAAATGCCCACTATAAAAGTCGCTATCGGCATAGGTGGAACATTTGATTACATCTCCGGCTCCATCAAACGCGCCCCCATCTTCCTCCAAAACCTCGGCCTCGAATGGCTCTACCGCCTCACCAAAGAGCCAAAACGCTGGAAACGCATCTGGAACGCCGTAGCAGTGTTTCCATATAAAAAAATATCACGCCAATAGTTGTTTTCTCCACGCATCAAACTTTTTTCCTTCAAAATACGCTCCAACCACCCGACGCAGGCGCATCATTTTGAAAGAGTTTGATTTCCAAACATAGGATTCGAACTGCTCAAAATCCCCTTCTGAAAAATTTTCCCATTGAAGTGATGACTTTTTAAAAAGTTGTATGCGAAGATATTTTTCACTACGAGAACCAAATTCAGGCCTAAGATAGAGATAATCAAATAGTGCTTTGGCCTTGGTGGCAACATGATAAACCTGATCACGAAACTTCACCTCTTCAAAACCAAAGTAACAACTTGGCTTGATATTTCTATAAACGAAATTTCCTAAAAAATTTTCAAAAGTAGAGGTCTGGTCATCGGTGATGGAAGTAACTGATAAAACAGATCGAGGTGGAAGCAGATGAGACCGTTCAAGTACATATTCTAAACTGATGTACGAAGGACTTCGAAGCTTCGAGGCTACAAACTCAGCCAATTCAACCCTATTCGACTCGTGATTATAGGAGGCGGAGGTAAGATACAAACCTTTTCTGAGGGGTAAAAGCGAACCGCTCTTGAAGGCACGTTTGATCCGTGCCTGAGCAGCCTGCGAATTGAGCTGAAATTCAGACATGATATCCTCTTTCGTTATGCAGATTTGTGCACGAAAATACATTTGATATAAGAAAGAGTACGAAAAACGTACCTATTCTAATATAGAATGTAGGAACGGGGAAATTTTTACATTAAAAAACAGATAGAGAATAAAACAATAGCCACGGAATAACCCATTACAACATACAAAAAAGACACCGCGTCTACTTCTTCCCCTTCTTCGCCCTCCTCTGCTGAATAGCATGGAAAGCATTTTCCAAATACGGTTTTAATTGTTCAACAAGAAAATGAAACGCATTTAGTGGACTTACGATAACCTGATTTACCTTTTCTGTTACCTCTTTCACGTCCTGCGTCACACTCGAAACATCTCTCAAAATAAAAATCGTGTACAAAAGCGTAATCGACAAGAAAATTACCAAGACAATAAAGCCTACGGCAAGCGACAAATATAGAATATCAAGAGTTGAGGTGACCATGGGAGTGAGGTTATGATCTCTGTAATAAAGATTATACTATGGATTTGACGGATAACAAAACATTCCGTGAAATATCAACCAGTACTACCCTAGGAGTTTTTTAACCACATCATTTACTACTCCGGGATTGGCACGACCCTTCATGCGGGCCATCACCTGACCAACGAGGAACCCAAAAACCTTCACTTTTCCGGATTTATATTCAGCGACCTGATCGACATGCATACCAAGAACCTCACTCGCGATTTTTTCAATCTCGCCCGTGTCACTCACCTGTTCAAGTCCCTTTTCCTTAATAATTTCAAGTGGGCTTTTCCCCTTCAGATACATCTCCTCAAAAATCTCTCCCTTTGCCATATTGTTAGAAATTTTTCCGGACTCAACCGCATTCAAGAGTTCTCCAAGATGTTCAGGAGATACGGGACATTCATCGATATCCTTGGCGTCTTCTTTTAAGAAGCGAAGAATAACGGTTGTAATAAAACTCGCTACCTTTTTAGGATCATGGGTAGCAACTTTCAACGTATTTTCAAAGTATGCAGCTAAATCCTTGTCCTCGGTAAGAAGTTCAACATCGGCTTCAGAAAGCGCAAAATCACGTATATATCGACCTCTGCGAACGGCCGGTAACTCCGGTAGCGAACTACGAAGTTCATTCAAGATTGCCTCACTCAAGCCCAAAGGTGGCAAATCCGGTTCCGGGAAATATCGATAATCATCGGCACCTTCTTTTTCGCGCATAAAGTACGTGGCCTGCTTCTCCTCCTTCCATCCAACGGTAATATCTTTGCTCTGAGGTTTGCCATCTTCCCATAGTTTTCGCTGTCGTCCAACTTCGTACTCTATTGCTGCCTCGAGCGACTTGAATGAGTTCAAATTTTTAATTTCAGCACGTGGATAGAGTTTAGTATCTCCTTTTGGCCTCATTGAAACGCTCGCATCGAAACGCATCATGCCCTTTTCCATATCAGCATCACTCGATCCGACATATCGAACAATAACTTGAATCTCTTTGGCATATGCGGCTGCCTCGGCGCTACTACGCATATCCGGATCACTAACGATTTCCATCAATGCCACGCCCGCACGATTAAAATCACAGAGCGTCCCACGATCAACATGCGTCAACTTACCGGCATCGTCTTCCAAGTGAAGACGGGTAATACCCACAACTTTATCCTCCCCTTGCACGCGAATCGTAATCTTCCCATGTTCAGAAAGCGGCTTATCGAACTGTGAAATTTGGTACCCCTTCGGGGAATCCGGGTAAAAATAATTTTTTCTATCAAACTTGGAATACTCAGGAATAGTACACTGGAGCGCCATAGCCGCAATCGCTCCTTTACGAACAGCCTCAACGTTAATAACAGGTAGCTGTCCCGGAAAACCCATGCAAACCGGGCAGGTATTTTCATTGGGCTCGGCATTATAGGCGTTAGCCGAACAAGAACAAAACATCTTCGATTTCGTGGCAATTTGCGCGTGAATTTCAAGACCGATAATCGTTTCAAGTTCCATTTTTTCTGTTGGCATAAAGGAGAAATTAGATCGCATTCATTGTAATGGCTGGAAGGACATTTTCAAATACCTTTTTCAAATCCTCCAAACTACCGTTATTGACAATTTGATGTGGCGTTTCATAATCACGAAAATTATGACTCATTGCATCGAAATAGGCATCATCCTTCCCTCTCAATAGAACCCTCTCTCGACAAAGTTGCTCATCAGAAGTCACGCGCAGCAGCACACAGGGAAAACGTCCAAGGTCCGCAGGTTCAAAAGCCGACGACTCAAGAACTAACAAAAAATTCCCGGCCTTTTTCTGTTCGTCAATCCAGTGCTGAGCGTCATTCACGACGAGTGGATGAATAATATGCCCGAGAATTCGCATCTTGGCAGGATGTGACAGTACAAGACGACCCAACTTCTTCTTCGAAACAGAACCATCTTTATTCAAAAATGTATACCCGAAGAACTCACCAATTTTTTTCGCGCCTGTTCCACCGGACATATACAGTCGACTTACGACTTCATCCGCATCCCACGCAACATACCTATTCTCTCGAAATAAACCGGCAACCGTAGATTTCCCTGAACCGATTGGGCCGAAAATGCCAATAATAAATGGCTTATTCATGGGAAGGGAATGAAATACCGCACTGCTCAAATGCCGATTTATAAGCCTTGAGCGCAGATCGAGCCATTTTGATATCAACCTCACTACCCAACTCATGCGCCAAAGAATTTCTCAACTTATGAGCCCTCCACAAATCTTGCTCATGAGAAAACTGACGTCCGGCCCTTTTGAGTGAATCGCCAAGCACTCCTTTGTACCCAAGCTTTTGAAAGAGGAAATGTAAGAGTTTATCCCCTTCCATTACGACAAAACGAGGATCCCAATGAAGCTTCTTTTCCAGTTCGGCAAAACGGGTACGTATCATGTCAACGTCCTTCAATGAAAAAACAAGACGCTTTCGAAAAAAGGCTACATACAAACAAAATCCAACAAACATCAGAAAGAGAATAGCAATACCGACATTCAATACATTCATAGAAAGTGCTTATTTTTTCTTTTTTATTGGCTCCGAATGAGAAGAATCATCATGCCCCGCCTTTTTCATATGCTCATAGAGCATACCGGAAAGAAGAGACTTGAGCGTATCGTGACTATTGTAATTATGATGTTCCATATATTCTTCCTGATACTTCAGAACAAATCGTTCAATCCTTTTAGGATTATCGCCCCCGTGCATAGTCATTACCGAGCCAGAGCCGACTTTCTGGATGGTGATATCGCCAAAACCAAGCACTGTTCGCCAAAAACCGGCAATAGTGTAGCTGACACCCTCGATCATATGATACTCAACTCTCGCGGTAGAAACCTCGAAGAGTCCCGGTGAACGAATATCAAGAATACCTCTATCGGTAATCAGCCAGACATAATAATACCAATCGTAGAGATCATAAAAAATTCGAAGGACAGCCAAAATCATCCATGAAACCATCAACCAAAAAAGCATTGGAAAAAAGTAAACGATACCGATGGGAAAAAGAAATCCAATGATAAGAATTTTAATAAATATGGGAGACATTACGGCAAGATGTCGATGAATAACCGCATGCACCTTCTCTCCTTTTTCGAGATACTCACCAAAAAAATAATATGCCAATTTCATACAAGGGAATTGTACTGGAGTTACTGACACTTGTAAATAAAGCGAATAAAATATAAGATGGCAGCCATGAACCATGTATTACATCCGCAGAAGAAAAGGCCGAACGTTCCTCCGGGGATAAAAAAAGCTATAAAATTTATAGGAGAAATAATTATTGATGCCGTAGTAATCATCGCGATGGTAGTGTTTATACGCAGCTATCTCGTCGCGCCGTTTCAGGTACATGGAACATCGATGTGCAACACCATGAATTATCGAAACGGAGTATGCAACACGGGATATGGAGAATATCTCATTATTAGTAAGTTAGGATACATTATTGATTCTCCGGAAAGAGGAGATATTATCGTATTCAGACCTCCAAGCAGCGATACCTATGGAAAACTCGAGTCACTCTTCAAGACGCTTCTCCATATGGATGGACAGGAGTTTTTCATCAAGCGAATTATTGGACTACCGGGAGAAACCGTTGATCTCAAAAATGGTTACGTATACGTCACGAACAAGGAACACCCAGATGGAATTAAATTAGATGAACCCTATTTAAGCGCGGCCAATCAGGGAAACACACTCCCTCTCATCCCGGAAAAAACAAAATTCGTAGTACCGGAGGGAAGATACCTTGTATTCGGAGATAATCGACAAGTATCCTCCGACGCGCGAAGTTGTTTCAGGAGTTCGATGATCAGCGGCTGTAAAACTGACGCGGATGCGTTTATCGGACTTGATCGCATGGAAGGCAGAGCCTGGCTGGCGCTATTCCCATTGGAAAAAATAGGGTTTGTGAAAAAACATTTCTACGGACTGTAAAATAACCTATTTAAAACTTAACGCAAAATACAACTCCACCAAGACGATGGAGGTGATAAGTAATATGCCGGTCCACCAAGTCAATACTCCGGCCAACTGAAGAGCAAGTGCCGCCTCCGCCAACACACTCAAGAGCACACCCTGTCTGAGCGAGATATTGATATGATGATAGTATACTTCATTTCGATTAAGCCAAAGACGTACATAGAAGCCAAAAATAGCAAAACTACATGCCAGGGCAAGGAAAAGAGTAAGAAAGAAAAACCCAAGCGCCATCCCTGTTGACTCAAATGGAGCAAGTTTAAAAACCACCACCAGCCAGCCCAGCCAGCTCATTGCGGCAGCAACTCCAATAATCGAAAGATAGCGATGATGCGTCATAATTAGGCAAGGTAACGACGAGATAAAGCATACACCGAACCACCAAGGAGGGTAATCACCAAGAGAATTCCGGCATAAGCCTTGGCAAACGATACAAAAACAACACCGAGTATTTCGCGTGCCAGGGCGATATTCGCTTCAGACAAGGCAGGATCCATAAGAGCATCGGATGGTAAAAATAAAACAATCTTTGAAAGCATCATGGCAATCAACAAGCCGACAACACCGGAAGAAACAATCATAATTCCCGAATACATCAGTCCGATTTTCAATTTGCGGAGCCAAAGAAGAAGCATTAAAGAGACAAAAGCAACCATAAATAATACGACGTATATATTCATCATATCGAATTGTCGAAGTACAAGACCTATGTCACGACGGGAGACATCCAGCTCGATATTTTTGACGAAACCGGATCCATTGGCACTCATGACATTATTGAGTATTTTCTTTTCATAAGTTTGTTGAAATTGCTTATTAAATTGATTTCTAAAATCATCTGTTTTCCAGGAAAGGAGAGAACAGCTGGGAAAAATACCGGTAATTTCAGGCTGAATACCGGCCTTGCACGGAGGAAGACGATCGAGGACACGTTGCGTCGCCGTCTGCAGAAAAAGCTTAGACGGTTCAAGTAACGGAGTAAGATTGATGCTCAATGGTAATTTGTCAGATCGAGAGATGCTAGCGGGAGTTGCGGCGATCTCTTGATGCAACTTCGAGGAAGTTCCTTCGATAACAGTGCGAAAAACATCCTTGGTAAAATGCATCATCAAAAGTTGTCGGATTTCGTCTTGCGGGAAATAACGCGCAATGGCAGGATCGAGTTCCGTCATATTTCCAGCAGCCGCGTCGACAAGCGGAACATAAGCGGTGTTCAAAAAAGTCCCGGTATAAAAATTCTGAGAAAAAAAAGTGTGCGAAAGGGCAAGACCGAGGAAAAACGGGATACTAAAAACAACAAACACGGAAAAAATAACAATAGTGAGAATCTTCCTAAACATGGCAAGATTGTAACAAACTACTGCTGAAGGGTCAAACCTTGTATAGGAAATTGAGAAGCGGACGGAAGAAGGGTATCAGTGATGATTTTCCACATCGTTTCCTTGTGAATAGTCCCGGGAATACTGAAACCCGCGGCCTTCTTGTGACCACCACCATTGAACTTTGCCGCCAGTAGAGTCAGGTCAACATCGTCTCTTCGTGTGCGAAACGACCCTTTGATATTCCCCTTCCCGTCTTCAGCGAGGAGGAGGCAATAGGTTGTATCCGGAACGGTATAGAGTAAATCAATCACGCCGCCGGACTCATCAGGATGAGCGCCACAATCGGCAAAGTCGCGCGTCGTGAGAACCGAGATACACACCCCATCGTTCGACACAGTCATATTTTCAAGCGTCCTGCCCCACAATTTAAGTGAGCTAAGAGTATTGGTTCGAAACATGGATCGAGCAATGGTATGTACTTTTGCCCCATGGGCAACCAGATCGGCAGACTGGAGATAGACCTCTTCGGTTGTATTGGAGTGCATCAAGCTTCCGGTATCATTATAAATGCCAGTAAGGAGGGCGGTCGCTATACTCGGAGTTATTGTAATTCTCATGTACCGAAACCATCGATAAACAATAACCGTCGCCGAAGGCGCTACGGGATCGACCATATTGAGTGTTCCAAAATTATCATTCGACGCGTGATGATCGATATTCAACACCGGAACCACTCCGGAGAAGATATCCGGATAGATCGTATGAAACTGGGTCATATAATGCGCGCCCGCATCCGAGACGATAATGAGGTCGTATTGACGGAAGTCAAACTCACGAACAAAAGTTCGAATATCAGGGAGAAATGCATATCGCTCAGATGGTTCATCGATGCAGGCAAGGGTGGTTTGCTTGCCCATACTCTGGAGTAACAAATGAATCGCGATATTGGCACCTAACGTATCGCCGTCCGGACGGCGATGAGAAATCAACAAAATTTTCTCCGATTGTTCAATCAGTTTTTTTGCCTCTCGAAATGTAGTTGTGGTATCTTGCATATGAAGAATGAACTATAAGAATTTTATGAAGAAATATCAAGTCATATTTTTCGGGACATCGGAGTTCGCCATACCGGCTCTGGATGCACTCTCAAAAAGCGCTGAAATATCAGTAAAAGCGGTTGTATCACAGCCGGATATGCCTGTGGGACGTCATCAAAAACTTGAACCGACACCGGTAAAATTGCATGTTCAGACCATAAACATACCGGTATTGCAACCAAAAAAAATCAGGAAAAATGAAGATTTCTATGCATTGCTGAAAGAACTTCAACCCGACCTCTTCGTCGTCATCTCCTATGGACAGATCATTCCACCAAATCTACTCGAACTTCCAAAATACGGAGCTATCAATATTCACGGCTCATTATTGCCAAAATATCGAGGTGCATCCCCTATTCAACATGCACTCCTTAACGGAGACTCAACGACGGGAATCACATTCATGAAGATGAATGAAAAAATGGATGAAGGAAACATTCTCCTCCTGAAAAAACATGAAATTCAAAAAGACGATACCTACACCACGCTCTACAAGAAACTCGCCGTTCTGGGCGGCGCAATGGCACCGCTGGTAATCAGTGACTATCTGGAAGGCGCACTCACGGCAATTCCGCAGGATGAAAGCAAAGCAACCACATGTGGAAAAATTGAAAAAAATGATGGACTGATCGATTGGAAAAATAATACGGCAAAAGAAATTCATAATAAAATTCGCGCCTACACTCCTTGGCCATCATGCTTTACGACATGGGAAAACAAAAGACTCAAAATTCTCGCAGCCTCAGTCGATGAATCAACAACGTCATTAAATCCGGGAGTCATGAGAATTACCGGTGATGTATTGCACATTGGGACGAAACAAGGAGCGATCTTACCTCTCGAACTCCAGATGGAAGGGAAGAAACCATGCGACATCAAAACATTTCTCAATGGGAACTGGGAGAAGATTCTCGCTTCGCCAGAGCTAGGAAGCTAAGGAAAAGAACGAGTAGTATCTGTCCATGGTACAACGTAAAAAAATAATGATCCGTGAGTGACAAGCAAAGAAAAGCTACCCCAATCGCGAAATGAAGCGGATAAGATTGACGATCTCGATAGAGATTCCGATAGAGAAAAAAAGTACCAACCAAAACAATAATAAGTCCAAATACCCCAAGCTCATCACTCATAACAAGAAAAAAATTATGCGCCGGCTGATACTGCCAAGGGGCAAATTTCATCGATGAAATCATCGACATAGCGGTCGTGGAACCACCCAAGCCCGTCCCGAAAGGATAATTGAGGAATACATGAATTCCATCGATAAAGTTAGCATACCGAAACTGAAGCGCGGCATTATCGGTAAACTGAAAACGCTCTACGAGAACAGAGAATAGACCTGAAAGAAAACCGGCCATCAAAACACCCACAATACTAAACAAAGAATACGAAACAACGCGGGTGGAAAAGTATTTTTTTTTCGAGAAAAAAGAGAGAATAAAGAGAGCTATAAGAGCAAACAGAGCCATTCTAGAAAAAGAAATAATAATACCAAAAACAAGAATACCGATGGCTACTGAGAAAAAAACAGGCCGTGTTTTTCGATATAAAAGTGAAAGAAAAACTCCAAAAATCGCATAAGCCGCAAAAATATTTGGGTGCAAAAACGTACCGTATCCTCGCAATATCGTCTTACTGAGCATCGTCATTGTAGCTATCCCTGGCTCTCCAATATGAAGCAAGGGTTCACCGAGGAAAGACAATCCAAGACTCGACCCGTGAAAATACTGAAATCCCGCCATGATACTCTGCAATATCATCGCCCACACGAAAAAACGAGCAATCGTCGCGAGGGGAAGGATATTACGGGAAACAATATAATACAAACCAAGCATCTCAACCCAACGCCAAGAAAATAACAACATCTCCGATGAAGCCGTCACCACAAAGAAAGAAATAAGAGACACGGCTATTAAGAGGCCAAAAAAAAGTATAATAGGCCAATCCCCGATGGTAAATTCATTCAATATTTCATCATCAGTCTTATGGGATACGAAGAAAAACTGAAGTGCGATAAAAAAAAGAGCTAAAAGGAAAAACGCATCACTAGCATAAAGATAAAAAACATTATAAGGGTTAAAATCACCACTTAAAAAAATATCAGGCTCAAATAATCGTAACTTAAGGGGAATAAAAAGCGTTACGAAAAAACCAGCTAATACTACCTCTGTACATCGGTGAATAAACTGAGAAAAACTACGGTTCATGAGCGCATAATATCACTACTTCTTCACCTGCGGCAGAAGATGGGGACCCGGACCAACGAAACCGGTCTTAGGAAGGAGAACACCTATTTGAGCATCAGCGGATTCAACGGCATCTTTCGGGACACTTGAGCCATCGGAAACAGCTTGGATCATTCTCGAGATAATCTCATTCACCCGTACCTCATCATAGAGAGGCAGACTACTGGCAAATCCTACCTGCTGGGCAAATACGCCGTAAATCGGATCTTTGGATTGGACCTCCAGGAGGTCACGACGACTCGTAGGTTTATGAGTTTTGCTATTGTAGTACTCTTGATTCTTTTTATTCCCCAAAAAGAGAAGAAGTTCCCACGCCTGTTTCTGATATTTTGAGTTCCTGGAGACCGTTTCAAACATGTAGTGAGCCAAAGCATCACGTTTGCTGGTCGAAACAGACGGGTCCTGAAATTGAGGAAGAGGCGCGATACCAATATCTTTAGCCCCAATAGTTTTCATACCCTGTTTCACAGAGCTACCTGAGAGGGAGATAATACGTTGGTACGCATCGCTATATCCAAAAACAGAAGATACCTGGCTACGGGAAAAAGCGAGAAGTTCTTGTGAGTCGAAGGGTGATGCTGAAGCAGCATTCCAAACATAATTCGGAGAATCGCTACGGGCAAAACCGGCAAAGAAATTCAACGCTTGAGAGAAAGGATATATCTGTTGGTCATCTTTCTTAACCATGAGAGTCTTGAGCGCGGCATCCGTCCCCTGTTGATTATAAAAACTTCCACCATATTGCAACACGAGATTATAAAAAACATCTAGTCCGTGGGAAATGTTATCAACTCGTCCGAGCGCCGTACCGGAAACTTCAAAACCGGATTCAGTACCGGTCTTGGCAAGAGCAATGCCATCGGCGACAAAATTATTCCAAAGGGTTGCAGGTCGCCCTGAGTTAGGAATTCGATCCTCGTACTGGAGCTTGTTATAATACACCGCTAACGTATCGACAAAAAGAGGAATTCCAAAAATTTTGAGTAATCCTGGGTATCGTGAATCCGGACGTACTAAATCCCGATCTGCCGTAGCCACGAAATTCTGTCGATATTGATCAACCGTACCCATAGTATCAGGCATTGGCTCAATCTTTTTCTGATGTTTATAAATCCACGTATTAGGAACAGAGAACAAATCAGGACCATTACCTTCGGCAATTTCATTAATTAATGTATCCTCATATACCTGATAGTTTGGAAATTTAGTTACAAGCTGAATCGTCGTTCCCGGATGGGCAGACTCGTAGCTATCTAGCAAAGGTTTAATAACCTCGGCATCATCCCCAAAACGATAGTACGTTAACAAAATTTTTGCTGCCTTTCCCTTTCCTGAATTATCCTTGAGGAAAAAAGAACAACCGGAGGTAAGTCCGACAAACAAGGAAAGCAAAAGAAAGAGCGAGAGGGTTTTTTTCATGAAGTGAAGTTCATCGACGATTACGTCACTCGTATTATAGAGATTTCGGGAAGTCTTGCAAACCCATCAAGAAAAAACGTTTTGAAAGAAGATAGTAATACCAGTAGTGCCACGCCCCACCGAACAAGCCTCTACCTTTATCAAATATCCAAATAATGGGGGGGATTGATATAAGCCAAAAAATACATTTCTTAAAAAGTTTCGGAACCTTTCCCAACTCGGGATATTTCCGATCAAACAGAACCGCCGCCTTTCCGATAGCATACATTCGCTTCCGTAATCCCTCTTCATCAATCAGATGGAAGTGATAACCGACGATAGATTTATCATAAAACAAATGAAATTTTGCATCTTTCATAAGCCGATATCCAAGCTCAATATCTTCCCAGCCATATTTCAGAAACGACTCATCGAAAGGATACTTCAATAGAAGCTCTTTCTTGAGCGATATATTTGAGGTATAGAAAAAATCATAACTTGCCTCCGTTTTTCCTTCTAACTTTTCAAAAGCAAATTGATGTCCTCCGTAACGACCAAAAATCAGAGAGCCGTTAGTCATGAACGTATACAATGGAGTTTTCGGCATACGTGGATCCCATTCGATAAAACCAAGAAGGCCCGCTGAAATCTCAGGATGCGCTAGGTGAAATGCAAGATGTTTTGCCACAAAATCCGGTTCCACCAGAATATCGTCCCCAATAAATACAATGATATCTCCTTTCGCCTCACGCACGCCTACATTACGCGCGATCCCCTGTCCTTCGTTTTTCTTCTCAAGGTATCGGACGGATACCTGATGATCGTTGGACGCAAACGCCTGTACGACGCTCGCTGTAGTATCGATGCTACCATCATTTACAACGATAACCTCGAACTGATCATGAAGTTCACCTGAGCCATCTACAGTTTTTTGCACCATCAGATGCTCCAAGCACTCCTTCAGGATATCCGCCCGATTGTAGGTAGGTATAACAATGCTTATCACGCAAGTATTGTAGCAGACAACTCATCGCCTGACACCTCTACCTCTTCAATATCGTCATCTGCGGGATCCTCCACGACAGACTCCCTCCCCTTCCAGGTCAAGATATTTACATCCTGGAGAATAACCTCAGTAGCGAACTGCTTGCCATTCTTGCCTTCATAAGAATGCTTCACCAGCTTTCCAGTGATAAAAACCGTCATCCCTTTCTTCAAGATACGGGAACAGAAATCCGCCAACTTGCTCCACGCCACAACCTGATGGAAGTCCGCGTTATTCGGCTCCTTCACGGACTGACGATGTACGGCGAGAGCAAAACTCGCTACGGAGCGGCCGGTAGTCGTCTGACGGAGCTCCGGGTCGGCGGCCAGTCGACCAATGAGCATAACCTTGTTGTAACCTTTCATAATAAAAAGGATTAAGAAATAAGTATCTGGAACCTTAGCACCCCGTCCTAAACTTTTTCTTACATTTCCTTGAATAAAACGTTACAATTGAGCCATGTTCACGGGTATAACCGAAGAATTAGGACAAATGAAGACCATCACAAAAGAAAATGACATAGTTACATTTTCAATTTTGGCTCCAAAAACAGCTTCAAAAGCGAGCATCGGAGACTCAGTCTCCATGGACGGCGTATGCTTGACAGTGCGTTCAAAAAATGGCGATACACTCATATTTGATGCCATTCCGGAGACGATTGAGCGAACAATCGCCAAAAATTATCTGACAAATACCGAGGTTAACCTCGAAACTTCCCTCACTCTCTCTAAGGGAATCGACGGCCATCTGGTTCAAGGTCACGTAGACGGAACAGGCACAATCTCATCCGTAAACGACAAACACGAAATCACTGTCACCTTCCCACCTGACCTCGCCCGGTACCTCGCCTTCAAAGGCTCAGTCACCATCAATGGTATCAGCCTGACGATTTCCAAACTTGAGGACACCACATTTCAGGTCTCACTCATCCCCCACACCATCGAATCAACCAACATGAAACATGCAAAAGTTGGAAATGAGGTAAATATCGAAATTGACCTCATCTCCCGCTATCTCGAACGTATGACCTACGAAAAAGAAGGCGAGGCAAAGTATCATTTTCTTAAAGAGAGAAATTTAATTTAATTTTAAAAAAATAATGATGATAAAAGAAGCTCATTGGAAAATCATGGCGCAATGTCTAGCGGGTACACTTATGGGAATGATATGGGCCGCAATTGGTTTTGCGGTAGGGCTCGTCATGGGAATAAATGTCTTTAACAACTATGAAACCGGCGCACAATATGGAGCCATATTGGGAATCATTATCGGAGCAGCGATAGGTACCCTCCTGTTTCATAAGCTCAAAATTAAAAGTTACAAAAATATATCGATTACAGGACTATGTATGATAGGAATCATAATTATTCCAGCCACTCTATCAATTATCATTCAAATTGTTATAAATACCTTCCTAGGAAGAAACGGAAACGTGATTGAAGGTCTATTCGGATTAGTCGCCATATCACTCCCCCTCTCCGTATTTATCGGACTCTCATTTATTCCATCTCTTATCATCACGCTCTGCATACATTTTTATAAGAAAAAACATTTATAACATAAAAATATGAAACTCAATAAATCTACTCAGGTAAAATTAAGGAAAAGCACGAATAAAGGTCTAAAAATAGCCATTATTCTCCCGCGCTTCAATGATGAGCTTGGTCAAAAACTCCTGCTCAATACTCAAAATGAGCTCAAGGAGTTAGGAATAAAAAATGTACAAGTATATCGCGTACCTGGCACACTTGAGCTGCCATTTGCAGCCCTAAAAATCGCCCTTTCGAAAAAATTTCATGCCATTATCGCTTTAGGAGTTGTTATCCGCGGAGGGACGAAACATTTTGATCTTGTCGTAGAGACGGCATATCAGGGATTAATGGAGGTAACGCTCGATGAAGACACGCCTATCATCTTCGGAGTCTTGGCGGTAGAAAACGAAAAACAAGCAAAAGAAAGAGTTGAAAAGACCAAAATGAATAAGGGAAAAGAATTTGCGCAAGCAGCAGTTGAAATGGCAACATTTCGTGCGTAGAATATCGGCGACCTTTAACTATTATACTCATGACGCTCAAAACTATCCGCGACTTTGATCCAAAAGGTAAACGTATTCTTCTTCGCGTGGACTTCAACGTCCCAACCGACGATGCCGGAAATATTCAGGACGATTCGCGCATAACCAAGGCTCTTCCGACGATAAATTATTTATTAGAAAAAGGCGGACGTCTGATTATTATGAGCCACCTCGGACGTCCGGATGGAAAAGTTGTTGAAAATTTACGGCTCAATATGGTCGCCACTCACCTCTCGCAGCTCCTGAATAAACCGGTAAAAAAAATGAATGAATGCATTGGTGCTGAAGTGGAAAAGGAGGTAAGCATCATGCAGGATGGTGAGATTATTATGTTGGAAAACACACGTTTTTATCCCGGCGAAGAAACAAATAATGTCGAATTTACAAAGCAGTTAGCCAAGCTAGGTGAAGTATTTGTAAACGATGGATTCGGAGTGAGTCACCGCGCTCATGCCTCCGCCTTCGGCGTCGGCACCATCCTCCCCGCATACTCCGGCCTCCTCGTAGAGAAAGAAGTCACCGCACTTGAACCGCTCATCACCAATCCAAACCAGCCATTCACGGTCATTGTTGGCGGAGCAAAAATCAAAGATAAGATTCCACTCATCGAGCAGTTCATCCCAAAGGCCCAGCACATCCTCATCGGAGGTGGTCTCGCGAACACCTTCCTGGCAGCTCAGGGCAAACAAGTAGGACAATCCCTCTACGAACAAGATAAACTCGACCTCGCCCGTTCCATTCTCGAAAAAGCTATGACCCCGGATCAAATCATTCTCCCAACCGACGTCATCACGGCTACGGAAATTTCTAACACCGCAGCCACACAAACCGTCTCAGTGGATGCCGTATCCTCTACCTCAAAAATTCTCGACATCGGTCCCGATACTATCGACAAGTTCAAATCCATCATTGCCGATTCTCAAACCATCCTCTGGAACGGCCCCCTCGGCCTCACCGAGTTCGCACCTTTCCAAAACGGCACCCGTGCAGCCGCCCAAGCCGTTTCCGAGATCCACTCAACCTGCTTCTCTGTCATCGGCGGCGGCGACACCTCTGAAGTGCTCAAAACCTTAGGCTTCCCCGATTCATCCTTCGGACACGTCTCCACCGGCGGCGGTGCCTCCCTCGAATTCCTCAGCGGCAAAAAGCTCCCGGGAATCGAGGTACTGTATCGGTAAATATATGACCCTATTCTGAAATAAAAGAATATCCGGGGGAAATAGTACATTTGGAACAGACACAGGAAAAAGAGGGAGCAAGTTACCTCACCCCCTCCTGCATACACATCAGTAAGCCTTTTGCTCATCTTGGTAGATGACTAAGACTAAAAACGAATGAATATGATTCTATACCGATAATAAAACTGAATGAGGAATCTGCTGAGCTAACGATAATCCAGGTCAAGCCCGGTACAGAAATTAACAGCCTCAATAAGCTTACGCCTATTGATTGACCCCATGTCATCGATCTTCACGCGACAAAGGACAACAGTATAACCTCCACTGCCATTCGGCTTCTGTTTGGTATGGATGTGATTTGCATCAGGATCGGGCTCATCAAGATTGCTCCGCAAGATATGCTCCCATCCACCTTCATGCTTCACCTTTTCAAGCATGCCCGCAAAAGTATACCAAGGCGTCCATTCACCTTCCGACACAGTATATCCACCATGGCGATATGTATTACTCATGAAAATCCCCCGTTCGTGCTAAAACACGATTACTATTGAAGAAGTACTCACTACCTTAGTGAGCACAAAAACAAGGACGCACCAAGAAGCTACTAAAAATTCCCGATTAAAGGGAGAATTTGAGCAGCAAGTTCAAATGAAAATTTTATTCGCCCGCTTCATTATCAGCAAGAGTGAAATACCTATAAAACGATAGACACTTCACTCTCGCTGAGAATTCCAAAATGTCAAAGAACATTCTTCTTTTACTATATACCATTTACTGCTATAATTACAATTAGAAATAACATACGAATTATGTCAAACTATCAAAACGAAGATCAATTCGAAAAACTATTAACAAAATCAACAGAGGTTATTAGTGGCGAATTTGAAGTAAAAGATGCAAATGCGTTGATGGATTTAGATATAACCGACCGTATCTTCAAGGATTGCAAAATTTTCGGTGGGGATTTTTGTAGTTCATCATTTATAAACTGCACATTCGATAACGTACTATTTAGAAATTTAGCCCTGGTTGGCGTATCGTTTAATAATTGCAACTTTATAAAGTGCAAATTCTCCAATATACAAACTGATTTTAGCATGAGAAACTGCAAAGTAGATGGCCTTACCATTACCAGGGAAGCGGAAAATTGTTATACTAAACAAAATTAAAAAAGTTTTCTATTTGAATCGCAAAGATTCTTTTAACATGCCCCTACACCACCTTCGCGATGCACTCAATTTCGAGTGGAGATCCCTTTGGCAACGCAACAACCTGAACCGTCGATCTCGCCGGCTTGTGATCTACAAAATAGCGACTATAGATCTCATTAAATTCAGCAAACTGGTTCAGGTCGACCATAAACACGGTCACCTTCAAGACATTTCCAAATGACGAACCCGCTTCCTCAACAACAGCCTTCAGGTTTTCCAAAATTTGAACCACCTTTTCTTCAAATGTACCCTCGATCATGGCACCGTCAACGCTCATAGGGAGCTGACCGGAGCAAAATAGTAATCCACGAGAACGGACGGCTTGAGAATAGGGACCGATAGCCTTAGGAGCCTTGTCAGTAGAAACAGCGCGCATGGGAAGAAGAAAAAGAAGTAAGACGAGGAGGTGAAAAAAGTTTTGCTACTATAATTACGCACACAACAGTCACGCATCACGGCTCTTCGGAAGTATCGGCACGAGGCCCATCATCCTTGTTCATATTCACATTCGTATTAGCTGACCAACGCTTGATCTTGTCCTCCACCACCTCACGGGTCTGACTATAGCGCTCACGCGAGATACGGATAATTTTATCACGACGACCAGCCTCAATATCCAACTCAACTGGAGGCATCGTGTTCAACGAAAAGGTTTTGGAAGGCATACCATCGATCAGAAGTTTCGAATACGCTGTATACTTGCTCATCGAGACTAAGTCAGGTGGCATCACCTCCTCGCTAAATTGGGAAGAAATAACCTCAGCATCATCAAATCCGACCTGGAACGACACAGTACTACCTACGTTACCAAATACCGCATCACGGACCTCCTCGGGCATCTGAGCAATGTACTGGTTGGCCATGGTAAGATTCAGGCGATATTTACGCGCTTCGGACAGAATCGTCGCAAACGAATCCGTAGCGAAGTTCTGGAACTCATCCACATAGAGGTAGAAGTCCACTCGATCCTTCTCGGGAATATTCGCGCGACTCATCGCGTCCAGCTGGAACTTGGTAATAATCATCGAGCCGAGCAGCGCTGAGTTGTCCTCCCCAATTTTCCCTTTGGACAAATTCACAATAACAATCCGCTGATGATCCATAGCATAGCGCAAGTCGATCTCGCTCTTGGGCTGACCCACGATATTGCGCATGATAGAGCTGGAGAGGAACTGTCCGACCTTGTTCAATACCGGAGAAATGGCCTCCATGCGCTGTTTCTCACCATACTTTTCAAACTCATTTAGCCAGAACCCTTTGACGATGGGATCATCTATTTTTTTAATTACTTTTGCCCGGAAATCGGCATCCTGCAGCATCCGAGTGATCCCCAACATCGTCGCACTCGGATATTCCAGCAGGGCCAAAATAGTATTACGAAGAATATGTTCCAGACGGGGACCCCAACTCTCGGCATACAACTTCTTGAAAATACCAACCAAGCCCGAACAGACAATCGAATTAAGAGCCGGATCAACATTATCCAACATATTAAATGCCACCGGGAAGTCTCGATCCGAGGGGTCGATCACAATCACATCATTCGTTCGGTGCGCCGGAATGAAATCAAGCACACGATCAGCCGTGTCGCCGTGTGGGTCAATCAAGCCAACACCCTTCCCCGCCATCACGTCAGAATAAATCATATTCTCTAATAATGTAGACTTGCCCATGCCTGTCTTCCCAATGATATAAATATGCCTTCGACGATCAAGCGTATGTATACCAAATTCATCATGCATACCACGGAAGTCTGTCTTACCAAGCATCGTCAAGTCACCCATATCGGTGTTGGAAGGCTTCGGCAGATCGGAGGGTGGCTCCATCTTCTTCGAACGTACCCATGAGATCAGCGGGGTTTGCACGAGTAAATTAGGTAAATGCCATATCGTCGCCAACTCTTCGCTATTCAACACAAAAGGATTATCCATCCATCGCATACGATACCGCTCCAAGATTGAAGGATTCATAATGTACTCTCTATCCTGAATACCATTCAAATACGGTAGATTAAACTGCTTAAACGAGCCGACAATTTCCTGTAACTTAGCCTCGGTCGCGTCATCTTCCTTATCCTTTGGAAGGTACACGATGCGAATATTGACTTCATAAAGCAACTTTGCGATTTTATCCATTCTTCCGGTATCTGCCGTCTCCTTTTCATGCATTTTTGAAGTGCCTTCATCGATAACATCTGAATCCACCCCATCCAATGCAAAAAGATTTTTCCCTGATCCGGTAAATAATATTCTAAGCCAAAAATAGGAGTAAAATGGGAAAAAAATAACCCTCAAATACATCTTTCTCGTACAAATAACATCAGCATAGATATCTTGCAATCGCTCGATATTGGCAAAAACCTTCTGATTCATCATCCAAGCGGTACGCGTGTACCACAGCCTCCATGTATCATCGAGTGGTCGCAACATGATCTGGAGCCATACCTGCTCAGACGGATCATTCAACTTTGCCAGAGCGGAAGTAATACCCGCCATCGGATCAATATAAACTTTGTTCACTCGATCCTCAAACTGTGGATATCGCTTAATTGGATCAAAATCCGGCCCCTCAAGCTCCAATTCCACTCCAACGGCATTTTTAAAAAGTTCAGCATTCATACCGCCTCGCGATGAACGTACCACTCTTTCGTCAGCATAATCCTGCACCTGCTCAATTTCTACATCCGGATACTGCGCGTATACTTGACCCTCGACAAGATTTTTTAACTTTTTTGGACACGTAACATAAAAAGTAATGGCATTATTCACATTCGCCACCTCCAAGCTCACCTGATCGGACGAAAGACCCATCATGCGATCCAAAAAACTAAGTTCATAATTGATACTATGAAATGTTGTAAGAATTTGCTCGGCGGCAATCGGACCCAGCTCACTCTCCTTCGGCACGCGAACAGACATCACGATCCAGCGTTGACGTCGTCGCAGACGGTACTGCTGAAAGCGCATAAACCAGTGGAAAAACAGAACAACAAGAACGAAAAGCACATAAGTGCCAATCACGCCGCCGATAATAATAGAGAAAAAAGAAGACATACGGAGCGCATTATACCCTGTCTAGGTAGGACTGCAAAATAAGCATCGCGGCAATACTGTCGCGTTGAAGTTTTTTTTCCTTAAAATCATATCCATATGAGTCCAAGAGCGCCTCAGCCTCAGCGGTTGTATACTTCTCGTCCTCAAAGAAAACAGGAATGGAAAGCGCTTTCGATAATCGCTCACCGAACACTTTCATAACTTCTGTCTGGACGGTCTCAATGTGGGAATCATCATAGGGATACCCTAAAATAACAGAAGTAACATCTTCGTTTGTAATCATTTTCCCTAGCTGCTCAAAAACGAAAGCCTCTCCCTTATTATCCAATCTAGGACGCGGAAAAACCATCGTTCGATTCATGTCGGTAATTGCCAAACCAATTCGGCGCAAGCCATAATCAAGGGCGAGAATCTTTCCGGAGTGAACCATTTACTTTTTAGAAGCGGTTACTTCGACAGCAATATGCGATTTGATTTCATCAGAGAGCTGCACGGCAACCATGGTTCTTCCAATAGTTTTGATGTTCTCATGCGAAAGCAATGATCCATCACTGAGCTTGAGTTTCAGCTGTTCTTCTACAGCCTTGAGTACGTCTGCCATGGTGATTGAGGCATACAACTTACCCTTTGGAGTAGCCTTGCCGGAAACCGTAACCACGGCATCGGCCAGCTTCTTCGCAATCTCGGCAGCATTTTTACGGATCTGCTCCATGTTGGCGGAAGCGCGAGTCTTGCGATCTTCAGCCTGAGCCAAACGACCGGGTGTCGCTGTGACCGCTAATGTACGAGGATAAAGGAAATTTCGGAAATAACCATCAGCGACCGTTTTGACTTCACCTCGTCGACCTAGCTTTGAAACTGCCTTGAGTAGTACTACTTTCATAAAAATTAAGGTTACTTTATTTGAGAAGCCCCATACGGAGCAATAGGCGAACGGGATTCTATCCAATAAGGCTGAGCTTGTAAAGCGAAAATTAGGGATTATTCGGCAGCAGTCCACCCCTGTATATTATAAAATCTATCCGAGGAAAAGGCGGCCTGGGAAAGATGTATACCCTGAAACTTGCCATCAGTCGCATAAATATACAGGGGGCGGAAGAGGAATAGAGCAGGAATATCGTCCTTAACCAGCTTTGCAAGCTGCTTCAAGCGGGTGGATTTTCGTTCATCATCGAGATAACGCCTGATATTTTCAATGAGGGAGTCTACGCTGAAATTCTTATAATTTGAGAGATTTGAGCCATCCGCCGTCGCTTGAGAAGAGTGCCAAAAGAAATAGGTATCAAGATCATATCCCAAACTCTCACCGGCAAGCAAAACATCGTAATCACGTTGCTGCAAAAATTCAGTACGCATATCAGCCAAGACGGGATAAAGCTCAACTTGGATCCCAACGGCTTCCCATGAATTTTTCAAAAACTCAGCAATGGTCGCATCCTCGCTATCACCCTTTGATTTATCCCCTTTTTCAAAATACGCCAATCTGATTTTCATGGGATTACCTTTTTTTGTTTTTCTGAAACCAGCTTTTTCACCATCAGCATATCGATACCCTGCATCGTAGAGCGCACCCTTCGCTTCATCGACATCACTCTTATAGACCCAGTCCCCCTGGTTCAACTCCATAAATGGCGTATCTACCGGAGTTTTACCGGTCACCATAGCCATCAACTCATCCTTGTCTACCGATTTCAACATCGCCAGACGTATAGCCTTGACGCCAACAATAAGACTGTCCATATTAAAAAATGCAGCCTTGTATTGAGGCAACAGATACTGAACAGGCTTGAACGCACTTCCTTGCAATTTTGCCAATTGTTCACCTCCTAATTTCGGCATGGCGTTCAAATCATCCTTCGCATCAAGCATTTTCTCTAACGACGAAAAAGTTTTATAAACAATGGTAGCGATCTTCGGAAGTCCACCGTAATACTTCTGGAAACGTTTCAGCGTAATTTTTCCATCACCACGGCTATTGAGACTATACGGCGAACTAACCTCATAAGGTCCACTTCCGACAGGATTCTTGTTCACGTCACTCATGAGCAAATCAGCTACAACGATACCACCATAGATTTTAACAGGAAGGATACCGACACTCAGATTGGTAAGAAAGAAGGAGTTGGGCTGAGAAAGGCGGAATTCAATAGTCCTGGCATTCTTTTTAGTAATACCTACTCCTTGAAAATTTGCCGTCAGGACAGCATTGGAAAACTCAGGAGACTGAATAACATCATGGTAGGTATAGTATACATCGTCGGCAGTAACAGGATCGCCATTATGGAAGAAAGCATTGTCACGAATAGTGAACGTATAGGTCATTTCATCTGAGCCGATAGAAACTTTGGCAAGGTCCTCTATCATTTTTCCTTTTTCGCTATCATATTTCATCAATCCGGAAAAAATCAAACTGGAAATATCTCGATCAAGATCACTATAATCACTATAAAGTGGATTCAAAACCATGATTTTTCCAACCATACCTTCGACATATGTATCCCTGGATTCAACTCCGCTGGAGAGAAAAAGTCCGCCCCATACGCTAAAAATTAAAAGCAGAAAGAAAAAGACACTCATAGCCCTTTCCGCAAACGAATAAGAACGAATAGTGCGAAAAAAATCCCTGATCAAGGCTCGTGAGGTAAAAAGGTAAGAACGTCGAAACTAATTATTTTACAAAAAGAAAAGCAATCGAGCAGCCAACATAGAGGATGGCCAGCACAACGGTCGCAATGGCAATAACCTTTTCCGCGCCACGCTTGCTATGATACACGTGACCAATTCCTCCGAACGTCATACTGAGACCTGTTCCTCGCTCCTGAGTCAGGATGAGAAGAATGAGAAGGATGGAAACGGCAATCTGGAATATACTGAGAAATGTATGCATAATGAGAAAATTAGAGAGATGAGTAGAAAACATGAGAACTAGGGACTTCTATTTTCGGAAAACCGCATTCAAAGTCCAATTCAACAGTCCAAAAAGAAAACCCGCCATAAGATATCCTCCTTTGGAGTGAATAACAAGTGAAACATCCTGGAACCTGACGATGTCAAGGGCGTATTTTAGGAACCAAAGCAAAAAAGCGTTAATAAAAATCATGAACAGGCCGGCCGTCAAAATCATAAAGGGCAAGGCAAGAATCTTCAGGATTGGCTTGATAACAAGATTGATGACGGTCATGAAGAGGCCGGCCACCGCGAAAAACTTTACTCCGCCGGTATAGGTAATATCCGAAGGAAGCAGATATGTCAGCAAGTAGAGAGTACCGGCATTCAATACGAAGCGAATGAGGAGAGATCGGAACATAGAGAAGGATAAGTGAGTAAAAGGGGGGGGAAAAATGACGAATTACTTTAAACCGATTATTTTGAAACCTTCACTACCGCAACCGTAATCACATATGTGTCCAATTCGAGAACTTTCTTCAGATCGGCGTCGAAAGACCCGCCTTGCTGTAACTCTTCGGCAAGCGTTTCCTTTCGGATATAATCAGCAAAAGCCATGACGGCGGCCTGAATCTCAGCATGTTCGGATTCAACAACCAATAGAATTCTATCGCTCACATCATAAGCAGCCTCCTTGCGCATATCTTGAACAAATCGCACCACCTCGCGAGCAATTCCCTCCCGAACCAACGTCTCAGTAATATGGGTATCAAGCAATAAGGTATACCCATTCTCGCTCGCAACACCTGCGCGGGTCACCAGACCTGTCTCTTGGAGGACGTCCGCAGCCTCATATCCAACCTCAACGTCCTCCGCATTCAACACAAAATCCCCAACCTGATACCTACCGCCAGAAATAGGCTGAATCTTCCCCTCTTTTACCATGCGGATAATATTCTGAACATCCTTGCCAAACTTAGGACCAAGAAGTTTCGATTTTGGAGTATATTTAATCTTCACTCGATCTCCGAGCTCTCGAATATATTCGATCTGCTTCACGTTCAATTCTTCAAGAATAATATCTCGATACTTCTCAATCACATCCACACTCACCTCGTCGGGCGTAGCAATACTTACGCATGCGAGTGGCTGACGAACCTTGATTCCGGCATTCGCACGAGCACTATGTCCCAGATTCACGATTTGTCGAACGATATGCATTTCCGTATTCAGGAGCGGTTTGGTAAGTTTCTTCACCGCTTCCGGCCAATCCGTTAAATGTACCGACTCGCTTTCGCCAGCAATTCCTTTCGTAAGCCCCTGATACATATACTCCGACAGGAACGGCATATACGGAGCCATCAGCTGCGACAGTCTATAGAGAACAATATACAACGTCTGATACGCACTCTGCTTGTCAGCATCCGACTCCGATTTCCAGAAACGTCTACGACTTCGGCGTACATACCAATTCGAAAGATCATCCGCAAACGTAATCATCGGACGTGTCGCTTCCATGAAATTATAATTATCCATCGCGTCCGTAGTCGACGCAATGAGCGTATTTAGTTCAGACAAAATCCATTGATCCAATGTATGTTCCGGGCGAAACTTTTCCATCTTTTTTCCGGTAAACTCCGGTACCCACTTATCAATAGACGCATACGTCATGAAAAACGAATACACATTCCAAACCGTCAGCGTAAATGACTTCACGATCTCGTCCACATGCCGCTCAGAGAACCGAACATCATCACCCAAGGTAGCCGGAGAGGTGTACAAAAACATACGCATTGAGTCTACCCCTCGAGTATCAAACAACATGTTCGGATCGGGATAATTTTTCTTGCGTTTGGATAACTTCTCACCATCCGCGGCCAACAAAATTCCGTTCACAATAACATTCTTAAACGCCGGCTTGTTCCACAAAATCGTAGAAATAACATGCAGTGTGTAAAACCATCCACGTGTTTGATCCAATCCCTCTGCGATAAAATCAGCTGGGAAATTATCTTCAAATTCTTTTTTCTTTTCAAAAGGATAATGCAACTGCGCATACGGCATCGCTCCACTCTCGAACCAGCAGTCCAATACATCCGGAATTCGGCTCATCTGCTTGCCACATTTCGAACATGGGAAATGAATCTCATCGATATACGGTTTATGCAAATCTAATTGATCACCGCGCATCGGTGCCACACCACCGGAAACTTTTTTCAAATCATCAATCGAGGCAATGCAAACAGTCTCTCCGCAAGCACACTCCCAAATTGGTATCGGACAGCCCCAGAATCGATTTCGAGAAATGGCCCAATCACGTGCGCCTTCCAGCCATTTACCAAATCTTCCCTCCTGAATATGTTCCGGCTGCCAGTGAATTTTTTTATTGTTTCGAGTCATATGCTCCTTGATATCCGTCACGCGGATGAACCATGAATCCGTCACAAAATTCAAAAGTGGCGTATCGCATCTCCAGCAGTGCGGATAGCTATGTCGAATATTTTCAAATGAGAATACGCGGCCTGCTTTAGCCAAAAAATCCTTCACATTCACATCCTGACCCTTCGCAAATTTCCCCGAAAAATCCGTAACTTCAGGAATAAACATGCCATCCATCTTCACATGCTGGATCAATGTCACCTTCTCCCGAACACCAACATTCATATCATCTTCACCATACGCAGGCGCGATGTGCACGACACCGGCACCATCTTCGGTTGTCACAAAATCGGCAGCAACTAAACGATATATATCCTCCTTAGAATTTTTGAAATAAGAAAATAATGGTTCGTAATGACATCCCAGAAGCTTTTCCAAATCAACTTCTTCTTCAATTTCATAGGGAGATTCTTTGAATACATGACCCAAACGAGACTTCGCAAGAATATATTTTTTATCCTCACCGCCCATAGCACTTCGCACGACGACGTACTCAATATCCGGATTCACTGCAAGAAACATATTTCCAGGAAGCGTCCATGGAGTGGTAGTCCAAGCCAAAACTTCGCATCCTTCGTAAACACCCTCCTTGACGGGAAACGTAGCCGTCACGGACAAATCCGTAACATCCTTGTACCCCTGTGTCACCTCAAAGTTCGACAATGGCGTCTCGCATCGAGGACAGATATGCATAGGCTTATAGCTCTTGTAGACCATCTTTCGATCCCAGATTTTCTTGAAAACCCACCAGATCGATTCCATATAGGAATTATCCAGTGTCGCGTATCCATTTTCAAAATCAACCCAGCGACCCAGCCGTACAATCAACTTCTCCCACTCTTTGGTATATCGAAACACGCTCTCTCTACAGGCATTATTAAACTTCTCCACGCCCATCTCAACAATCTGTTTACGGCCGGTAAGCTTCAACTCTTTCTCGATTTCATACTCCACCGGGAGACCATGACAGTCCCAGCCATTCTCACGCGGCACGTAATATCCCTTCATCGTCCAATATCTCGTCACGGCATCCTTCAGCGAACTCGCCAAAATATGACCATAGTGCGGTAGACCATTGGCAAAAGGAGGACCATCAAAAAACACATACTTCTTCCTCCCCTTTCGGGCTAAAACGGACTTCTCGAACGTATTATTTTTCTTCCAGAAACCGAGCATCTCGTGCTCTAAATCAGGGAAGGACTGCTTCGGGTTAACAGATTCAAACATAGACAAATTTCTAAAATAGCCCGTCGAGTATACTGCCTTTGAAGCTGTTTCTCAACAAGAAACATACTAATAAAAGTGGCTATTGACAGATAATAAAACTTAGGTAAAATACGCAAGCAAAATATAATACACTACGTATATGAGTCTACAAGCTGCGAACACCAATGATTTTACGCACGAAGAAGAATGTGATGGATCTTCAAAAGGAGCCGTAATAATACGATTGCCCCTTGCCCGAAAAACTCAAAAATTAGAAATCATACAGGGCGGCAAAGATCAAAAAAACAATAAACCCGAGACGGAATTCGAAAAAACTCGACGAGAAAATGCAGAAGCAGTGCAACGTGCGCTTCGCGAAGAAGGTACAATGAACACCGATTTCATTCGACGTGCTGACGGATCAAGGAATATAGGAACACACACTCTTCGCCCAATAGCATTCATTGGTGAATCAATTTTACCGGAACAAGAAACACACCCCACGCACGGAATACTCCACGAGGACATCATAAAAACTCCTGAAGGACGTGCCCAGAGAAGACGAGAGCTACTCGAACTGCAGGAATGGTTGAAAGATATTCCTGAAAATACCAAAAAAGGCTTAGAGGAGGCAATGAAAACAATACATACCAGAACAACAAACCAGCCGAGCGGATTTCGGCCACGTATTATTGAAAACGATTCGTTCTGAAGCAAGGGTATTAGGCGGCACGCAACCTCACGAACTCCGGATCTGAATGGATACGGCTTTCTTCGGGAAGAACCTGACCCTGATATTTAGAGTGAGCTTTTTTGTGATATGGGACGTCGGCAGGTGAACTCATGAGTTCAAAAGCGAGCTGACAAACACGCATACCTGGATAGAGCGCAACGGGCATACGATTAATATTCGTAATTTCTAACGTAATCGTTCCTTCGAAACCCGCATCGACAAATCCAGCCGTCGAGTGAATAATAATTCCCAACCTTCCCAATGAACTTCGTCCCTCTACACGAGCGACAAGATCATCGGCAATCTTAATCTTCTCCAACGTAACCCCAAGGACAAACTCCCCCGGCTGGACAATAAACGGTGTCCTGCCATCCTCCGGCAACTCAACCAATCGCGTCGCATCATCGAAACACTCCGGTTTCATAGGATCGAGAATCGCAAATGTATTGTGATTATAAATCTTGAAAAATCTGCCAAGTCGCATATCCATGGATGAGGCATGCACATTTTTGAGAAAATCATTTTCAGGACACGTTACCTGAATATCACCCTTCTGAATACGTGCATAAATATCGCGGTCGGAGAGAATCATAGAATTTGGAAATTAATGTCAGATGCATTCTTGCAGGAGAATCGTCCATACGGCAAGAAAAAAACATAGAATATACCTCTACTCAAAAATTCACTTTGGAAATAATATGGTAAAATAATACAAAAGCTAAAAAAATAGCCTTTTTAAAGCTAAAAATTTCCCCGGGGAAATTACTCGTATAAAATATAAAAATGGAATAAGTCAACCAAAGTTACTCTATATCAAACAGATGCAACATCTTGTTTCAAAACCCCCTGGAGCTGACGGGAAATGACTTTAAGTTGTCTTTCAAGTTCATGAAATTGTCTTTGAAAAATAGCAAGCGCTTGCCCTGCATCGACCTGAACACCTTCGATCTCGTTATTCCGAAAACTATCTGACCTTAAATTTGCACCACGCAGATCGGCACGGGTGAGATTAAGATTCCAAAATCGCATAATCAAGTGCAAATCCGCATCGCGCAAGTTTGCACCAGTAAGATTTGAATCGTAAAAACTCGCAGTAGGAGCCGAAATTCCCGGAAGTTGAGCCCCGGCCATATTACACCAATGAAATTCTCCGTATTCAAAATCCATTCCGGAAAAGTCCGTACCTTGCAAATCACAAAATTCAAATTCCACAGTTCGCATCAAAGACCCGACAAACGAGACACCCGCCAAATTTACATGGGAAAATTTCGCACCCCGCAAGTCAACATTGCGCAAATCAGCACCTCGCAGATCAAGCGGATTTTTCTCATCACCACGAAAATTCCATCGATACATCAATGGTATCCAATCAGGATGATCTTGCCGTGCCTTATTAAAGGTACCAACATCACCCCGGAACAAAGAAGGACACGTCATTATGTTCATCTCCCAAAGCTGAGAATCAGAACCAAGAGGCTTCCCGTGAAATTCCTCTTCAAAAGACTCCAAATATGACCGAGTACCAAAATCTGCCATAGTGTATAATGTAATGAATACAAGGGTTAAGCCTAGCGCACACAAGCAATCTATCCAACCAATTTTACCGCTAGTCCTGCATACGTCGCCGGAGTTAACTTTTCCAATTTCAACTTTTCTTTCGGGGAAATTGGCAAGCTTCCAACAAATTTCACATAATCCTTTTGTGAAAAATCTTTCCCTCGAGTCATATCTTTCAATAACTCATAGGCATTCTTCACGCCATATTTTCTCAATACCGTCTGAACCGGCTCACCAAGAATCTCCCAATGAGAATCCAGGTCGGCAGCCAACAATTCTTTATTTACCTCAACTTTTCCCATACCTTTCACTAAACTCATAAATCCAAGAAGCATATATCCAAAAGCCACGCCCACATTTCGCATCACCGTCGAATCAGTGAGGTCTCTTTGCATGCGGGAGATAGGTAACTTCTCGGAGAAGTGTCCAAAAAGCGCATTAGCCAAGCCAAAATTTCCCTCGGCATTCTCGAAATCAATTGGGTTTACCTTGTGTGGCATCGTTGACGAACCTACCTCTCCTTTTTTAAGCCGTTGTTTGAAATATCCCATTCCAATATACATCCACATATCACGAGAAAAGTCGGTCAAAATGACATTCACGCGTCGAACCAAATCAAAAAGCTCGGCATTCCAATCATGCGGTTCAATCTGGGTCGTGTACATATTTGGGGTCAGACCGAGTCCGGAAATGAACTTCTGAGCGGCCTTGATCCAATCAATTTCAGGATACGCCACCACATGCGCATTATAGTTTCCAACAGCTCCATTGATCTTTCCCAAAAACACGATCGAATCGTCGAGAATATCCGCCTGGCGCTCGAGTCGGGCAATTACATTCAAAACCTCTTTGCCAACCGTCGTCGGCGTAGCGGGCTGTCCGTGCGTATGTCCAAGCATCGGCACCGTCTTGTACTCATGGGCAAATGCTTCTAATGTTCCAACGAGTTCTTGATAAATCGTTGTCATCGGACCCTTCACCGCGTCGCGGATCATCATCGCGTACGAGAGATTATTGATATCCTCGCTCGTACAGGCGAAATGCACAAACGTCACATAGCCGTTTAGGTTCCCGCTTTCTAGTTTTTTACGTAAAAAATACTCCACCGCTTTCACATCATGATTTGTCGTTCTCTCTATATCCTTAATGAGTTGCCCATCTTTCTCGGTAAAATTTCCATAAAAACCTCGCAATGTCTTCATCTGCGTCGCGCTTAATTTCTTTGAACCAGCCAATTTCAGCTGATTACAAATAAAAATCAACCACTCCACCTCCACTTTTACTCGATATTCCTGCAGTGCCAATTCAGAAAAATAATCACTCAGCTCGGAAACTTTGTCACCATAGCGACCGTCGAGAGGCGAAAGTGCGGTAAGTTGAGACATAGTCAATAAGATTAAAATAAAATTAAAAAGAAGCTTTCACGCTCTTCACTCGAGCTACTATTTTTTCGCGAAGTTCTGGGTGATTCATAGCAAACATACGCGCAATGCAAAGGGCAACATTTCCCGGAGAAAGTACCGTCAAAACAGGAGTATCTTTCGGCATTCGGAGCGATGAATGAATATCAACTTGATATTCAGCCAAGTCTTTATGAGGAGGGCAGGCAATCACCGGATGGTACGATGACCCTGCGGTAACACCCGACAATCCATTACTCATACCGGCGAGAGTGACATATACAACTTCTGATTCCCTATTGAATCGCTCAATAATTTCAATTACCATTTCGGGAACCTTGTGTGCGGAGGCAACAATTACCTCAGAAGGAATTTCAAAAACATTTAGTTCATCGACAATCTTTTGAGCAAAATCCTTGTCAGATGCTGAACCGAGAAGAATGGGAACTATCATGGAGTTGAGATGTTAGGGAATGAAACGATTCGTAATCACCACTAGCATGCCACAAGCTCGCAAACCTATCAAGAAACTAACAGCCAACCGGATCATCGGAACTGTCCGAAGGAGGAACGACGCGAACCATATTCGTATACTCACTCATGGAAAGTACGCTTTCAACTTTTCCTCGCACAATGAGAATAACACTCGCTCCAGGGAAATAGGCGGCAAGATTTTCCACCTCTCTTGAGCTAGACGGATCAAAACGAAAAAGCGCCTTATCGAAACGTGCATCTAATGCTTCAAAATCGGTGAGAGAAGGATCTGTTCGTAACGCCTCGAGAATTGCCGGAGCAAGTCGAACGCTAATACCGTAGTATCCATCAGCTTCATTAGACGAAACGGGGTTTTCAATACTCATAGGATAGAATCACAAAATAGGTTATAAAATATAACCTAAAGTTGTGAAGAGTGCAAGATCTTGTTTTGATAATCACTTAAAAATCATACGCCTCCTCCCCGTGCAAAGCTCGATCGAGGCTCTCTTGCTCTTCTTTCACGACCGGGTCAATCTTCATAAAGAGCTTAATTGCCCGGAGAAGAACATAGGTCCCTACAAAAGCAAAAGCTGCTGAAATAATCGTTCCGTATAGATTCGAAACAAACTGAGCACTATTGCCCTCGATAAGCCCTGAAAATCCACCAATACTCTTAGCGGCAAACACGCCGGTAAGAATCGACCCGACTATTCCACCCACACCATGGCATCCCCAAACATCCAAAGCGTCATCCCATCCCATACGCATGCGAAATTTCACGGCATAGAAACATACGATTGCTGCGATAATGCCGATGAGAAGCGCGGCCCACAACTCCACATATCCTGCCGCAGGGGTAATAGCTACCAGTCCCGCAAGCACGCCGGTGAGAGCGCCGACCATGCTTGGCCGTTTATCCACAATCCATGAGAGAAAAAGCCATGTAATCATCCCTGACGAAGCCGCAATGTCAGTATTGGCAAACGCCGCGGCAGCCTGCCCGTTTGCGGCCAGCGCGCTTCCTGCATTGAATCCATACCAACCAAACCAAAGAAGACCGGTACCCAGGGCTACATAGGGAATATTATGAGGGAGATGGCTGGCATTTTTACGCTTACCGAGAACAAACACCGAGGCGAGCGCCGCCATACCCGCACTGATATGGACCACTGTTCCACCCGCAAAATCAATCGCCCCTAATTTCGAAATAATTCCCCCGCCCCACACGGCATGAGCGAGAGGCGCGTAAATAAAAATACTCCAGAGGGTAAGGAAAACCAAATAACTTTTGAAATTCATTCGCTCGGTAAAAGCGCCGGTAATCAACGCAGGAGTGATAATAGCAAACATCATCTGAAAAACGAAAAAGGCAAAAAACGGGATAGTGGCACCATATCCGGCAACAGGTTCCATCCCAACTCCATGCAACATCACATAATTAAGCCCTCCAATAAGTCCTATCTGATCAGCTCCAAAGGCCAAAGAAAAAGTAAAAACCGCCCACAAAACCGTAACCAGGCCCATAGAAATAAAACTCTGCATCATGATGGTGAGAACATTTTTTCGACGCACCAAACCACCATAGAAAAAAGCCAGTCCGGGCGTCATAATCGCGACAAGCGCGGAAGAAATAAGTACGAAAGCGGTATCACCAGTATTAATCATAAAAGAAGTAGGGGTTGGAAATAAAAATAGAAAAGCACTATTAGACTTACTTCAATACTAGATACAAAATCAAGAGTAACAGATGAGGAAAAAAGATGATGTCGTAAAAAGCGACAACAGAAATATGAGACAATATTCGATTCCGAAATTCTTACACGACAAACAATGCCAACATTTTCGACGGTAAATTAGAGTAGCCTAAAAAGAGAAATTATGGGGAAACTACAGTCCCAAATTCTTCTTAATACGCTCAGTGACATCCCCTACCTCGGCCTCAAACTTTTGTCCGGTGACGAGTTCATACGCCTCAATATATCGACGCGCAGTCTCAACTTTAATATCATCAGGAATGACTGGAATCTCTCCATCACCTGTGAATCCTCGCTCAGCTAGCCACTCACGGAGATATTCCTTATCAATTTTCTTCTGCTCTTCACCTGCAGCAAATCGCTTTTCGTACTCATCAGCGAACCAGAAACGTGAAGAATCCGGAGTGTGAATTTCATCAATCAACACAATCTCACCCGTAGGAGTAAGTCCAAATTCATATTTTGTATCCACAAGAATAATCCCCTGCTTAGCTGCAATTTCAACGCCACGATTGTATAATTTCAAAGAAGCATCAGCGATATAATCATACTGCTCCGGAGTCAAAGAAGTTCGCTTAAGGATTTCCTCTCTCGAAACCGACTCATCATGATCACCATGTTCTGCCTTTGTAGAGGGCGTCAAAATAGGCGCATCGAACTTTTGATTTTTTTTCAAACCCTCCGGTAATACATTTCCACAGAAATTTCGAACTCCATTCGCATACGCATACCACGCACTCGTCGTGGTAACCCCTGTAATATATCCACGAACCACCATCTCAATAGGAAGCGGCGTACACTGAATTCCAACGCACACCTGAGGATCCGGATAGGAAATAACATGATTTCCAATTATATCCTTCGTCTGCTCGAACCAAAACTTCGCCATCTGTGTCAAAACCTGACCCTTGAAAGGAATTGTACAAATTACACGATCAAACGCGCTCAAACGATCACTTGAAATCAAATACCGTTTATCGCCACTCGTATAATTATCCCTTACCTTTCCAATATATTTCTCTCCCAGTGTAGGAAAATCGGTTTCCTCAAGACAAAAAGGAAGCTGAGCTTGAATCTGGTCGGTTGGGATCATAATAAAACATATTGAAATAATAAAGTAACAAAATACTAAAGTGGTATTTCAAAAATAGCAAACTAAACTAATAGTATATCGAAAAGTTGTTATTTAAGGGGCATTCTTTTATAGTGCGAATGCAAAATCTTAAAATACCTTCTTATGGCACCTTCTGATCTCGGAAATGTTACCGCAATTATTGGAACTCAATGGGGAGATGAAGGAAAGGGAAAATTAGTGGATATTCTCGCACCACGATACGACTGGATCGTTCGAGCGACAGGTGGAGCAAATGCTGGACACACCATTTATGTAAACGAGAAGAAATTCGTCTTTCATCAAATTCCATCTGGCGCACTGCAGATGAATACAAAGATGATTATTGGAAATGGCTGCGTGATCAACATCCCATCGCTCGCCGAAGAAATTGAACTTCTCAAAAAAGAAGGGGTCTCTCTCGATGGAAGGTTATTTATTTCTGATCGAGTGCACGTTGTGTGCGATTATCACAAAAAAATCGATGTACTTCAGGAAGAGATAAAAGGTGGCAAAAAAATAGGAACGACAGGACGTGGCATCGGCCCGGCGTATTCAGACAAAATTAATAGAATGGGAATTCGACTGGGAGAAATTCTGAATTGGGAAAGTTTTGAAACGCACTATAGAAATAATCTCGCATTATTACAAAAAATATACCCGGGATTAGAGCATGATGCAGAGGCGGAGCTCGCCGCATTTAAAATGCATAAGGAAGCGCTCATTCCGTACATCGCCGATACGACATATTTGTTACATACAGAAATGGTAGCCGGTAAAAAAATACTTCTCGAAGGAGCAAACGCCACCATGCTCGATATTGATCATGGAACCTATCCGTTCGTCACATCATCAAACGCTTCTATCGGAGGCATCATCACGGGATCAGGCATGCCACCACGCAAAATCGATTCGATTATCGGTATCCTCAAGGCCTATACGACGCGCGTGGGCGCCGGCCCCTTCCCCTCAGAGCTCAATGACGAAACCGGCGAGTACCTCCGTACCAAGGGCGGAGAGTTCGGTTCCACCACAGGCCGACCACGACGCTGCGGCTGGCTCGACACCGTGGTAGCCAAGTACGCCTGCATGCTCAATGGAATTACCCACATCAATCTCACCAAGCTCGACGTTCTCACGGGACTGTCAACACTTCGAATCGTAACGGGCTACAAATTCAATGGCACACTTCTCGAATCATTCCCGGCCGACCTCAATAAACTCACTCCGGAAAATGGCTTCACGCCGGAGTATACTGATCTGCCCGGATGGACCGAACCGCTCGACAATGTCACCAAATTCGACAAACTTCCGGTAAACGCGCAAAACTACGTCAAAAAACTCGAAGAGATTATTGGCTTACCAATGACATTTATTGGAGTAGGATACAATCGCAATCAGCTCATTACGAAATAGCAACCTAATCGCCGACGGCGTGCTTGACGAAATTCCTCAGCACTTGAGTTGCATACGGAGCACTGGATAATCCTGCAGCAAATCGATCCCTCGAAGCCGCATCAACAATCCTCTCTTTTGCCAAATTCAACATAATTTCAGGCGTATATTCGGGATGAAATTGAACACCATGTACAGTAGGTTTAAATTCAACCGCCTCAACATCACAACCCGCGCTACTCACGAGAACCTGGGCGCCAACCGGCAATTTGCGAATAATGTCACCATGAGAAGCCAGGGCATCAAAAACCTCGGGGACACCCTCAAATAGCATGTGCTTTTCCGCATATTTCGTTCTGTCCATTTGTATTACACCAAAATCACGTCGGTCGTCACTAAAAGAACCGACAATACCACCCAAGGCATGCGCAATAAGTTGATGACCAAAGCAAATTCCCAATAATGGAATTTTTGCCTCTACTGTTTTTCGTATAAACGTCACAATGTCATCCATCCAAACCAACTGGTCAGCCTCACGAACGAAATGTGCCGACCCGCCGATAACAACCCCAGCATAGTCACGCGCATCCGGGAAAACAGTTTTCCCCGCATCATATACAGGAAACGATTCGATAATGAGATCATCGAAATAACCCCCTATGGCTCTCGAAACCAATGAATGATCAAATGGCACAGGCCTACTGTCCTTTGGGACAATAATAGAATCATCAGCAAACGAAATGTGAAGAAGTTTCTTTGAATTCATAGCAGATACTATACGAAGAATATATCAAAAGGTTACAGAAAACGGGAAAGAAAACGGAATCAGGAGCGGGATCCGACACGCCGAAGGCGTGTCTGGTGGACGATACTGGGCTCGAACCAGTGACCTTACGAATGTGAATCGTACGCTCTAACCAACTGAGCTAATCGTCCTTATATGGAAACAATATAGCACCATCAGGCAACTCATCAAAAAATTAATCGCTCAACTCTGAAATAGAAAAGTCATTGATAAGCAAAATAACGATACCGATGATCGCCGAGACGGCATAGCTTAAGGCAATATTTCCAGGAAAGAGATATATATCAAGCAACCCCCATATACCTCTCCACGCAGCAATAATGGCAGAACCAGTTATCAGGTGATAGAGAAAAGGGCTCCTCTTTTTGTGATTCTTAAACATAGTGCATAGTCATAATCCTACATGATATTATATCACTTTTCTCGAAAAATATAAAGACAGTTTGACAAAAAAAGATTACTTCGAAAATAGTCTGAATAACATTTTATCGCTCGGTAGCTATCTTCCATCAAGTACGACATATACGATAAGTTACTGGGTGGTAAACGTCGACGGCAAGGTAGGTGAAAAAGTCACCAATACCGTGACAACAAGCGCAAGCTAGAATGGAGTAGAAATTAGAAACAAAAGCGGGAATGGGATCTCCGGCACGTCGGAATCGGGATCCCACCGCTGCTGCGGTGTGCTGGTGGACGATATAGGACTCGAACCTATGACCCTCTCGGTGTAAACGAGATGCTCTACCAACTGAGCTAATCGTCCGCGTTGTCAAAATCGGGGGGAACGGGAACAGGATCTGACACGCAAGCGTGTCTATGGTGCCGAGGAAGGGACTTGAACCCTTACAGGATTGCTCCCGCTACCACCTCAAGGTAGTGCGTCTGCCATTTCGCCACCTCGGCACAAAGAGCGGTCTGATGCCTTGAAAATAATAATCTAGGTCAGACCGCGTGCATAGAGTAATATATTTCTCACAAATTTCAAAGGGGTTTTTTCGAAAGCTCACGGAAGCCAAGGAATACCTATTTAGCATTAGGAGACTCCCCGAGGGTGAGTGTCTTTTCAACCGTTTTTCCACTCGTCCAGACCCTCAACTTCACCGTATCTCCAGGCTTCCTATTACGAATCGACTGCTGGAGCGCCAAATTTTGATCGAGCTTCTTTCCTTCAACTTCCAGAATCACATCACCCTTTTTGAGACCAGCCTTGTCGCCAGGACCTCCCGGGATAACGGCAAACTCGCCTTTTTCATCGCTTCCCAAAAGAAGGGCACCATACGTAACGCCAGAAAGCTCAAGCTCTTTCGCACGCTCCTCGGTAAGCATTTGGTAACGTACTCCAATGTACGGACGTATGATTTTCCCTGTTTTCTGAACACTGGTGATAACCGGATTTACGTCATTAAACGGAATAGCAAAGCCGATATTATTGGCACTTGCCGCTATAGCGACATTTACACCAATCACCTGTCCCTGCATATTCACAAGCGGCCCGCCGCTATTACCAGGGTTAATTGCGGCATCAGTTTGAAGAAGGCCGGTAAGAGTCTCCGCCATTCCACTTCCGTCATTAGCGGTGATCTGCCTTCCCTGTGCACTGATAATGCCTGCCGTTACCGTATTCTGATACTCTCCTAACGCATTGCCTATGGCCAAAACTCTCTGTCCGACTTTCAAATTATCAGAATCGCCAAACTCAACAACAGGCAACGAACTTACTTTAGCGCTACCGGAATCGTCCTTAGGGAGAATTTTGATTACCGCAAGATCATTGGCAGTATCTTTACTCAATACCTGCGCCTTGAACTCACGACCATCACTAAGCACAACCGTATAGTCCGCATCAGGATCCTGTACGACATGTCTGTTCGTAATCACCAAGCCATCACTTGTTACGATAAAACCACTACCCCCACCCACCTTTTGCTTTTTCGTCGATCCCTGATTTTGCCTTTGCTGCTGCTGCTGCTGTTGCTGAGGCACTTGCTGTCCGAAAAATTGATTAAAAAATGGATCCCCCTGAAAAAACATCATTGGTTGCTGATAATAGGTCTGGAGATTCTTGGACTCGATAACAGATACTACGGCAGGACTGACCTTCTGTATCGCGCTTATATAATCTGACTCTTCGATATATCTTTTCTCTTCGGTAATATTTTTAAGTGGTTGCGCATCGGTATTTTTCACAAAACTTCTACCGGCCAAACCTCCGACAAACCCGGAGAGAAGCCCTAGGATGACAACATAGGTCAAGAGTTTTTTTGAAGCACTATCAAGCTGCATAGGATGAAAAATTAGAGAATAAAAAACATACACAGGTACAGAGATGGTATACTTTTCGTTACATTTTTCAAGCTGACAAAAAGAAAAAAATGTGATTAAATTAAAATGTCATGGTAAAAAAAGCCATCAGGCTGGTGGTGAGGCTGCGCAGGAAACTTCACCGCAATACAGCAAAAAGCGAAAAAGATCGCTTAATATGTGCTAAACTCACCAAAATGGAGGTTTTTCGTCGAGCCAAAAAGATTTTGCTCTATGCCCCCATTCCTCATGAAAAAGAAGTAAATACATGGCTTATTATAGAGGAGTGGAGTAGTGCCAAGACCATTGCCCTCCCAAAAATGCTCAAAACCAAACAAATGAGCCTGCGAATCGTCACCTCACGGCAAGACACACAACCAAACACACTTCACATCCACGAGCCCATTGCTTCTTGCGAGAAAATTGACCCAAAAGAGATAGACCTCGCCATTATTCCCGGCGTGGCGTTCGATAAAAAAGGGAACCGTATCGGCTTCGGACACGGGTATTACGACAGGCTACTGAAGAAGCTTCGCTGTCCAGTGATAGCTCTTGCATACGACTTTCAAATCCTGCATGCTGTACCACGGCACGAGCACGACGCTCCGGTCGACACCATCATTACAGAAAAGAAAACCTACCATACTTCTTAATCTCTTCTCTCTATGTCCACCCAGCATCCCCAGATGCAGTTATTTGATCCGGAAGTGTATGGAGCGCTTCATAATGAAGAGAGGCGACAATCCGAAGGATTGGAGCTTATTCCCTCTGAGAACTACGTCTCGGAGCCGGTGTTGGAGGCGATGGGATCGATTTTTACCAATAAATATTCAGAAGGATATCCTGGCAAGCGTTACTACGGGGGACAGGAATATGTTGATGTGGTGGAAAATTTAGCTATCGATAGAGCCAAGCAAATATTCGGAGCTGAGCATATCAATGTTCAGCCATACTCAGGATCGCCGGCAAATACGGCCGCCTATTTCGCACTCTTGAATTTCGGAGACACGATCATGGGTCTCAAGCTCGATCACGGTGGACACATTACCCACGGCCTACCAATCAGCTTTTCAGGAAAATCATACAAAGTCGTCGCCTATGAAGTGGATCAACAAACCAAGCGAATTGACATGGAAAAAGTAAGAGCGTTGGCACTAGAACACAAACCAAAACTCATCATCGCAGGATTCTCCGCCTACTCCCGCTCGCTTGAGTGGAAAAAGTTTCGAGAGATCGCCGACGAAGTTGGAGCCATTCTGATGGCTGACATCGCCCATATCGCCGGACTTATTGCCGGAGGCGTGCTGGAAAACCCGGTCCCCTACTGTGATGTAGTAACAACAACGACGCACAAAACTCTGCGAGGTCCACGTGGTGCGATGATCATGTGTAAAGAAAAATATGCGAAAGCGATTGACCGGGCCGTCTTCCCGGGACTTCAGGGTGGCCCCCACGAGAACATGATCGCCGCCAAGGCGATAGCATTTAAGGAAGCCCTCGATCCGGCCTTCAAAGAATACTCCAAGCAAATAATTCTCAACGCCCAGGCGCTTGCAGCCGAGCTCATGAACTTCGGATTCGATATTATGACCGGAGGCACCGACAATCATCTGATGCTCATCGATATGACCAATAAAAACGTCACCGGCAAACAGGCCCAAGAAGCTCTCGACCTCGCCGGCATCACGGTCAACAAGAACACCGTCCCCTTCGACCCTCGCGGGCCTATGGACCCCTCCGGCATCCGTCTCGGCACTCCTGCAATCACCACGCGCGGCATGAAAGAACCCGAGATGAAGTGGCTGGCACGGGTAATCAATGACATCATCAACAACTGGCAAGATACGGTTAAATTAGCTCAACTCAAGGAAGAAGTGAAAGGAGTCTGTGCGAAATTCCCAGTACCAGGAATGAACTAGATTGCTGAATAGCAACTCAACTTTGCTTTTCCTTACCAGATTTTTTTCCATTTTTCTTTTTGGATAATAGCTCTATTCTTTCAATAGAATCCATCGTCGCCAATACCGTACCGATTACTTTCGTCCAAGTGTCATCAGGCTGACCACGAACATCAGTTGCACCGTTATTCTTTGTCGTAGGAGGATTCATGGCATACAGTGCTCCAAGTAAACTTGAAGCGGCTCTTCCATATCCGGATGTATCATGATAATCAAACGTATCCATAAAATTCCTTACCTCTATATGACAACGTCTTCGAAATATTTCGAGTAATTTCATATCATTCTCGGAAAAATATCTCATATTGAGACGAGCAAGAGCAATAATGATAAGTTGTATTGTAGGTATACTGTCAGGATATTCCACTTCGAGACGTCTACGCCTCAGCACATCCTTGATGATATCGAGAATATTTTTTTCTATATTTTTCAATACATCTTTCGTGGTTCCATAAAGACACTGCTTCTCAACAACCTCAAGAACCTGAGGATCATCAGCCGAAAATGGTGCATCAAGTGGCATAAAATTACAATTTACGTTTTACCACGATAATCGTCATATCATCCATCTGTTTGTAAGTGCCGGCATACTGTTTGATCTCACTCAAAATGGCATTACGAATGGCCAAGGAAGACGGCAGCCCTCCATGTTGTGCTACCAGAGCCGTCAGACGCTCCATGCCAAAACACTCCTTCTCATCCTTCCAGCACTCTGGAAGTCCATCACTATAGATAACTAATGTATCTCCAATGTCAAACGTCAGAACTATTTCTTTCAAAACTTTAGAATTATCAGGAAGCATACCCAGGGCCATACCTCCACCGCGAACCTCCTCGGCTTTTTTATCTTTCGCATGATAAATCAAGAGCGGCTCATGTCCTGCATTCACGTAGCGCAAGATCTTCTTGTCATCATTCCACTCTAAGCAGGCTAACGTCATAAACATATTGCTAGCCGTCTTGGCCTTGATAACACTATTCGCCTCAACCATAATTTCCATCAACGCTTTGCGATGCGATAAATAGTAGAAAAGCGCATTGGCAACCGAGACCATAATACCGGCGGGCACACCATGACCCGTGGCATCACCAAGGTAAAAAATCATACGACGATCACCGACTTCCAGGAAGTCATAACAATCGCCACCTACCTCCTCGGCTGGAATAATACCGGCGGAAATATCGAGGCTCGGAAGATTTGGAAGTTTCTTAGGAAGAATCTCAGATTGAATTTTTGCCGCAAGCTCAAGCTCTTTTGTAACACGTTCCTTATACAACGCCAATCGAGTATTTTTATCTATCTCCTCCGCCATCGTATTGAACGACTTCCCAAGCACCTCCAGCTCATCTCCGGTCGTAATAGTCACGCGTCCACTGTAATCACCTTTAGATAATACCGCAGCCGCATCAACTAACTGGCGGATAGGACCGACGATACGAGTAGAGAACAAAATTGAAAACACGATGCCAATCAAAATTCCAAAAACAGCGAGCGCAATCATACGATTACGAATATCAATCAGTTTCTGATCAAAAACATCGTAGTTCAATTCATAAACAATAGCATACTGATCCTTGGCAGAAGTAACAAAATTCTTTAACCGCGCAGTTGGATCAAACACGAGAGGCACCTTTTCAGACGCATCGGTATAAGAAACAATATTGCTTGAATCTTTTTTCAAAAAAAATAAATTCTTATCCGTATCTTGAACCGAAGTAAGTTTTGAATGAATTTGAGATAGTAACAAGCTGTCATTCGTAGCGCGTTTATTCCCGGAATACGGCTTTTCTAGCTCGGTATCCGAATCATACAAAAGTTCACCACCATAAGAATATACTTTGATTGATGAAACCACACTCGTCTTGGACAAAAGTGAAGAAATTTCACGATTAAAAAAAACAAAACCCTTTTGGAGCCAATATAAATCATAATCCTTACCAATACTGCCGGAAGTAAACTCAACAAAATTTGAAGTTGAGGTGTAGGCGTCACTGATCAGGGCGTCTTGTTTTTCCTTAACAAATAACACAGCAGCCGTTCCCAAGATCAGAACAATCAAGAGAGTGAGGCCGATAATGAGTTTTTGTCGTAGAGAAAGCATATTAATCAATGTCACTGGCTATGATATATCCGTCAATTCTTGGGTGAAAATTCACTCGTTTATTGGAAGCATAAAGCACCTGCGATTCGAACAAGGGAACTCCATAAACATCATCCAAAGTAATAATTTTCATAATTTCTTGATACATAGTTAAACGCTTAGCATCATCAAAAACATGAACACTCTGCTCAATTTGATTATCAATTTCATGATGAGAATATTGACCGGCATTATACTGTCCAAAACCCTTAGAAACACTAACGGAATGAATAGCATTCAAGAAAAAATCACTCGCGCTTCCGAGGTCAGATTTCCAACCAAAGAAATATATATCACTCTGATTATCAGGCAACGCAGAACGAAAATCGTCCCAAGAGAGATAGGTAACCTTGGGGTCAAACCCAATTAAACGAAGTTGGGTGACAATATAATCCCCTGCGGTTTCTAATCCCTGAACGAAAGAAAGTTTGATGGGAATCAAATCAAATTCAGAAAACTGCTTCACGGAAGATTGCGCAAGAGGGAGATCGTACGGGATCGAAGAAATAGCCGGATTGTAACCATAAACCCCACTACTCACATACTGACTAACCGTCGCAGCATATCCATTAGCAAATTTCTCAAAAACAGAACGATCAATAGCCGAAGAAACAGCCTTCCGCAACACCAAGGACTTGAAAACTCCATGAGTATTAAACGTAAGAAAATTCACCTCGAGACTTGGCAGCACATCTACCCGGAAACCAGAACGTGTAAGAGACTCCACCTCCTCAGAAGGAGCGGCAGCTAAAATATCAACATTGCCCGATCGAATGGCAGCAACACGATCTTTCTTGTCTGGATAAAAAGAAAAAGTTACATCATGGTAATGTGGAACAGCTCCCCAATAACTATCAAATCTTGAAAAAGCATATGATTCTCCCTTTTTGGAACCGGCAAATCGATAAGGTCCAGTACCCGTCGGAACAAAAACCAATTTCATCTCATTTTCTCGAGGAATAATCAGAATAGTCGTAAGTTTCTGGAGGAGAAGCGGATCAGGCTCTTTCGTATGAATCTCAAATATGGAAGTTTCTTTAGGAACAGGAACGATCGTAATTCCACTCAAAATACCCTTTAGATCCGATGAGGAATAGCTACTCGCTCTTCGAAAACTAGCCACTACATCACTAACCGTAACGGGCTGATTGGTATGAAAAAACATCCCATTTCGTAATTGGAATCTCCACACAGTAGGAGTCACTCGACCCCATGACTGCGCGAGCCATGGTTGCGTACTGAGGAAGCGATCACTACGCACAAGCGGCTCATACACTTGCAACGCGAGTGTTCGCACCGCAGGATCCAAGCTAGTCGGCTCCATGCTGCCCGGGTCATTCACTAGCCCAATCGAAAGCTTCTCTTCACCATCCTTTTGATCTGACAAAGAAGAGTTCATTGCAAAAAACGAGCCCTTCACGGTATCTCGCATAAGCACGAATGCACCAGGAAAGAACAAGTACAAACCCAGAACTCCCAAGGCAAGGCCATACACGACAGTCATCAATATATTTTTCAGAAAAGGAGGCAGTTCCATAGAGCTTGGGATGTATTTTTATGTTCTTGCCATTATATCATGTTTTTCGGCTTTTCGCAAAGCAGAATGCTTGGTACAATCACCAAGCATGGAAGCTAAATACTACAGAAATTTCTGCATTATCGCGCATATAGATCACGGAAAATCGACATTAGCCGATAGATTCCTCGAGCTAACCAAGACGATCGAACAACGAGATATGAAACACGGCCAAATGCTCGACTCCATGGAGTTAGAGCAAGAGCGCGGCATCACGATAAAGCTGGCACCGGTTCGCATGGAGTGGACCTATACGGGCGACAAAGCTGAATTTCAGGGACAACGCTTCATTCTGAACCTGATCGATACCCCAGGCCATGTCGACTTTGCCTATGAAGTCTCTCGAAGCATCGCCGCATGCGAGGGGGCAATTTTGGTCGTGGATGCCACACAGGGAATTCAGGCTCAGACCCTGTCCAACTGCTACCTCGCCATCGACCACAATCTGACGATGATCCCCGTTCTCAACAAAATTGACCTGCCGGCATCAGACCCGGAAAAAGTCATCCGCGAAATAGAAAACACCATCGGCATTCCCGGCGAAGAAGTCATCGCCATTTCTGCAAAAAATGGAACAAATGTGGAACAGCTCCTCAACGCCATTATCGAACGAATTCCACCACCTCCTCAAACTGAAGAAGGTGGAGAATTCAAGGCGCTGATTTTTGATTCATTGTATGATACCTACAAAGGCATCGTCACCTATGTGCGCGTGATGTCAGGAGAGGCGAAACGTGATGACAAAGTATATTTTCTTCACAATAATTTAGAAGTTAATATCCTTGAAGTTGGCTATTTCAAGCCAAAATACAGACCAGTGGACAAAATATCCGCCGGAGAAATCGGATACATTATTACCGGAGTAAAAGAAGTCAGCGAAGCGCGCGTAGGTGATACGGTATGGGCAAAAGGTTCAAAAAAAATGCTCCCCGAGCAAGCAACACCATTGCCCGGATACAAGGTGGTAAAACCATTCGTTTTCGCGAGTATTTTTTGTGTCGATGGCGATGATTTTCCATTACTTCGCGAAGCCCTCGAAAAACTTAAACTCAATGACTCTTCCCTCGTCTACGAACCCGAACAGTCGGGAGCACTTGGAAATGGATTTCGTTGTGGATTTCTCGGCCTCCTCCATCTCGATATCGTGCAGGAACGTCTCGAGCGTGAGTATGATCTCAACCTCGTCGTTACTGCACCGAGCGTCTCCTACAAAGTTCGCCACTCCAACAACAAAGAAGAAATTATCTCAAATCCCGCCGATCTCCCCGATCCATCCCAGGTCGATGGACTTCTCGAACCGTGGATGAAAGTCGAACTCGTCACGCCAAAAGAGTATCTCGGAAATATTCTCCAGCTCGTCCAAGACAAACGTGGCGTACAAAAAAACATCCAGTATATAGACGATGTGCGCGTGATCGTAACCGCAGAAATGCCGCTAGCGTCCATCGTTATTGACTTTTATGACAAGTTAAAAAGCGCCACCGCTGGTTATGCCTCCATGAACTACGACTTCATCGAATACCGCGAAGAAGATTTGGTAAAAATGGATATCATGGTCGCCGGTGAAAAAATTGACGCGCTAGCCATCATGCTCCACCGCAAAGAAGCCCAACATATGGGGCAATCCATGACGAAAAAACTCAAAGAACTTATTCCGAAGGCCCAGTTCGAAATTGCCATCCAGGCAGCCATAGGAGGCAAAATAATCGCTCGTGAGACCATCTCCGCCATGCGCAAAGACGTCACCTCCAAGCTCTACGGCGGCGACCGCACCCGCAAGGACAAGCTCCTCAAAAAGCAAAAAGCCGGTAAGAAACGCATGAAAATGATGGGAAGAGTCGAAGTACCTCAAGAGGCTTTCCTCGCTATTCTTCAGAAAGATTAAAAAAAAGAGCAAATTGACATTTTACAATATATAGTGTAAAATATACAAGATAATACATAAAACAAAAAAACGATGCCACTGTCGAATAATCCTGAAGATGTAGAAAACGGGAATAACAAGGGTGTACGAACACCAGAACAGCAAAAAATCCTCGATCGCTTAACCAAGGCAAAGAGCTCCAAGGAAAGAGTGGATGTCGTAGCTACAGCCCTTGATACATTTGGACTCGATGCTGTAGCAGGTCTGATTCCAGCGTACGGCGATGCCATTACATCGGTGATTCCTGGAATATACCTCTTAGCTGAAGCCAAACGCGCCGATCTTGATAAGGTAGATTATTTAAAGATTATCGCCCTTCAAATCGCCGATTTTGCCATTGGTCTTGTCCCTGTAGCAGGCGATGCTGCGGATTATGCTTTTCAGGCAAACAAATGGAGTGCGGAACTTTTTGCAAAAAAAATAGAAAAAATCAAACAAGAAGCAGTGGAAATGGGCATTCCCCCAAAAGAAATTGCCAAAATTAGCAATGACGGAAGTAATCTCCCCCAACTCACCAAACAGGCCATTACCATGTATGGCAAAGCCAAGTCAGGCAAAACTCCAGAAGGACAAACCACCCCTCAAACCCCACCAGTAGACGTAGCGGCATAATCAGGAACCGTGATTCGCGAAAACCTTGAACGAACCGCAGCTTTGTGGTATACTTAGTCGAAGTAAAAACAAACAAATCAAATTATGCAGTTCAAAATACCACAGGACGTACAACGCGAAGATACCATTGTAGGACCTCTAACTATGAGACAGCTTATCATTACAGCCGTAGGAGGAGGAATCACCTATGGGATCTATACCGTCCTCTCGCGAACGTATACCTGGCAAGTATGGTTTATACCAACATTTATTTTAGGCGCCATCACGATCGCTTTCGCCTTCGTCAAGGTACACGAACTATCATTCATTCAATATATTTTGAGCGGGATAGCTTATTTATTTCTCCCACGAAAACGGGTATGGATCAAAGGATCAGGAGATCCGGTTCATGGCATAGAACAACCAAAAATAACATCTACAGAAAAAAGTCAGACACAGAAAAAAGAAAAACAAGAAGACACAATTAAAAAACTCGACTCACTCGTAAGCATCCTTGACTCCAAGGGCATCTCTAAAAAAACGATCAACTAATTCTCCTCTCATGGCCGAACCAACTTCTATTGCACCAACTTCCAAAAGTACTGTCATCGACAGTAAGGGAAAGAAAAATCCAACAAACGGAACACAAATTTTCCTTCCATTTAGTGAGATGCACGATGACACCGTCATTCTAAAAAACGGCGGCGTACGAGCCATCCTGCGAACAACAAGCCTCAACTTCAATCTCAAGTCTGAGGAGGAACAAAACGCCCTCACTTTTGGTTATCAGTCATTTCTCAACTCTCTTGAATTTCCCATTCAAATCGTCGTCCGCTCACGCAAGATGGACATCGATAAGTACGTTGAAGGACTCCAGGCGAAACAAAAGTTACAGACCAACCCCCTTTTACAGAAACAAACAAACGAGTACATCGATTTTATCGGCAAACTCGTCGAGTACGCCGACATTATGGAAAAAGACTTCCTCGTAATCATCCCGTTTGATCCTCCGCGAGCACAGAGCGGTGGAATATTTGACACTCTCTTCAAAGTAAAATTCATGGATCTCTTCCGTGGCAAGGACATGTATGGTCAAATCAAGAGTCAGCGTGACGAGTTTGAAAACCTCAAAAAAGGCCTTTCCCAACGCGTAAATACCATTCAAGCCGGCCTCGAAAACCTCGGCCTCAAAGTAAACCAACTCAAAACCCAAGAACTCGTCGAGCTCTTCTACGCCACCTACAACCCCGTCATCGGCCGCAACGAGAAGCTCAAAGACACGAAGGAGTACAAAATGGAGGAGTAAAAAACCAGTAAAAAAAAGAACCTTCTTTCGAAAGCCCCCTTTTCTATCCTTCTACATAAGAATCATTGTCTTGGTAACGCCCTACTTTCCCAACGACTGTGCGTGAGTATCATCGGCGAAGAGCGGCTTAACTGCTGTGTTCGGGATGGGAACAGGTGTACCCCACTCTCTAGAGTTACCAAGACGGTGACGCTTATTGTAAAAGGAACAATTTGTTGTCCCCTCGAAATTCGGATGATTAAAACGTATATGGATCAGTAATAGAAGTCAATGAATGCCAATTTTACTTGGACAAACAAGACAGTTTAAAAACTGAAATTCAAATTCTAACGCTCATATGTGTGCGAAACAACTATGATTGGTAATTTGCATTACCTCTAATAATTGCTTGTTAATAAGAGAAAAGAATATATTAAAAAGTGCAATCGCCTGTTAGTATCACTTGGCTGAACTCCTTACGGAGCGTACACCTGTGACCTATCGACCTGGTAGTCTTCCAGGAGGCTCAATTGGGAGATCTAATCTTGGGCATGGTTTCCCGCTTAGATGCCTTCAGCGGTTATCCGATCCGAACACAGCTACTCTGCTATGCCGCTGATGCGACAACAGATATACTGGAGGTTCGTTCACCCCGGTCCTCTCGTACTAGGGGCAAAATCCCGCAAATCTCCATAACGATTGTGGAGGGTAGAGGCCGAACTGTCTCACGACGTTCTGAACCCAGCTCGCGTACCGCTTTAATTGGCGAACAGCCAAACCCTTGGGAGCTTCTTCACCCCCAGGATGCGACGAGCCGACATCGAGGTGCCGAACCAGGTCGTCGATGTGAACTCTTGGACCTGACTAGCCTGTTATCCCCGGCGTAACTTTTATCCGTTGAGCGATAGTCCACCCACGTGGAACTACCGGATCACTAGCACCTACTTTCGTATCTGCTCGGCTTGTGTGCCTTGCAGTTAAGCTGGCTTATGCGCTTATACGACGACTTCGGTTTCCATCCGAAGCTAGCCAACCTTTGTACGCCTCCGTTACTCTTTAGGAGGCATCCGCCCCAGATAAACTGCCTGCCAAACACTGTCCCCCTGATCGATTAAGATCGAGAGGTTAGAGTCAAAATATAATAAGGGTGGTATCTCAACGGCCGCTCCACCAGGACCAAAATCCTGACTTCAAAGCGTCCCACCTATCCTGCGCAAATTATACCTCAAATCAATGCCAAGCTGCAGTAAAGCTGCACGGGGTCTTTTCGCCCTACCACAATGAGTCGGCATTTTTACCGACTTTGCAATTTCACCGGGACTCTTGTCGAGACAGTCACCAGAACCATTACGCTATTCGTGCGGGTCAGAACTTACCTGACAAGGAATTTCGCTACCTTAGGACCGTTATAGTTACGGCCGGCGTTCACCAGGGCTTAGATTCGGAGCTTGCACCCCTCCTCGTGACCTTCTGGCACTGGCCAAGCGTCAGCCCCTATACATACCCTTGCGGGGTTGCAGAGACCTGTGTTTTTGATAAACAGTTGCCTGGTGTCGTTAGCTGCGGCTTCTCCACACATGTAAACACATGCGAAGAAGCAAGGTTTATCCCGAAGTTACACCTGCTGTTTTGCCGAGTTCCTTAACAAGAGTTATCCCGTCCACCTTAGTATACTCTACTCGCCCACCGGAGTTGGTTTGCGGTACGGTAACATTATTTTCTCACTACCGAGGTTTTTCTTGGCGGCTGAAGTCATGAGACTCGATCGGACTTTCGTCCAACCATTCGACATCGTAGATCGCGAATTCCGACGGATTTACCTATCAGAACGTAAGCTCGCTACTTATACGTGAATTCGTAACACGCTCTCATTATCCTGCCGCGTCCCCCCTGAGTTAGCGCCACTTTCAGGGCATTATTGCCAGTCAATCCACCGAAGTGGAAATTCCAACTCAAATACACCGTCCAATTTTGCTTGGGCGAAAATAATATTGTACAGGAATATTAACCTGTTGTCCATCAGCTACGCCTTTCGGCCTCACCTTAGGACCGACTAACCCCAAGTCGATAACCGTGGCTTGGGAAACCTTGGGCATACGGTGGGGAAGATTTTCACTTCCCTTTGGTTACTTATACCAACATTCTCACTTCTTACCGCTCCAGCCAACCTCACGATTGACCTTCAATGCAGGCAAGAACGCTCCTCTACCACGTACGTCAGTCGAAACTGACATACATCCGCAACTTCGGTTAAACGTTTGAGCCCCGTTATATTTTAGGCGCGCAATCACATAGACCAGTGAGCTATTACGCACTCTTTAAAAGATGGCTGCTTCTAAGCCAACTTCCTGGTTGTATAAGTGACTACACATCCTTTACCACTGAACGTTTATTAGGGACCTTAGATGACGGTCTGGGCTGTTTCCCTCACGACGATGGCACTTCGCTGTCATCGTCTGACTCCTGTTGATCCATAGAGAGTATTCGAAGTTTGCATCAGTTTGGTAAGCTTATTTCGCTCCCTAGCTGAAACAGTGCTCTACCCCTCCCTACTTCTAAAACAAGGCTAGCCCTAAAGCTATATCGAGGAGAACCAGCTATCGCCGAATTCGATAAGAATTTCTCTACAACTCACAGCTCATCCCAGAATCTTGCAACATTCTTGAGTTCGGTCCTCCAGGTGACTTTCGTCACCCTTCAACCTGGCCATGAGTAGCTCATCCGGCTTCGGGTCTAGGGCATGGTACTAATCGGACTATTCGTCCTCGCTTTCACTACGGCTCCGGGTATTAATCCCTTAACCTCGCACCATACCGCTAACTCGTTGGTTCGTTCTACAAAAAGCACCCCGTCACTGTATAAATACAGCTCCGAGTCCATGTCAGCAAAGAATTTCAGGATCTATTTCACTCCCCTCACAGGGGTTCTTTTCACCATTCCCTCACGGTACTATCCGCTATCGATCACCAAATCTGTTTAGCCTTGGAGGGTGGTCCCCCCAGATTCAGACCGGATTACACGTGTCCGATCTTACTCAGGATACCTCTAGGTCACAAAAACTTTTCAAATACAGGACTATAACCTTCTATGGTCGCACTTTCCAGAGCGTTTTTCTAAGTTTTTGTATACCACGTTGAGGTCCTACTACCCCTTTCTATCGAAATAAAAAGGTTTGGGCTGTTCCCCGTTCGCTCGCCACTACTAGGGGTATCTCGGTTGATTTCTTTTCCTTAGGTACTAAGATGTTTCAATTCTCTAAGTTCTCTCCACACCTGCTGAGCAGGTGGGTTTCCCAACATAACTTGGGAAGGGTTTCCCCATTCGGAGATCTCCGGGTCATCGCTTACAAGCAGCTCACCGAAGCTTATCGCAGCTTATCGCGTCCTTCATCGAAATTTGGTGTCAGGGCATCCATTCTTTGCCTTATAGTAACTTTATCTTTTTCCTCCATAACAAGCAATTACGAGACGTAAAAGCATGTTTCTAGAGATTTTTTTTCACCGTATACGTTAGATTGTATACTAATTTGTATGATATCCAGTAAAATTGCATTTCATTGTAAACTTACATTACTTTCATTGTTTTAATGCATTTTAGCTATCCGAATTTTCAATGGACAAAAAAAAGTGTGCGTTTCCGCACACTCTCCTATCCAATACGTTTTCGTAGCGAATGCTAGGTTACGTGTTGAATAAAAGACTGTGCGCTGGTGGTGTGTTGTGTACCAATACCAATTCGTGAAATTAGGATCACGTGCTGGGACATATTAGGGATGGGCAAGCTGTTCGTCAAGAGATTTTTAGGAAAATGTTAGAGGGCCGAGGAAGGGCCATTTAAAGCTAAAAAAACTTCCCCAACGTCCCCTGAAGTAGGGGCTGTAAGGTACCTAATCCATACATGAGCGACAGGATGAAGACGAGCAAAGCTATGATGAGAACCAGATTGTACGTTCCACCAGATCCAAGGTACTGTTCGGCAAAGTCAATAGGACCAACCGCGTCCCCTACTTGTCGACGATATTTGACGAGGAGCAACGCTGCAGGCAATCCAAGAATGATGGCAAGAAACTTATCCATAAAGAAGATAAAATAAAACTCCAAAAAAATATTATCCTAAAAGTAAAAATAAGGATAATAAAAAATCTGAGTGCTACTGAAGCTGTCGCTTAGTCTGCTGAAAATCGCGAATTGCCTGAAGGGCATCGCCAAAAGTATCAAAAGATCGCTCAACACCGGAGCAAAATTGATTGAAAAAAGCCTCTTTTTCAGGATGTTGGTGTAAATCAAGAGAGAAAAAGAAAGCCTCTTCAAGTTCGCGCATATTCACCGGTGATGTATAGGAACAGCGCACGAGCTCCAGCATGCACATAATATACACCCTACCTGCCGGAGTAGATTGAAGTCGCTGGACTTCTGACTGGAGTTTAATAAAAAGCTTTCGATAGGCACGAACACTCGTTACAAGCTTCACGACCGGCTTCCGAGAATTTGACGGATAAAAATTTGCCATAATGCCAGTAATTCCGACCGTCATGAGCGGCTGTAGATAATCACGCAAGAGAGAAATATCACCATTGAAAAGCAGTGAAGACGAACCAATGACTCCAAGAGCAACAAGTGCAAATCTTGTATGTTGAATAACTTCTACCAGCCGAGTGTTACCAATATTTTCGTACATTGAAAGATCGCGAAGATCATCATCCGTAAGCTCATGTCGAGCAAGGGCTTTTTCAAGAAGTACAACGGGAATACGCTCCATATCTTGCTTACTTATATTGCAAAAAGATCGTATAGCTGCCAAGGATAGAAACGGGAACGTATTAACAAGAGATCTTGAAGTAATCTGCGAAATATATCGAGTCTCAACAAGAGAAGTTCCATCAAGGCTATCAGCATCACGAGCCGCATCTCGAACCCTCTGGGCGTCTTCAGGCGTTGGCTCTGAAAAACGAGCAACAAAAGCAGCCATATCATCAAAACGAACATTGTCTTTCGCCAACGCAGCGAGCACCTTGTCCATATTCAAAATACTACGCTGATGACCCGTACTTAAATACTGGCGAATAAGACTTTCTATTTTTTTCCGTTTTTCTATCTGAAGTTTTTTGAGAATATCAGGAGTGGCTTTTCTATTTCGAAAAATGTAAAAAAAGGCGTCATCCCTATCGACATCTGTCTTACTGTAGAGTGGATCGCGAAGTCGATTTTGAATCTCGATATCATGTGGACCAAGTTCCGGAAGAGTATCTTCTCCATTCCATATATCAACAAAATCAATAACCCGAATTTCAATTCCGCCAATGAAAATAAAATCCTGTGGACCGTGGCTTTCCCTATGAGTCAAAGCATTTTGCTGGATCATGAGAGCTGATACGAGGTGAAATAATTTCTAGCTATTATACCACAAAAAAGCCGTCTTTTCAACAACTTACGCGAATTCAACTACAGGGGCACACTGTTGAACTATTGGTGGGCGATCGTGGACTTGAACCACGGACCTCGTCATTATCAGTGACGCGCTCTAACCACCTGAGCTAATCGCCCGTTTGAATGTCAAAATGCCGTAAAACAGCAAGCAATAAAGTAGAGCAAAAGAAGGCACAAGTCAAACCCTAA
>CALREA010000002.1 GCA_943355055.1 Candidatus Peribacteria bacterium | reverse complement strand
TTGATATATGCCATTTTTATCGTATGATGCACAAATTTCCCCGGGGAAATTTTTAGCTTTAAAAATGATACTTTTTCGACATTAGTAGCACTAAGAGCCCATAGTCAGAAAAGTCAATGTTCTGATTTTTGAAAAACTGGGGTCTTTTCACCCATTATACAAAACGCATACCACGCTCGATAAACACAGGGATCACAGGTATTATTTTCAGAAAAGCGGGATCACAAGACAAGTAGATTCCACTAGTCAACAAAAAAACCTTGTGATACAGTAGCGCCGGTATTTTTAGAAACCTATAAACAGATGGCGGATAAATCAAAAAAAACGGATAAGGAGATAAAAAAAGAAGAATTACAACAAATAATTTCGACTGAAACGGAGGCGATCAAACGAGAAATTTCTACGGAGATGGAGCAGAGTTATCTGGATTACGCCATGAGCGTTATCGTTTCCCGTGCTCTTCCGGATGTCCGTGACGGTCTCAAGCCGGTACATAGAAGAATTCTCTACTCAATGCACGATCTCGGCCTATCCGCCGGATCTTCCTTCCGTAAGTCAGCCTTCATCGTCGGTGATGTTCTGGGTAAATACCACCCACACGGCGATAGTCCGGTATACGAGGCGCTCGTTCGTATGGCTCAGGACTTCGCCATGCGATATCCGCTCGTTCGCGGTCAGGGTAACTTCGGTTCGATCGATGGAGACTCTGCAGCTGCAATGCGTTATACCGAGGCAAAAATGGAAAAGGTCACTGAGGAAATTCTCCAGGATCTCGAAAAAGACACGGTTGATTGGCAACCTAACTACGATGGACGACTCAAAGAGCCAAAAGTACTTCCGACCAAACTCCCGCAACTTCTCTTGAATGGAACTACCGGTATTGCCGTAGGTATGGCTACTTCTATTCCACCACATAACATGGGTGAAATTATTGATGGAACCATCCACCTCGCCGATAATCCAGAGGCAACGATCGATGATCTCATGCAATTTATCAAAGGTCCTGACTTCCCTACTGGAGGAATTATTTATGACAATAGTGCGATTAAAACCGCATACACTACAGGTCGCGGAGGTATCGTTATGCGCGCTGTCGCGGAAATTGAAGAACGAAAAAGCGGAAAATTTGCCATTATCGTTACGGAAATCCCCTACCAGGTTAACAAAAAAACGCTTGTTGAAAAAATTGCCGATCTCGTACGTGACAAGAAACTCATTGGGGTAAGTGATCTTCGTGATGAGTCTAACCGAGAAGGCATTCGGGTCGTTATCGAACTCAAAAAAGATTCCTATCCGAAAAAAGTTCTCAACCAGCTCTTCAAGCAGACAGCCATGCAATCATCATTCAATATGAATATGATCGCGCTTGTTGACGTAGTGCAGCCAAGATTGCTCGATTTGAAACAAGTACTAGAAGAGTTCCTCAAACATCGAAAAGAAGTAATCACCCGACGAACGCAATTCGAATTACGAGTAGCGCAAGACAGAATTCATATTTTAGAGGGCTTAAAAATTGCGCTTGATCATATTGATGAAGTGATCGCCACGATCCGAAAATCCGATACAAAAGAAATCGCTCACGAGGCGTTGATGAAGAAGTTCACTCTCAGTGATCGACAGGCAAAAGCCATTCTCGAGATGCGTCTCCAGACACTTGCCGGACTGGAACGTAAAAAAATCGACGATGAATACAAGGAACTTCTTGGTCTCATCGAAGAACTTGAATCAATTCTTAAGGATCCAAAAAAGATCATAAAAATGATCAAAAAGGAACTCGCGGAAATTAAAGAAAAATATTCAGAAGGACGAAGGACGAAGATTATTTCTGAAGCAGTGGGACAAATTTCTCAAAAAGATACCATTCCTAACGAAGCGATGATCGTCGTACTCACTCAGGAAAATTATGTGAAAAGAATGCCCCCAAGCACCTTCCGTGCACAAAATCGCGGAGGAAAGGGCATTATCGGAGCCACCACCAAAGAAGAAGATGAGATTAGAATCGTTCGAAGCGCTATGACACACGACGAGATTATGTTCTTCACGAACACAGGTCGCGTCTTCCAAATCCCGGTATACGACATTCCTGTCGCATCGCGCACTGCCCGAGGCCAGGCTATCGTCAACCTTCTCCAGCTCAAAGACAATGAGTTCGTGACAGCCATGTTTACCGCAGGAAAAGGCATCAAAGGCGAGTTTCTCTTCATGGCAACCAAGAAGGGTCATGTAAAAAAGACGGAATTAAAAGATTTCGCCAACGTTCGAAAAACCGGCCTCATAGCCATTAAACTCCGAGAAAATGATTCTCTCGAATGGGTACGAGAAACAAACAAGGGACAAGAAGCGGTTATCGTCACTCGCAACGGCAAATCAATTCGATTCCACGAAAGCGACGTACGATCCATGGGACGCGCATCAATGGGCGTACGAGGTATCTCACTCAAAGATAGTGATGTGGTTGTTGAAATGGATGTAATTCAAAATCCAAAGACAGCGGAACTACTCGTCATCATGGAGAACGGTATCGGCAAATCAACAAATATGGAAGAATACCGCATCCAAAAACGAGGTGGATCAGGCGTAAAAACAGCAAACGTCACTGAAAGAACCGGTCATATCATCGGAGCTCGTGTTATCAATGATGAAACAAACGAAGACCTACTTCTTATTTCAAAAGCCGGACAAGTAATTCGTGTTAATCTCAAGCAGATCCCTTCAAAGGGTCGGGCCACGCAGGGTGTATACTTAATGCGAATGGATCCGAAAGACATGGTCGCATCAATGTCCACGCTATACGCGGAAACACCGGAGGAAGCGGCCGCGGCAGAAGCCGCGGCGCAATCAGCCCAAACCGAAATGATCTCCTAAGTATTTTCTCGCGCAAGCGTAAAACGCAAAAACATTTTCGAAACGAGAAAAAAATGATACTATCTCAGCATGAGAAAAGTCACGATCATGGCAGTGAGTTTTGTTTTGGGAATACTATTTCCCATCTCAGCTTTTGCGGCAAACGGTGATTTAGAATTAGTCTCAGGAAGTTTACGATTCATACCTCAAAATCCGATGGAGGGAAAACAAACTCGAATATACGCATCGATAAAAAACAACAGCGGAGATGATCTCTACGGAGTAGTAAAATTTTCAAACAAAACGCAAGGCGTGACCATTGGGGGCGATCAACCAATATCCGTCTTCGCGGGAAAAACGGACGACGTCTTTGTAGATTGGAATCCGACAGCGGGCGAACAGTCCATAGGTGTAAGTATCATTCCATCGCAAAAAGGTGACAACGCTGCAAATAACTCATACTCGATATCGATAAATGTCGGAGGGGATCTGGATAGAGACGGAATTCCGGATGGTATCGACCTCGATACGGATGGCGATGGCGTTCTGAACACCGAAGATGCTTTTTCGAGAAATCCAAAAGAGTGGAAAGATACTGACGGGGATGGAATAGGAGACAACTCCGATTCGGACATTGATGGAGACGGATTAACCAACGATCAAGAAAAAAGTATCGGCACTGACCCGATGAAAGTTGATACGGATGGTGATGGCGTTGCTGATGGGAAAGACCCGTTTCCACTTGATCCAAAAGAGTGGAAAGACGCAAATCATAACGGGATAGGTGACAACAAAGACCCTGACAAAGACGGGGACGGTATTCCTAATGATCAGGATCCATTTCCGGATAACATTGCCCCGGTAATAAAAATTGTCGATGATCAAAGTATTCCCTTCATTGTTTCAATCGACAAACCGTTCAAGCTCAACGTCGGTCCAAGCTTCGATCCCGATGGAAAAATTACGGAGATTAGCTGGATTGTAGATGGAAAGGACGTAGATTCGAACAATACGGAAAATTCAGCAAACCTGAACACGGCCAACGGAAACACCTCTAATCAAACAAAGACATATGAAGGAATAAGTCCTCTCATCACTCTCAATACACCCGGAAATCACACAATAGAGTTGCAAGTGAAGGACAACAAAGGAGAAATTAAGAAAAAAACATGGAAAACCTTCGCCACAGCTTCAGTTTTATCAACTCAAGGTGGAATGGCAGCTGGTATAATTGCTCTTGCGCTTTTGGCAGTCATTTATTATAGTACCAAGGCTTTGAGAAAGGACTCTTCGAAGGAAGACCAAAGCCAATTACATTAAAGTCAAAGCTGAATTACATCACTCTCAACCCAATATCTCTATGAAATCAGGAACCCATCCAAATTACTTCTCCGATGTTCAAATCACCTGCGCATGCGGAAATATCATCGTCACCGGATCAACGAAAAAAGAGCTTAAAACAGAACTTTGTTCAGCTTGCCACCCATTCTTCACTGGAAAACAGCGTCTCGTAGATACAGCTGGACGTGTTGAGAAGTTCAGAGCAAGACAGAAGGCTACTGAAGAGAAAGCATCCGTCGCTAAGTCAAAAAAGAAGAAGACTGAAGACGAAGAATAAAGCTTTTCAGGTGGAAGACACCCTTCCCATCCATGAATAAGTTCAAAGCCTACATCAAGATTGGAGTCATAGATGCGCTGGAAATGCGCTTCCAGCTTGTATATTGGCTCTATGTGAACATGGCACCCATTATCCTGATGGCCTACCTTTGGTCGAACGTATACTCCAAAAAGGATCTCATTGGTGGTTTTTCACTGAATATGATGGTGACCTACTACATACTCACCCGTCTATTTAACCGTATCGTCTCCACCTACAGCGAAGAACGAATCGCCAAAGATATCAAAGACGGCCAACTCAACCAGTTTATCACCCGCCCCATCAGTTATATCTCTTTCAAGTTTGGTGAGCGGATTGGTATCCGCATTATCAATCTCGTCATCGTCATACCAATCTACGCCATAATGATACTTTTTCTCAAAAAATATTTTATTTGGCAGATGACTCTTCTGAATTTTACCATCATCAGTATCAACCTATTCCTCTCACTCACATCATTCTTCCTTCTCGCCTTCATCATCGGATTGATGGCTTTTTTCATGATCGAGACGCACTCGCTTAATGGCCTAAAAGAGCAAGTTACCGGACTCATGTCAGGTTATATCTTTCCATTAAGTCTCCTACCGCCGGAACTACAGCAGATATTCAAATACCTCCCCTTCGCCTATTACTACAACTTCCCCATGCAAGTGTATTTCAATCAAATATCAACACGGGAAATGCTCCTGGGACTCGTAATTCAAAGCATCTGGATCGTGATACTCTACGGGATCTGCAAACTCATGTGGAAAAAAGGAACCAAAAACTATGAGGCCACCGGAATTTAAAAAACATTATGAAAATACTCGTCCGCTACATCAAGCTCTACATCCACTTCGTCTCAAACTGCATCACAAGGGAGTTAATCTTCCGTACCCACCTCATACTATCATTCTGCGCCCGTCTCATGCTCTTTGGGTTATATATCATGATGTACGACGTCATCTACAAAAACGCCGCCGCAATAGGGTCATTAAACTACGATCAGGCATTACTGTACTTGAGTATATTCTTCTTGGTAGATACGATCGGCTTCACATTTTTCATCAAAAACTTTTCAACATTTCCGGAATATATATCCGAAGGAAAACTCGACATCGTTCTAACAAAACCGGTCGACAGTCAGTTCTTCGTATCTGTACGGTATTTTTCCCTCACCTCACTATTCTCAATGCTCCCACCTCTTGGGCTTTTCATACGACAAGTTGATCGACTTCATATCGCACTAGATCCCTATAATGTATTTCTATTTGGATTATTTTTGGTATGCGCACTTATCGTCTATTATTCAATCTGGTTCATTACAAATTTGATTCTTTTTTGGGTCAATAGGATCGACGCGCTGCATGAATTTTTTGTTACCATATGGAGATTTATGCAGTTCCCACCTGATATATTCCAAAACGTCATACGATTATTTTTTCTCTTCATCGTTCCAATTCTTCTCACAATAGAAGTTCCAATGCAAGCCCTGATGGGCTCAACAATCAAAATATCCCACATATTATTCCTGGTTGGAGCCAGCGTTTTGAGCTTGTTAATCAGCAGAATATTGTGGAAAATGGGCCTACGTCGTTACCAAAGCACCGGATGAAACCAATTATACATCTCGAAAATCTCAGAAAGCAGTATTCCTATTACAAGAAGCAACCAGGGCTTTGGGGCTCAATCAAGGGGCTATTCCATAGGGAGGAGCTATTTGTAGACGCCGTAAAGGGCATAAATTTTGATATCCAGCCTGGAGAGTTCGTAGGCTTCGTGGGGCCGAATGGAGCTGGAAAAACAACAACACTCAAGATGCTCTCGGGAATTCTCTACCCCACAAGCGGAGACGTGGACGTCCTGGGATACAAGCCATTCGAACGAAAAACGGCATTTCAGAAACAATTCGCGCTCGTAATGGGACAAAAAAACCAGCTCTGGTGGGACCTCCCACCAATAGAAAGCTTCCTATTAAATAAAGCGATTTACGAGATTCCCGATGAACTTTTCAAAAAAAATCTGGAGGAATTAAGCGAGTTACTCGATATCAAAGACATTCTCAATGTGCAAGTTCGCAAGCTCTCTCTCGGGCAGCGTATGAAATGTGAACTCGTTGCGGCGTTACTCCACAGCCCAAAAGTCCTCTTTCTCGATGAGCCGACTATCGGTCTGGATGTGGTATCGCAAAATGCCATTCGAGAATTTCTCAAAAAATATAATCAAGAAAAAGGCGCGACCATTATTCTCACGTCGCACTACATGCAGGATATCCGCAGACTCTGCAATCGCGTGATTATTATTCATCATGGAGAGCTGCTCTATGATGGAACCTATGATGCGCTCCATACGAAATACTCTGACTCAAAAACACTTGAGTTTACAGCGGTAGAAGAAATTTCAGAAAGTGAACTCCTCAAATTCGGAACAGAAATAAAAATAAAAAATAAAACCTATAGCATAGAAGTCCCCCGAGAAAAAACGGCAGAGATTACAGGAAAACTCCTCGAAAAATATACCGTTGACGATATCGTTATTCACGAACGAGACATCGAAGAAATTATTGGAGAAATTTTTATTTCTAAAAAAATGAGAGATTAATTCTATGTTTCAAATTATAAAAAAACAAGCAGGATCAGGCGCACGAACGGGAATCATCACTACTCCTCACGGACAGATTCATACACCGGCATTTATGCCAGTAGGCACAAAAGGCACGGTGAAAGCCATTAAACCCGAAGAGCTCGTGGAAATGGGTGCAGAAATTATTCTGGGCAATACCTATCATTTACACTTACGGCCCGGCGAAGAATTAATAGAAAAAATGGGTGGCCTGCAAAAATGGACCAACTGGAATCGACCGATGCTTACAGACTCCGGCGGGTTCCAAGTATTCTCGCTCGGTTCAGAAAAGGACTACACCGGCGGCGAAGACGAGGCGACAAAAACAGGTGTGAAAATTACCGACGAAGGAGTCGAGTTCAAATCCCATCTCGACGGAACAAAACACTTTTTTACTCCGGAAAAAGTAATGCATATCGAGGCCAAGCTTGGTGCGGATATTATCATGGCCTTCGATGAGTGTGCGCCAGGAACATCAGACAAGGCCTATGCAAAGGGAGCAATGGATCGTACCCACGACTGGGTACTAAAGTGCAAAAAGGAACACGAACTCATCCAAAAAGATCGACCGGAAAATGCCCAGCAAATGCTTTTCCCGATTGCCCAAGGAGTAATCTATGACGATTTACGGGTTGAATCAGCCAAATTCATGGCAGACCTCGATCTCCCGGGAATCGCGATCGGTGGCCTCTCTGTTGGAGAATCAAAAACCGAAATGTACCACACGCTTGATATTCTTCAGCCCCACCTACCGGAAAACAAACCCCGTTATCTCATGGGCGTCGGCACTCCCGAAGACATGCTCGAGGCCGTTGACCGTGGCGTAGACATGTTCGACTGCGTCCTCCCTACCCGTATCGCGCGCCACGGCACCTTCTGGACCGAATTTGGCCGCTTCCACATCAAAAACGCCGAGTACCGAGAATCAGCGCTCCCGCTCTCCCCTACCTGCACATGCTACGCCTGCCGCAACTACTCACTCAGCTACATCCGCCACATCTTCTTCGAAAAAGAAATTCTCGCCGCAATGCTCCTCTCTATCCACAATCTCCACTTCCTCCTCAATCTCGCTGCAGAAATGCGCACGCACATCAACGCAGGAACATTTCCAACATTCAAGAAAGACTTCCTGGCAAAATTTATCATTCCGGGTCAGATATGATAAGGTAGCTACATCGTAACTATAAAATTATGATCGCCTACCTCTCTGGAACCATTCAGAAAATACTCGAGAAGAAAATTATCCTCAATGTTTCAGGAGTCGGCTACCTCGTTACCGTTCCTGCTAGTACGATTTTTACGCTTGAAGAAGGCAAATCTCTCGAACTCTATATTCACACGGCCGTTCGTGAAGACGACATTAGTCTCTATGGATTGCCTTCGGCAGACTCAATTAAATTTTTCAATCAGCTCATCTCCGTCCAAGGAATCGGTCCGAAAATGGCAACGGACATGATGTCCCTGCCAAGCGATTCTATTAAAAATGCCATCATGCAGGGAGATACTGCTACGCTCACGAGCATTCCCGGTGTTGGCAAAAAGATCGCCGAACGTCTCATCACCGAGCTCAAAGACAAGATCGAAATGACATCTACCGGATCATTCCCTCAGCATGCCAAGGGCAGCCTTAAAAAAGAAAATGACGAAGCAATCGACGCTCTCTTGGGTCTGGGTTACCAGCGAAACGAAATCATCCGACGACTCAAGGAGGTGCCGGAAAAGATGCAAAAAACAGAGGATATTATTCGATACTTTTTACAGAACTCATAAATGTACCGACTCAAAAAACTCAACCCCATTTTCAAAAAAGAGCATGTAGATGCGATTATTATTAAGAATCTCATCAATGTTCGTTATCTCACGGAGTTCACCGGAACGACGGCATTTCTCATTATCACACCCAAAAAAAACTTTTTCTTCACCGACTTTCGCTACAAAGGTTACGTCGAAATGCACCTCCCTCCGTTCTATACCTTCATCGATACGGCAACACTCAGGGGCACGGGTTTCAACGATTTTCTCAAAAAAGAAAACATCAAGAAGCTCGGATTTGAAAGCGAGCACATGATGGTCAATCAATACATCAGTTGGGGAAAGAATCTAAAAGCCTCCCTCAAACCACTGAGTGACATTGACGCGATGCTTCGAATAGCAAAAACAGACGAGGAGATCGATCACATCACTATGGCTCAACGATGCGCAGAAGATGCCCTCCTAAAAATCATGAAGAAATTAAAATCCGGAAAAACAGAACAACAAATTTCAGACGAAATAGAGATGGCCGCGTTCACCTACGGAGGAGAGAATGAAGTTCGCATCTCCTTCAAACCAATAGTGGGATTCGGTCCAAACAGCGCTATTCCTCATCACCAGAATACCAATAAAAAATTCAAAAAAGGCGATATCGTCCTTGTCGACATGGGGTTCAGTCACGGCGGATACTGCTCAGACATGACCCGAACATTCTTCACCAAACCCCCTACTGACTTTGAGGCAAAAATTTACAACACCGTTCTAAAAGCTCAGACGCAGGCCATTAAGCACATGAAGATCGGAAACACCGGCGGAGACTGCGACAAGATCGCACGCGACATCATCACCAAGGCCGGCTACAAAAATAACTTCGGCCACTCGCTCGGCCACGGCATCGGCCTAGAAGTCCACGAAGCCCCCGGCGTCAGCGCAGGCAACAAGAACAAACTCGTAGAAAACTGCGTCATCACCTCCGAACCCGGCATCTACCTCGAGGGCCAGTTCGGCGTCAGAATCGAAGACATGATTCACGTCACCAAGAAGGGTCCCGTGAATCTAGCCAAGTATCCAAAAAAAATAGAGGAAATGATCATAAAAAAGTAATAATGAAATCTTGTTGAGAGAAGATAAAGCTGCTAGAGTACGGCCACATGGCAAACATCGCTGTTCTCCTCTTTCCCGGTTCAAATTGTGAGCTAGAAGCGCTCAGGGCCTGCAAACGAGTTGGGATGAACACAAAATTAGTACGATGGAACGAGAATGAAGCTGATTTGAGCGCATTTGACGGTTTTATACTACCTGGAGGATTCTCCTATGAAGACCGTGGACGAAGTGGAATTATAGCCTCAAAAGAGCCTATTTTTGGAAAAATTCTCGAGGAAGCAAAAAAAGGGAAACCGCTTATTGGTATATGCAATGGAGCTCAGATGCTCGTGGAGTTGGGGGTGATTCCTGGCGTCTCTATTCGCAAACTCGATATGGCCCTAGCCTGGAATGAGCGAATCAAGGACGGCAAAATCCTCGGAACCGGCTTCTACAACGACTGGATCACGATCAAAAACGATGTAACTCCCGGACGATGCGCCTTCAATAACTTCCCCAAGGGAACCACTATTAGGATTCCAATTGCTCATGGCGAAGGACGATACACTACGCAAATTCCCGAACTGCTCGAAGAGATGATTAAGGGCGAGCAGACGGTCTTCCGCTACTCCGATGAAAAAGGAAATTGTACAAACGAATTCCCCGTAAATCCAAACAATTCCGCCCATAATTTGGCGGGGGTTTGTAACACCGACGGCAATATTATGGCTCTCATGCCTCATCCTGAGCGAACAGAGATTGGAGATCCTATCTTCGTCTCCATGAAAGAATACATTGAACAAAAAAAGTATACACATATAGAGAAACCAAAGGTGGAAACCGCCTGGAATGAGAAATCCATCACGCCTTACGAAGAAAAACCTGACTACACCTTCCTCATCTCTCTGATCATTACCGACAACGAAGAGCGAACGATCGAGCAAGCTTTTCATCGAATCGGATTTACCGATCTCAAATTGAAAAAATCAGTGTATGCAGGCATGAATCTTGAAAAAACTCCGGAAGGTATCGACATAGAGAAGTCTCTCCTCGAAACCATCATCCGAAGTAATGAGATCATGAACAGCAACAAAGAGATGGTTACTATCACCACCAAAGATGGCAGAAAATTCAAATACGAGAACGCAAAGGGAATCATACCAGACGCGACTGAGGCATCAGGAACAAATACAACCCTTCTCGTCCTCGATCCGGATAACTACACCGGAAAAGGCATCGCTCAGTCACTCAAAAAACGATATCCAGCCCTGGGGGTAAAAGAAATTCGAAGAGGCACACAATGGAACATTGTGAGCAGCAAGCCCCTTTCGGAAATTATAGACGCACACCTACTTCACAACCCTCATTCAGCAGAAGTTTACTCACGGTAATCATACATATATGTGCGGTATTTTTGGATATTTCGGACCAAAGAAGAATGCTACAGAAATCGTTATTGATGGCCTGAAGAAGCTCGAATATCGCGGATATGATTCGTGGGGAGTAGCATATAAGACTAAAGATGATATCAAAATTCACAGACAGATTGGAAAAATCGGTGAGGCTCACTTGGTCGTCGAAGATGTAGAGGGTATTGAAGAATCTATTGCCATTGGACATTCTCGCTGGGCAACGCATGGAGGAGTGACACAGGCAAACGCGCATCCACATGCCACGGAAAATCGGGAAATCGTATTGGCCCATAATGGCATTATCGAAAATTATCTTGAGCTAAAAGAAGTTCTCGTACAGAAAGGTCATATTTTCACATCCGAAACAGATTCAGAAGTTTTGGCACATCTCATTGAGGAAGAAATGAAAAACGATAGCTTCCTCAACGCAACCAAGAAAGCGCTACATCAGATAGAAGGACGCTACGCCGCCCTCGTGATTAGCAAGAAAGAAAACAAAATTATCGCATCCCGAAGAGGATCCCCTCTTATCATCGGGATCGGTGAAGATGGCGAACGATTCATCGCCTCCGATATTCCGGCGTTCCTTAAACACACGAAAAAAGTACAATATTTGGACGACAACGAACTCGTCGTTATCGATGCGCAGGCAACGACGTTTTTCAATCTTGAAACAAACGAAGAAGTTGAGAAAAGAACCATCGAAATCGAATGGACTGAGGAGAGCGCAGAAAAAGGAGACTTCAAGCACTTCATGCTGAAGGAAATTATGGAGCAGAAAGAAACGCTCTATAGAGCCATAAATCAAGATACTGGGCTTATCGAGCAGGTAGCCGATGCCATAAAAAATGCTTTTGGAACATACTTAATTGGCTGCGGAACAGCAGGAAAAGTATGCATGACGGCGGAGTATATGTTTTCATCCATCGCAAAAAAACACGTGAATACCGCCTTTGGATCTGAATTTCCAAACTACCACCACTTCCTTACGAATAAGTCACTCGTTATCGCCGTATCACAATCAGGAGAAACGGCGGACACATTAGAAGCACTGGAAATTGCAAAGGCAAAGGGCGCAAAAATCATCTCCATTGTAAACGTCGAAACATCAACGATGGCCCGCATGTCAGATATCGTAATACCTATCAAGGCCGGACCGGAAAAGGCTGTAGCATCTACGAAAGCAACCACATCTCAATTAGCAATCCTCATGCTCATCGCTTATGCCACAGCGGACAAGCTCTATGAAGGAAAAGAAACGCTCGTCAGCGCAGCAGGTCAAATTAACGATATGCTCAATCCACGCTACGAGGAACATATTCAACAGTTGGCAGAAAAAATTCAGCACGCAGAAAGTATGTATATCATCGGTCGCGCCTCGAACTATCCAATGGCACTCGAATCGGCGATCAAACTTCAAGAAGTTTCCTATATTCATGCCGAAGGGTTTGCTGGTGGGGAGTTGAAACACGGACCAATCGCGCTCATTAGCCAAGGGACACCATGCATCGTACTTGTCGGCCCAGATGAAACAAGGAAAGCAATCCTCAGTAACGCCATGGAAATCAGAGCTCGTGGTGGATACATTATCGGCGTATCTCCTCAGAAAGAAGAGGTCTTTGACTACTGGATTCGTGTCCCAGACTGCGAAACCGCCTCCCCTATCGTCAACATCATCCCCGTCCAAATCCTCGCATATCAATTGGCACTCCTGCGCAAAAACGACCCAGATATGCCAAGAAATCTGGCCAAGAGCGTAACGGTGAAGTAGTAGATTACTTGCAGAAATATAATTTTGACCGTTAATTCGAATCTTCGTACGTACGGAGATAGCTTTATAATATATTTTGAATATAAGACAATGCAAGCCACTCCAATTTAAAGCTAAATTATGATATAATAACACTATGCTCCACAAAAGAACAAAAATCGTCTGCACTCTCGGACCCGCGTCCTCAGATCTCGCGACGCTTGAAAAAATGATTCGAGCCGGCATGAATGTGGCCCGACTAAATTTTTCTCATGGCACGCACGAAGAATTCGTGCGCATTATTAAAAATATAAGATCAATAGCAAAAAAACTTGATACCCCCATAGCCATTCTTCAGGACTTACAAGGTCCAAAGATTCGCATCGGTGAAATGCCGGAAAATGGTGTGGAGATCAAGGCAAATGAGGAAATTATACTTTCAACAAATCACGAAAAGTACGATACAAAAAATGGAACAAAAATCTTCCCGGTACAGTACAAGGAACTTCATAAAGACGTTACGAAAAACGACCTCATCCTCATCGACGATGGTCTGATCGAAGTAAAAGTGACAAAGGTAGAAGGTACGAGCATTTACGCCATCGCGCAAACAGATGGAGTTATCAAATCACGCAAAGGCATTAACGTTCCAACGGCGTCACTCGCAGCCGATCCACTCACCCAAAAAGATCTAGAAGATCTCGCGTTTGGCATCAAGCACGATGTGGATTACGTAGCGTTATCATTTGTACGGGAAGCATCGGACATCATCAGACTCAAAAAAATCCTCCGTGACAAAAAATGCGCTGCGAAAGTCATGGCCAAAATCGAACGACATGAAGCGGTAAAAAACCTGGAAGACATCGTAAAAGTTTCGGATGCGCTCATGGTCGCTAGAGGCGATCTTGGGATAGAGATCCCGGCGGAAAACGTACCAATCGTACAAAAGCGAACGATTTTATTGGCGAACACCTACGGTAAACCCGTGATTACAGCGACGCATATGCTGAACTCGATGATTGAGAATCCGCGAGCAACGCGAGCGGAGATATCCGACGCAGCCAATGCTGTCTTCGATCACTCAGACGCGCTCATGTTATCAAACGAAACTGCTGTGGGGAAATATCCCGTAGAAGCCGTAGAAACCCTCGCAAAAGTCGCTCACGCCACCGAGGAAAATTTGGAAAAATACGAGCACCTCCTTCCTTTTAAAATTAAAAAATTTGATCTCCCTATCTCAAGCGCAACATGTCTGAACGGAACGAAACTCGCTGTAGACATCAATGCCGACTTCATCGTCGCCATATCGCTGAGCGGTTACACAGCTCAACACATTGCAAAGCATCGAATCTACAAACCAATCATCACCTTCACGAATAGCGAGAAAGTACGCAATCAACTCTCGCTTGTGTGGGGACTCAATCATATCTTCGTCAAAAAAATGAATTTCAAAAATGCATCTCAGGAAGTGGCTCAATTCCTTCGCGTGCAAAAAATAGCAAAAAAAGGCCAGGAAGTCGTCACAGTTATCAATGCCAGTAAAGATGAAAACATCATAACTACGACAATAATCTAGCCATATACAATTGACAAACTCATCGAAACGGAGAAAGATAATGGCATGAAAAAATCAAACACCATTATCGGCATCGGACTCATTTCCGTCTTCATTCTTTCAACATTCGTAGCGAACGCCAGCACGACTATCAACGTGACAGCTACGTTAACCAAAGCGGATAACGTACTATCCAGAGCGGAGGCGATCAAGGAAAGACTCAAGAAAAATAAGGAAAAAATGAAGCTTAAAAAGGCTGAAAATAGAAATAATAATTCAGCGATTATCGATCCGCTATTTAAAAAAACTACCGAGATAAACGATGAAGCAAGCATCATTGATCCATTATTCAAAAAAGAAGACTCGAAAATTCAAAATAGAAAATTAAGAATAAAGAAACTGCTCGAAAAAAACAATGACGATATTGACATCATTGACCCTCTCTTCAAGGACGATAAGAAACCTGAAACCGGCATCATCGACCCCCTATTCAAGAAAGAAGATCAGGCAACATCCGGAGCTGCCATGGATGAAGAAGAAACATCACCCAAGCTAAGTCTTTTGGAAAAAATAAGAAACGCAAGAAATAACAGAAACTTTGTTCCATCCACGAGTATCATCGACCCATTATTCAAACCAGGGGCGACGAGCATCATTGATCCGCTATTCAAGCCAGGAGAAACAAACATTGTTGATCCAGCCTTTATTGTAGACCCTGCGTTCAAGAAGAATCATGAAACAAGTATTGTAGATCCGGCTTTCAAGCCAGGTACGACAAACATCATCGACCCACTATTCAGAGTACCAAACACGACAGCAGTTCCACGATAATGCTTCATTTGCAGCTTGTGTAAATTCAGCTATACTAACTTCGTATAAAACCTCACCTTTATGCGTATCATTGGTATAGATCCTGGGACAGCGCGAACTGGTTACGCCATTATCGAAATACATGGAAGAAATTCGAATGTACTCGATTTAGGATGTATCACTACGAAAAAAACAGATACACAAGCCGAAAAACTTCTTGAAATAGCATGCAATATAGAAGAATTAATTGAAAAGTGGCATCCGGATCAAGCCGCCATTGAACGATTATTTTTCTCTCAAAATGTCACCACGGCTGTCACGGTAGCGCAGGCCCGTGGGGTAATATTGGAGACGATTGCAAGACGGGGTATTATTCATGCGGAATATCTTCCGCGAGAAATAAAATTATCAGTGTGCGGGACAGGAGCCGCGGACAAAAAATCCGTACAAAAAATGGTTCAAATAATATGTAATCTAAAAGCAAAACCACAAATAGATGATGCCGCGGATGCCATAGCCGTAGCCCTCTGTCACGCGCAACACAGCGCCTATCAGCAACTTACACACGTATAATATTTATGAAAAAAATAGCACCCATTATCGCCGCTAGTGCTATCAGTGGATTAATCCTTACAGGCTTATTCGCAACCGGCGCTCTACAATACAAAAAAAATACAATTCAAAAAAATACAATTTCTATCGGGCAAATCACAAAGGATACATCTCAAAAACCCGATTCATTGACGTTCATCCAACATATGCAAAAAGGCGATGATTACGCAAAAAAAAACATGTCGACCCTGGCGATAAACGAATATATAGCCGCAAATCAGCTGGATCCCGAGAACAAAGAAACCTATTTAAAAATCGGTCGTCTCTTACTTGACGAAAAAAACTTCACGAAAGCGCAAGAAATATATCAGCAACTCCTCATGAAAGATAAAGATAACCAAGAGGCGAATATCTACCTCGTAAAAACCTATATTATGCTTCGTAATATAGAAAAGGCACATGAGCTTCTAGGAACGTTACCGGATAGTCAGGCTAAGCGCTATTACATGGGTCTTTTGGCAGCGCATTTTGGTCAATACGATACGGCAAAAACGGAATTAAATACGGCAGCAGCCATGACGAACGGATCGCCTGATCTCATTTCAAGGGCAAAAATAGTACTATCGGCATTTGAAGAATTTGGAATTAATCAGAGTAGCCAAACAATCTACCTCAAAACACTACTCGCAAAAAGTTTTAATCAAGTTGGTGAATATACACTCTCGATTCCGTTACTATTTAACGTGGTGAAAGAAAAAAAAGATTATCGGGACGCCTGGATACTTCTTGGATATGCGTATCTCAATACTGATGATAAAAAAAATGCGATAGACGCCCTCGAAGAGGCAAAAAAACTGGATAAAAACAAACCGGAAACGCTTTTCTTTTTGGGATTAAGCTATAGCGCTAACAATCAGAAAGATCTCGCTGCTAATAACATTGAAGATGCTATCGCGAAAGGATTTGAACCCAAAATTCAAGCACAGCAAAAGCTAGCCGAAATATACTTAGAGCTAAAAGATTATGAAAAAGCAGCATTTCTCTATAATGCCGTTGTAGCGTTAAACGATTCGGATATTAACTACTTCATACGACCCATGTGGCTCTATATGGAAAAAGTAAATCAACCGGAAAAAGCACTTTTACTTGCGAAACAAGCCATTGCAAAACATCCCGACAGCGGAATGGCATATAATCTGGTAGGATGGGCGGAACTCGGCCTAAACGATTACGAACAAGCCAAGGCGTACCTGGGAAAAGCGATAGAACTCGATCCAAGTCTGGCCGCAGCGTATTTAAATCTCGGAAAACTCTATGAGAAACTGACGAATGCTGACGTCGCAAAAGAATACTATCGCACAGCATTTCGCCTGGGAGAAGGTAGCTCCGTAGGTAATTCCGCTGCCGAACTCTATAATCGGCTGATAGCCAGCACTCCAAATTCCATATCAACACAACCAGTCTCAGAACCAACCAAGGGAATAAGTAAAATAGGCCAAGCAAATGTTTTGCAGCAGGAAACCCTATCTCAACAACCGGCACCACTGGCCCCAACAGATTTCGTACCAAAATTCAAACTGCCGGAAAATTTCGAAAGTCCGTCGAAAATACTTCAACCGTTAAGCACTACCCCATAACAACATTCTATGGACATCTTTATCGCAGTGATATTGTTTTACATAGGAGCAGGGCTTGGAAGTTTCCTGAGCGTAGTAATCTATCGCACGCGGCATGAAATTGCAGGTATTTTCCTAGGACGATCACAATGTTCCCATTGCCACAAAAACATCATGGCAATAGATCTCATTCCGATCATAAGCTACGTGGGACTACAAGGAAAATGCAGGTATTGCAAAGAAAAAATATCTCCAATGTACGTATGGATTGAAATAATTTCAGGCTTGATCTGTATGTTGATATATTTCAAATTTCCGTTCATGGGCAGAGAATTTTCAGCGATCGTGCCAACCATCGATTCATCCATTTTTTTCAATTTCATACGGTATGAAGCGGTGTCGCTTACCCTGATTGCTATTTTCTTTTACGATCTACTTTATCAGGAAATACCGGATATATTTACCTATGTAGGAATACTTCTGGCTCTCATAGGAAACATGGTAAGTGGCAATCCCCTTCCTCAAAACTACATTACAGGAGCGGCATGTGGAGCCATATTCTTCGAACTTCAACTCCTCATATCCAGAGGTAGATGGGTTGGAACGGGAGATGTCATTTTGGGACTTCTAATGGGAATCATACTTGGCTGGGAAAAGCTGATTGTAGCTCTTTTTATTGCCTATCTCATGGGGGCTGTTTTTTCCATTGGTCTTCTTATCACGAAAAAGGCTTCAATAGGATCAAAAATACCCTTTGCGCCATTTCTCGTTACGGGTACAATCCTAAGCGTACTTTTCGGCTCACAGATGATCGATTGGTACCTGCGAGTACTTCTTCTGGCTTAAACCTTCATGCGAAATTTGAAACACAAAGCACTTCTGATTATTCTAGATGGGTTTGGCGAGGGGAAAGATTACGAAGGAAATGCTATTACGAGGGCAAAAACGCCCAACTTCAATCAACTACGAAGTGAGTTTCCTTTTTCATTACTAAAGAGCCACGGAGATGCCGTTGGACTCCCCTCGAACACGCAAGGAGGATCCGAGGTCGGTCACTTCACTATAGGTGCAGGGAGAATAGTATATCAAACCCTGGAGGCGATAAATCATGCAATACGGGACAAATCATTTTTTGAAAAAAAGCCGCTACTCGATGCATGTGCCTATGTGAATAGCGAATCAAAAGCAGCGCTTCATCTATTGGGAATGATATCCGACCAAGGAGTTCATGCAACCATTGGACATCTCTATGCCCTTCTTGAGCTCGCAAAAAGCCAAGGAGTCACCAAGACATACATTCATGCCATCACCGACGGACGCGATGTCCCTGAGCGAAGTGCGGGAGATTTTATCAAAGCGATACAAACAAAAATCATCGAACTGGGAATGGGAAAAGGGTCGGCAACCGAAGCGGTAATTGCCACCATATGCGGTCGTTATTATGCGATGGACAGGGATAATAACTGGGATCGTACACAACGTGCCTATGAACTCATAGTAAGCGGAAAAGGAGTACACGAATCAGATCCGTTTCAGGCAATAAAAAACGCTTACGAGCGTGGCATAGAAACTGATTACTACATGGAACCGATTATTATCAATGAATATGCGGAACATTCAACCATTCGCGACAAAGACGCCGTAATTTTTTTCAATTTCAGGACCGATAGGACACGTCAACTCACGAACTGCTTTACTCGTGAAACAGAAATAGGGTTTACCCCGGAAAAAACAGTACATCCATTCTTCGTCTGCATGGGGGATTATTCAAAAATAGCTCCAGTGGTATTTGGAACGCCCGTTGTCGCAAGCAATTTAGGAGAAACTATCTCAAAAAATGGCATACATCAACTACGAATTGCCGAAACGGAAAAATACGCACACGTAACCTACTTCTTCAATAGTCAAATCCAAGAGCCATATGTCAACGAAGATAGAATCCTCATAGACTCAAAAAAGGCTCCATCCTACGCGCAAGTACCGGAAATGAGCGCGCGGGAAATAACTGACAGGCTCATCCAAGAAATGGAATCTGAAAAATACGACGTAATTATCGCTAACTTCGCCAATGCCGATCTCGTAGGACACTCGGGCAATTTTGCTGCATCGGTACAGGCAGTGGAAGTTCTCGACGAGTGCATCGGGAAAATTGCCAAAGTCGCTATCGAAAAAAAATATGAAACGCTTATCACTGGCGATCACGGCAATGTAGAATATATGATTTATGATGAAGGTCCGGAAAAGGGCCAACAATGTCCTTCCCACACGCGAAATCCCGTTCCCCTCTTTCTCGTATCGGAAAAATTCAAATCGGAAAAATTGCAAAATGGTGAATTAAAGGACGTAGCCACCACGCTTCTCTCTATGCTCGAAATTGCAAAGCCGATAGAGATGACCGGAGAAAATCTGATAACCACAAATCTATGAAAATCGTTATCCTCGCAGGTGGAACCGGTACGCGACTGTGGCCGCTTTCTCGCCAAAAAAAACCAAAACAACTCCAAAGTTTTGTGAGCAACGCAACACTGCTCCAGGAAACACTCAAGCGAGTGCAGTTTACAAAACCGGCGGATATTTACATCGCCACGAATGAAGAATTCCTAAAAGAAGTAAAAGCTCAGGCAAAAGCATTTCGAATTCCACTAAAAAATTTCATCATCGAACCGGCGCTCAGAGATACCGCTCCATGCATTGGACTTGCCGCTACTTATTTGAAAAAATACGGATTCGGAAACGAGATCATGGCAATCATTTACGCTGATCACATCGTGCAAAATAAAAAAGAATTTGAAAAATTACTCAAAGTGGCGGAAAAAGTGGCAAAGACAGAAGACTCTCTCAACATCATAGAAGTGAAAGCAAAGTCTCCCAGTGTACACCTCGGCTATGTAAAAGTAGGAAAAATTCTCAAGCAAGTAGATGGAATTGACCTCTATCAATTCGAAAAATTCACCGAAAAACCAAATCTGGAAACGGCAAAAAAATTCCTTTCATCCTATAAATATCTTTGGAATACGGGGTTTTATGTGTGGCGAGTAGATACGATTCTGAAAAAATATGACACGTATCTTCCTGTAACGAAAGCAAGGCTAGATCGTATTAGTCATGCAATAGGCACGAGTAAAGAAAAGGCAACATTGAAGTTGGAATATCCACTCTGTGAAAAAATCTCCATCGATTACGGCATTATGGAGAAAGTAAGCCCAAAAGAAGTAAGAATTATTCCAGGAGATCTGGGATGGAGCGATATCGGAACATGGGAAGCCATCTATGACGAACTCGCCACGGGGACGGAAGACAATCTCATCAAGGGTGAACATAAAGGTATTGATACGCAAGGAAGTCTCATCTACGGTCATGGCTCAAAGCTGATTGTCACAATAGGACTCAAAAATCTCGTTATCGTAGACACTCCGGATGCCCTTCTGGTCTGTCAGAAAGGTCGAAGTCAGGATGTGAAAAAAATCGTAGAACAGCTTCAGAAAGAGAAAAAACAAGCCGTCCTCTAGAGAAATCTTGACAATATAGCAAAAATAATTAATAATAACGTCCACATTTTTATAAACTCTACTTTATGACAGAAAATTTACATAGTATTTCCTCGGCAGCCGTTGTGACCACCCCTTCAAGAGGACGAATGAATAGCCTGACAAGATCATCCATGGCAAAACTACTCACAGCCACCATGGCAGCCGTATCAGCATGTAGTATTACAGACGGATCAGATGGTGTCAGCCCTACGATATCGTCATATAATGGAGGTGACACGCAGGACGGGATTATCAGAAGTTTCAATATGTCCGTGGACGCAACCGCGGCAGTAAGCGATATCGCAGATGATGCCACCCCTGCAGTAGCGAACGATAGTAGCGATGATAGTGGAGTTGAAATGGCAGGAGAAATCACGGATACATGTCCGGATGCCACTGATTCCACAGATTCGGCAGTCACGGATGCGACAGTATCAGCCGAAATTAACGGAGATGTTGCTAATAATACAAATGAGACCGTAGCAAGCGAGACTATCACGGCAACAGATTCCACCGCGGGCGGAGACAGCAACAAAGAAACAACAGGCGACGCATCTCAGCCAACAGTAGAAACGACAAAACCAAGTAGCCCGAAAGAAATATGCGAAGATAAAAAAGCGCAAATTATCGCAACACTGAAATCAGGAGAACCTGAATGCAGCGGCTTTATCCCGGGAGCTGGCAAGATATCAGGAAAACTGGTTTGCGAAGGAGCGAATACCGAGCCGAACTGTTCGATGAACTAAAGCCGACTGAAAGCGCGCAAAGATTTGGAAAATGGGACAAAATCATGTAGAGTGCGCTAGAATTATAACTTCTAGCGCATTTTCGATGAACGCAGTTATCATAAAGCCAAAACCATGGGGTCGCGAGGTGTGGTTCGCCCACACGGAACACTACGCAGGGAAAATCCTGGAAGTGACAAAAGGTCACCGCCTCTCGCTGCAATTCCATGAGAAAAAAATGGAAACGCAGTATCTCTATAAAGGAAAAATTAAACTCTACCTCGGAGAAGATCAAAACTCGCTAAAAGAAACAATGCTCAATCCAGGTGACAAAATCGACATTCCGCCCCGCATGATTCATAGAATCGAAGCGCTTGAAAATAGCGAAATTTTTGAAGTATCCACTCCTGAGCTTGACGACGTAATAAAACTCGCGGATGATTACGGCCGCATGGGATCCGGGAACAACGAAACAGTGGATCAAGACTTGCATACACAACACCATACTATCTAATTCTTATTCTTTATCTCTTCGTATGAAAAAAATACTCTCTTGGCAGCTCGTTGTTACGCTCGTTGTTGCCGTACTTCTCGGTTTTTTTGATCTCCCTAACACGATCCAAACAAAGATTTTTCCTTGGACACCAAAGGCAATTCAGGATCAAAAAATTCCACTAGGTCTCGACCTCCAAGGAGGATCTCAGCTTGATTACAAAATTGACCTCAGAAAGGTACCGTTAGCGGATCAAGCAGCTATCGTCAATGGCGTACAGGGAGTAATTGAAAAACGTGTAAACAGCCTTGGTGTTTCAGAACCAAGCATCTACTTGTCAAAATTCGGAAACGAGCAACACATCATTGTAGAGCTCGCCGCTATAAAGGATCTCGAAGAGGCAAAAAACACGGTAGGAAAGACTATTCAGTTAGAATTCAAAGAGAAAAAAGACGCTCCGGATCCAGCTGAAAAAGAAAAACAAACACAGTATGCCAAGGAAGTATTAGGAAAAGTAACAGCAACGAACGCAAATTTTGAAATCATCGGACAAGAAGAAGAAAAATTAAATCCGGGAAAAGCCGTATATACAAAAAACACTGATTTCTCTTTTGTCTCAGACCTTCCGGCAACTGTGAAAGATGCCGTTGCGAAAATGAAGTCAAATGAAATCAACAAAGATCTCGTCATGGTTAACGACGAGTATGTATATGATTCTTCCGGTCAATTACAGAAATCCAATGGCGCATATATAGTAAAATTGGTTGAAAAAGGACAAGCCGTAAAGAATAAAAAAGAGCTAAACGTAGAGCATATTCTCATTAGCTACAAAGAAGCAGCGGACAAAAACGGTCTCAAAGATATTACTCGAACAGAAGAAGAAGCAAAAAAACTCGCCAGCGATTTGAAATCAAAAATCAAAACACAGGCAGACTTCGAGAAAATCGCCAAAGAACAATCTGACGACGCAGGATCAAAAGTAAACGGAGGAAAGCTCGATGCCCCGGTAACTGAATCCGCCTCGTATGTTCAAGAGTTCAAGGATGCAGCGCTCAAGCTCAATACTGCAGGCGAAATGAGTGAACCGACGAAATCAGCATTCGGATATCACGTTATCCGTGCCATTGATGTAAAAAGTGATGTCAAAGAAGACCAAGTAAAACTTGAAAAGATCTTCATCTCACTCATGCCTGATCCATGGAAAGAAACAGGACTCACGGGAGAACAGTTCGTTCGAGCTGACGTCCAGGTAAATCCAATCGGAGAACCATACGTCTCTATCAACTTCAACGAAAAGGGTGCAAAACTTTTCGAAGATATCACGGCACGTAACATTCAGAAGCCAATAGCCATCTTCGTAGGAGGCACGCTGATTTCCGCCCCAAACGTAAATGAAAAAATCTCAGGCGGTACAGCGCAGATCTCCGGCTCATTCACTTTTGATCAGGCCAAGACGCTCGCAAGAGATCTCAACACGGGTGCTATCCCAGCTCCAATCACGCTCGTAGGACAGCACACTATCGGCTCAACGCTCGGCGCAGATGCACTTCAGAAAAGCATGAAGGCAGGTATCATCGGCCTTCTGCTTCTCGCGATTGCTATGATCCTCTACTACCGTCTCCCTGGTTTAATCGCCGTAGTAGCACTTTCTATCTACACGATTCTTCTCCTCTTCCTCATCAAGAGCGCCCTACCAATTGCTGCCGCACTGCTTATCTCATTGATTATATTCGGCATACTGACGTACAAAATTCTCAACAACAAAGACCCAGGATGGGAAAAACTTCTCTCCTTCCTCCTTGCGGTAGTAGTGCTCATCTTCCTTACATCACTTCTCCAGTCCCCTATTACACTTACGCTCGCCGGTGTCGCTGGTGTTATTCTCTCAATCGGAATGGCTGTTGATGCCAACATTTTGATCTTTGAGCGTGTCAAGGAAGAGCTTGGTGACGGACATACACTTTCTGCGGCCATCGAAAACGGATTCGAACGTGCTTGGAGCTCTATCCGAGATTCAAACTTCTCATCACTTATTACGTGTGTCGTTCTTTTCTACTTCGGTAGCTCGATGATTCGAGGATTCGCTCTCAATCTTGCCGCGGGTATTTTGATTTCCATGTTCTCGGCCATCACCCTGACTCGTACCTTCCTCCGAGCAACTGCCAAGACGAAGATTGGACAGAACCTGAGCCTCTATGGCGTACGCAACCGAAACAAGACACCATACAAAATCATCGAGAAGTCGAAATACATGTTTATCTTCTCAGGTACGCTCATAGCCATTAGCCTTATTGGCACGGTAGTATTCGGAGTCAGACTTGGTCTCGACTTTACCGGAGGAACATTGATGACAGTGAAACTTGACAAGACTGTAACTGTCGAAGCGATCAAGGCCGAACTCCCAATCATTCAGCAACAAATTAATGGCACATCAATGAAGCCAGTAACCGCAGCTGCTACCAATGGGGCTACCTCAGCATCGGTAATGGATACTACGGTAGTTACTTCGGCAATAGGAGAAAAAATCGACCTCGCGACTGCTCAGGTTATCTCGAAGGAAGGAAATGTATTTGAACTCAAGACAAAAAATCTTACGAACGCTCAGCATGACGTTTTCATTAATGGTTTAAAAAATAAGTTTGGCACAATCGAAGAGTTAAGTTATGTCTCCGTCGGTCCAACTATCGGTGACTCCATGAGACAAAAGGCACTCTTCGCCATCTTCCTCGCCTCGTTCATGATTATCCTCTATCTCGCATTCTCCTTCCGAAAGGTTCCAAAGGAAGTAAGCTCATGGAGATTTGGTATCTGTGCCGTCGTCGCCCTGTTGCACGATTTGTTCATCACATTCGGTCTCTTCGTCTTCCTCGGACACTTCTTCGGAGTAGAAATTGACGCGCTGTTCATTACCGCCATGTTGACCGTCCTCGGCTTTTCCGTCCATGACACAATCGTTGTCTTCGATAGACTGCGAGAGCACCTCAACCGAGGAGAAAAAGGCACACTCGCAGAGATTTCCAACCGATCTCTCACGGAGACAATGGCCCGATCAATCAACACTTCTCTCTCTACATTGATCACCTTGAGCGCTCTCTTGATCTTCGGAAGCGAATCAATCTTCTACTTCATCCTCGCCCTCTTCGTCGGTATCGTCATCGGTACCTACTCATCGATCGGTGTCGCCTCTGCTCTCCTCGTCTGGTGGCAGAAAAAGTCTCAGTCCTAATTGAGGCACCAGAAGGGCAAACAAAGCTAAAATATCAATGGAGTGACCTCACATACGGGATCACTCCATTTTTGCATAAGAATCCCCTACCAAAACGACAAAAAGTGAGTATAATAAGCGCGTCCTAATCATCCACATGCACCAGTAGCTCAGGGGATAGAGCATTTGTCTTCGGAACAAAGGGTCGGGGGTTCGAATCCCTCCTGGTGCACCACAGACACCGCAGGTGTCGGATTTCAATTTCATTCCAAATTCTTAAGTCGATTCTTCTATTTACAAGCAGGTCCTTGAATAAGAATCCCAGATGGTAACATCGGCAATATATTCTTCTTACCAAGAAGATTTTTATTCATACCAAAATCATCCATAATCTCATTAAATTTACTTGGCTCTGAACAAGCATTTTTGAGGGTAGTAAGAATATTTGGGTAAAGATCAAATGGATGATACTGTCGCTCTAACTCGATTTTAAACATCTGATCTATAGATGAAATTCCACACGTATCCTGAACTCTCTTGAAAAAACAATGTCCGGCGTTGTAATATCCCTTGCCAGTCAAAAACGCATCAGCATAACTTAAACCGTCAAGATCAGGAAAGCCGATCATATTAAATGAACTCTTCCCGCACCAAATATTATCCAAAGGATCCTTGCCGCTGGGTGCATATTTCCCGACCGATTCAACATACATAGCAATCCCCTCGGAAAGTTTATCAGAATCATCTATCGGAAAACTGAGAAGTGCCGTAGGATGCAAAAAAATATGGGTAAATTCATGCAATTCTGCGCTAAAATCAAAAGCAGGTAAATTGCCAGCAAGCAATTGATTAGCATAAGACAATAACACTGATTCGCTATCGATAATCTTTTGCTCAATGGCATCATTTTCTTTTCCCATATTAATCATAACCGCAGAATCGGTTTCTCCATGAGCACTATGAGCCGCCAACTTAGACGCGATAAATGAAAATTTCCAATGATCTCCATACGGTTTTACATTTTTAAGTGCGGGGAATATGGACTGCAGTTTATTAAATCCAAATTCAAGATAATTCAACATAAGATTGTTATAAGCGTACTCATTTTTATTCTCAAATAGTCGGGAAAAATGTGCAGACTCAATCTTGAAACGACCTAATTTTGGAAATGCAAGACATCGAACTTTTTGGGCGATAGAAGATGCGTTACATGCTTCATGGGCTTTATTACCTGAATAAAGTTTAGCATCTATACTTACACTGTCCTTTTTTGTAATCTCCATAAATTGATCAAGGAAATAGGCATATTTCCCATTTGAAATATTAGCGTGGATCCACTGATCTACGAGTCGGCAACCTTTTTCATCCTGATTCCACAAGGTAAGAACCGGCTTGTCGGCATAATCAAGATTATCGAGTCGTATGAAATTATTTTTAGATAAAGCATATGTCTGACCCAATACAAGATGAATATCCTTCGTCGTACCCTGATCACTTTCTACCTGTAATGGAAATTGTATAAGCTGATCTGAACATGCACCATCAACAGCATTGTAGTTTTGACCAAACTCCTTACAGTTTTTTTGATACACTACGTACTTCTTATCTGATGAACAACCGCCTTCCATAAGGTAGGTTTTGCTATTCGAAAAAGTATAAGCGTAATCTTCAATGCCATTGGGATACAGGTCGGAAGTAACTTTTCCTTTCTTGAAGTAATTAACGCCATCGGGGTCATTACAGAAAGATAATGTCTCCTGCACCTCATTCGCCTTTTTCAAGGCATCTAAGGCACACGTTCGATACTGCGAATATTGCTTATTCACGAGCATGGGCTGACAGCTTTGCATGTACTGCCAATATTTTTGTTTTTGGTAACTTGTAAGATCGTTGAAAGAAAAATTTCCCTTAAAATAAGAAGGATTAAGATTCACAGACACAAGCACGAGAGCGAATAGAGTTATTCCAACAATAGATAGCTGCCATGCTATTTTTTTCATTTTTTTTCTTAAGAAGCATTACGCACTTAATATACCGATTATAACACAATTGCTTCCAAAAAGCCATTATTTATGCTATAATGAACCAAAGCCAAAACAAAAATTCATAAATCCCCATGAACCTCGAAAAGCTCAAAGACCCTGGCACGCTGGGCTCACTGGCATCCATTATCTCGAAATTTACCGCACGAACAGATGTGGTGTTCGGCAAGATACTTCTCGAAAGTGCCACGCCCATCATCGTCGCCTTTGTAGAGATCGCCGCAGCATGGTTGCTCCTTTTTTTCTATATCGGCATTAAACCTTTCTTCCAGAAACTTCGTGAGTTGGAAAAGCCGGAGCTCCTCTCGATCACGATCTCTGCCATCCTCACAAGCGTACTGGGACCACTCTTCTTTCTCCATGGATTGAAACTAACCAGTGCGATCAACACTAGCCTTCTCGTAAATCTCAATCCTCTTTTTCTCAGTGTCGTGGCCGTGCTCATTTTCAAAGAAAAGTTCACAAGGAAATTAATTGTGGGGGTATCACTCATGGCATTAGGAACGCTCTATCTCTCTACGAAAGGATTTACCGAGGGTATGACACTTAATAATGGCGACTTCCTCATCATCCTCTCGGCGATGAGTTATTCTCTGGGTACTCTCATCTTCAAAAAATATGTTCACTCTCCAAATATCAGCCTTTTAGTGGCTTACAGAGCCATGATTGGGACGTTTATTCTCGGGGGAATTATATTTTTCTTCTATCGAAACGATATCTCGGAAATTATACATCTTCAACCTATTCTGCACGTCTTGCTGGCCTACGCGATCATCGGAGTTATTGCCACCTACGTCCTGCACTACTATGCCCTGGAGAACACGACGATGACGAATAACGCGCTCTTCACGCTCTCATCGCCACTCATCGGTGTCGCGTACGCAAGCGCCTTTCTGGGTGAGAAAATCGAGCTAGTACACGTCATCAGCATGATTATTATGATTTGCGGACTCCTCGTAACCAAGTTTGACATGATTCAAAAAACACTCATCATCACAAAGATGAAACTCAAGCATTTACATAATAATTAGACTAGATTTCTCCTAACTCTCCGCGAAGGATACTTCTCAGCCCAACAAAAAAAGTTCCAAAATGAGTTTTTCTACGACCGCTATATACTCCCTTCATAGTTACCTCCAGACGAGCATCCAGAAGTGATTCCCATACGCGAGCAACCACGGAATCAAACGCACGATCCTCAATCTGAAATATCTCACGAAACGTTCCAACTCCCCTCTCGAAAATTAATTCAGACATAAAAGGCTGATATTTACGACAAAGTTTTTCCAAAAAGCCATATTCATTCAAAAGAGTTTCATAAAGCTGTATCCACTCCTGTGCCGTGCCACTAAAACCAAGAAACTGCCTCAGGCTATCCGGTCCGGCATGCTCCAGTACCTCAAATGCAGCTTCATCATTGCCGTCAAGATAGTATTTACAAAGCTGAGAAGCGATCATGGTCATAAAAAGTATAAGAAAGGATATGATTTTACCATGATAGATAGCGATGTCAATAGAAAGAAAAAGGGCATGTTACGTTACAATTCAGACATGTTTGCACGCGTACTCCTCTTCCAAAAGACCGGTCTGAACACCGACACACTTACCTACGATATTCCTCAAGAAATGGAAAATATTGAGGTGGGCGCACTCGTTGAGGCTCCCCTGAGGAACAATACCATCAAGGGCATCTTCCTAGAGAAAACCGATGTTGGAATTACAAAAGGAAAAATCAAACCAATTACTCGGATCGTCCATCCGTGCATTTTGAACGACTGGCAAATGGATACGCTCAATTGGCTTTCACAGGAATATCTCGCCCCACAGTGGAAAATTGCGAGGCAAATGATTCCGGAGCAAATAGTAGAAGAGAAAATTATATTAGAGGATAGCAAAAAAAAAGATACAAAACAGAAAAAAGAAAAAAGTACAACGACATACCTCCTCGCGCAGGATCGCGAAACGATTCTTCTTTCACTGAAGGCACAACTTCAAAAACATGCGACAGGACAGACGATAATTGTCACTCCAGCCATTAGCATCGAACCGTTTTGGATTAAGGAAATTGAGAAAGAATTCAATACGATTAATCTGTCGAAAGCAACAACTCCAAAGAAAAAGGCGATCATCTGGAAAGATATTTTCGAGGAAAAATATTCCATCATTATCGGATCTAGAAGCGCACTCTACGCACCTGTAAGAAATCTGAGAAATATCATCATTATCAACGAGCACGACATCGGCCACAAAGAAGATCAACGTCCGAAGTTTCATACGAGAGAACTGGCTGGATACATTTCCCAGCAAGCCGGAGCCAATCTCACCCACATAAGTACATCTATTTCCCTAGCGGCATGGCATCAATTCGCGGTCCAGAAAAACATCACCATGCCGACACCGCAACGACGAGCGGACACCTCAATCAAGTGGGTCGACATGCGAGATGAGCGCAAAAAACACAATTACTCTCCTGTTAGCGAAGACCTCCTCGAGGTACTTCAGGCAACCATGCATCACGAATCCCAAGCAATTCTTTTTCTCAATAAAAAAGGAAGTGCAAACTGTCTCCTCTGCAAAGACTGCGGATACATCCCGAAATGCGACGTCTGTGAAAGAAATCTGGTCGTGAAGCAACAGCGCAGTGGCCATGATATCCTCCAGTGCATTGCCGGGGACCGAGCCAGAGATATGCTCATCGCCTGCCCTAAGTGCGGTGGGCTAGACCTGAAAGCGGTAGGAACCGGACAGGAAAAAATTGAATCCGTTCTGCAAAAAGCGCTACCCGAAGCAAACATCATGCGGTACTCCTCGGATACTTTTACGACGCCAAAAGAACAGAAGAAAATTCTCAAAGATTTTTCTGATAAAAAAATTGATATCTTAATTACCTCTCAGCTCCTCTACAGTCTCGCCCCAGTGCCACAAGTTCCCGTGGTGTGCGCCCTCAATATCGATACCTCGCTTATTATTCCCAACTTTCAATCCGCTGAAAAAACCCTTCACCAACTCCAGGAAATGCACACGCATCTCAAGGCCCGGGGACTCTTCATTATTCAGAGTTACCTCCCCGAAACTCCCCTTCTCAAATCATACGCCAATAACACGCTCCAAGAGTGGTACGACGGCGAACTGGCCAGCCGCAAAATATTCAACTATCCGCCATGGAGCCGCATTATCTTCCTCACCAGTTTCAAGAAAGATCGCATCAAAGAAACGCTCGACCAAACGATGCAATATCTCGCAAGCACGCGTCCTCATCTCAAGATCCAACACGCCGTGAAGATGATGGGGCACATCGCGAAGCACTATTTAATTATCCGTGGCGCAGAATCAGTCGAAGACATCGACACGATCAAGAAAATGCCGGATATCATTCTGGATTTCGACTCACCGTATTTGTCATAGGGATTTAGGAACTAGCGAAAGCTCTAGGTGCTATATCGTCGCTCTATGAGAATCATATCTCACGTGAGGGGATAGTAGCTATATTGGTTTCCTATATTTCTGCACCATCTGATCAATGGCATACTTCGGATCATTTTTATTTGGCTCTTTTGCGATGCTCCAATCTCTCGGCTGAATATGTTCATCCTCAATAAGTCCCAAATGCACCATCCGTTCATGTGGCTTGCACAAGGCGATGATTCGACTCGGATCATGCGTTTTTTCTAACGCAAATCGTTGGATATGATGCAAGATGGCGTACTTTTTTGTGCATGTTCGCAACTCGCATGTACCTCTCGCCCTTTCAATGACATATCTCTCAATAGCAGCTGGGATATGCCTCGACTCGGTGACTTTTTCTTCCGGTTTTTCTTGAGCCAACATTTTTTCCCGCATCTCGAGGAGTTCTTTCATAAGGGTATTCCAATCTCCATCTTTTCCTTTTAATTTCTCCAATTCCGATGCGACTTCCGGATCAACATCAAGGGCGATTATCTTTTTTGTGATGGCTTTTTGTTCAGGAAATTCGATGGTATTTTCCGTACCGGTACGGGAATCATGTTGCTCTTTAACATACAATTCAAGCGTATGTTTACTCATTTCCATCGCTTTTCCCGCCCAAAATAATTCCGTTTCCGATGTAGCAATGGCTACAACAGGCCTCACCGCATTGAGACCTTTCGCCTCAACAACTTTTTGTAACGCTGGCATGTTTTCTATGCTATGCAAAATGCGCAGAGCATCATTAACGGCGTTATTCCCCATACCCGCCAGCACACGAGCATACATATACACCGAATCAAATCCCTTTTTCTCCCATACTCGCTCGCGAACAATCTCCGGAAGCAGCAGGGCGCACTTGCGTGTCCATTCGCGGGCATTTTTTCCATACATCCGGAATCTAAAATGCAAATCTTGAATATGTTTTTCCATAGAATTATTGATTATGTAATATAGAAAATAGTAGCTTAAATAAGCCATAAATTCTATACATCATAGAAACTTTCTAACGACAAAATGCAGCAACATTTTATAGGTGATGATTTACTCACCATTTCGCAAAACACCGATACATAAACGAAACAAACCATAAATTTCAGGGAAAATAAAAAGCACCGAATATCCCCTCTCGACAATGCGGCCAAAATCCATTACACTCACAACATGAAAAAACGCGTTCTTTCAGGGGTACAGCCAACAGGAGCCATTCATCTAGGAAACTATCTCGGGGCCATCAAGCAGCATATTGAAATGCAGGACAACCCTGATTTCGAGTGTTTCATTTTTATCGCAGATCTCCATGCGCTTACGACGGTTCGTGATGCAAAAAAACTAAAAGGCTTAACGCTCGACGTAGCTCTCACCTATCTCTCACTCGGACTCGATCCGAAGAAAGCCATATTCTTCAAACAAAGCGACATCGCGGAACACTGCGAGTTAGCATGGATCCTGAGCTGTGTAACGCCGTTTGGACTTCTCGAGCGTGCACATGCGTGGAAGGATGCCGTAGAGAAAAACAAGAAAGAAAAAACAGTGGGATTATTCACCTATCCAGCGCTCATGGCAGCAGATATTTTGATATACAAGCCAAATCTAGTGCCCGTAGGAAAAGATCAAAAACAGCACGTAGAAATTACTCGAGATATTGCAACCTCCTTCAACTCACATTTCGGTAATACGCTCACTCTTCCGGAAGACTTCATCAAAGAAGATGTCGCCGTGGTTCCCGGAACAGATGGTCAGAAAATGAGCAAGAGCTACGGAAATACGATTGATATTTTCGCGCCTGAAGCGATACTCAAAAAACAGGTTATGGGAATTGTTACGGACTCCACGCCCGTAGAGGATCCAAAAGATCCATCAAAATGCCACGTCTTTACGCTCTACAAACTCCTCGCAAATAAAGACGAAATTGCAGACCTCGAAAGCAAATACAAAAAAGGTTGTTTTGGCTATGGGGAAGCCAAGAAAATACTCCTCGCCAAGATCCTCGAAATATTCGCTCCAGCAAGGAAAAAAAGAATTGAACTTGAGGGCAATCTAAGCTATGTTAACAGTGTGCTCCAAGAAGGAGCAAGTCGAGCAAAAAAGGTCGCAAGTGAGACCCTCGACGAGGTCCGAAAAAAGATCGGCACACGAGGATAGTGCTTCTTTTCTTTAATTAATTTATGCAGACGAAATACATATTTGTCACAGGTGGCGTATGTTCTTCCCTCGGGAAGGGTATTGCCGCCTCTTCTATCGGTACCCTACTGAAGGCTTCAGGATTCAAGGTATTCATGCAGAAACTTGATCCGTACCTCAACGTCGATCCCGGAACCATGAGTCCATTTCAGCATGGTGAGGTATTCGTCACGAACGATGGCGCAGAGACAGATCTAGACCTAGGTCACTACGAGCGCTTCATCGACGAGAATCTCTCGAAATACTCATCGGTCACAACAGGAAAAATCTATGCTGATATCATTGGCAGAGAGCGTAAGGGCGAGTTCCTCGGTGGAACCATCCAGATCGTTCCTCATATCACCAACGCCATTCAGGAACGAATCAAAATAGCTGCAAAAGACTCCGGTACCGAAATTATGATTATCGAAATCGGAGGAACCGTCGGAGATATCGAAGGATTACCATTCCTCGAAGCAATCAGGCAAATGCGTCATAAGCTAGGAAGTGAGAACACATTATTTGTTCATCTAACACTATTACCGCATTTACAAGCCACAAAAGAACTAAAAACGAAACCGACGCAAGCGTCTGTGCGAGAACTACGAGCCATCGGCATTCAGCCAGATATTATCATCGCGCGGGCCGACCTTCCAATAACCAAAGATCTCCTTCAGAAAATTTCACTCTTCTGCGATGTACCACTTGAGGCCGTCATATCCGCACCAACACTCTCTTCCATTTACGAAGTGCCTTTACGATTCAAAGAACAGAACGTCTCAGCCTTGATTCAGAAAAAACTCAATCTTCCGAATACTAAACCTAAACTCAAAGAATGGGAAAAATTAGTTGAAAAGATTAAAAAGGAAAGAAAGCCACTCAATATTGCACTAGTTGGGAAATATACCGGGCTGGAAGATGCCTACCTCAGCGTCATCGAATCGCTCAAAATCGCTTGCTACCATCAAGAAAGACAGCTCGTGACGCATTGGATCGATGCGACAAATTTAGAAAAAAACGATAAACACACGCAAGAAATCCTGAAATCGGTCGATGGTATCGTTGTACCCGGAGGATTCGGAACTCGAGGAACGGAGGGAAAAATCATGAGCGCGAGCTACGCCAGAACGAACAATGTCCCCTATCTCGGTTTGTGCCTAGGAATGCAACTCATGACTATTGAATTTGCTCGACACTGTCTGAAAAATCCAAAAATTACTTCAGAAGAATTCGATGAGGATGGAAAGATTGGAAAAGAAAATCACATCATCCACTTCCTTCCCGGTCAGTCAAAAGAAAGAGAAAAGGGAGGAACGCTTCGACTCGGCGCCTATGAATGTCAACTGACAAAAGGAACCAAAACCTACGATGCCTACAAAAAAACAACCATAGAGGAACGACATCGTCACCGTTATGAATTTAATAATGATTTCAAGGAAAAATTGGAAAACGCAGGGATGACCTTTCCGGGAATGAACATCAAGCAAAACCTGGTAGAAATTGCGGAATTAAAAAACCATCCGTTTATGATCGGGTCGCAATTCCATCCTGAGTTCCTCTCGCGACCAAATAAACCACATCCCCTCTTCGCAGCCTTCATAAGCGCCGCTATTAAACATGCCAAAATATAGCTATACCGTCATTAATCAGGAGGGTCAAAAACTCACCGGCACTGTTTCGGCGGATAGCGAAAAACTTGCGCAAGAAAATCTGAGCAAGTTGGGCTTTCCCGTACTGGACATTGTGGAAATACCTGAAGAGAAAGCGAAAGAACTGATTGGTGAATCTCAAAAATTCGAGTTTCATGCCGTCGATCAAAACGGAAGAAAGGTCGCAGGAAGTATCGGAGCGGAAGACAAATATGCAGCCTTCAAAAGACTCATTTCCGAGTATCATTTTGCTGTTGAATATCTATACCTATCAACACTTTCTCCGGACGCCAAAGATGAAGAGAAAAAACGAGGCGTCGTAGATCTGTATGCCCAAATGAAAACCGAACAACACAAAACTGAAACAGCAAAAGGAGTCGATCAGGGAATGATAAATGAAGCAGAAATGACGGCGTTCATTACAAAACAGATCGATATCATTCTAGAAAAAATAAAGACAATGCTTGAGGAGTTCAAGGACAACATAAAACCCGAAGAAAAAACCATTATCGGGAAAAAAACTGACAGATTGGCAAGGTTAAAAACCAGTAAAAATCTGGAATACGTGAAACATCTCGCCGAAGATGTATTGTCATACATACAAAACGAAGATATTTTTTTGACATTAGACAAGTCGATTCAGACGTTGCGACTAGATATGAAGAAACTGCTCAATCAGATTCAGAGCGAAAAAATGAGTGTGTCTCTTCGTCAGGATACATTAAATACCATACATGAATGGTTGGACAAACACATAGACTCCAACGAATCACCGGCCGCGTGGGAAAAAACAGTGGGGAAAATTTTGTCCTTCGTAGCGGGTGTTATTACCGAACCCCAGGAAATTACAAACATCAAAGATAAAATAAGAGGTGTTAACAAGCAAATTTGGGATTATTATAAAATGTACATTAAAGAAAATACGATAGAAGGAAGAAATGAAATCAAGGAAAGTTTACGTGCACTTAAAGAGCAAAAAGCCGAGCTGAAACTGGAGCTCTCAAATACCGAACACCAATTAGCCAAGGAAGTTCAGTTGGCGGAACAGGACACCCTGAAAGCGAGATTATACGGCGAACTCACCTCTATAACAGGCTGGTTATTCATAATATATTTTAGTATTCATGTCTACTACCTCTATACATCAACCAGGCAACTTCCGATAAAAATCAGCATAGAGGCTCTCGGCGTATCAGGTACGAAAAATTTCCTCATCACGATGCTTATTTTACTGATCGTTCATGCTTTTTTTCAATTGAGATCCATTATTGTTCTGAGGCGGGCACTAGCTAATCTCGTACTCATACCAACCTGCACACTCGCAATGGTACTTATTGTTTTTAACCTGTAAGTCCGATGTATCCTGTTCTCTTTGAACTCGGCCCTATATTCGTATCCTCAATTTGGGTGCTGGTAAGTCTTGGATTTCTCACGAGCGGCATTATACTCATTCAGCTCACGCAGCAGGAAAGCCTGAAAATGGCATTTTTGGTAAAAAACTTTTTTCCGACACTCATATGGGGCGCCATCACCGGCCGAGCGATGTACATTCTTCTCAACATACAGGAAATTTTTGCCGACCCGATTCGATATGCTCCTATTCGAATGATCGGAATTTGGGACAGAGGCTTTGAATTTTGGGGAGTGGTAGCCGGAATGACAATATATCTCTATATAGCAGCAAAAAAGGCCGAAGAAAATACGTGGCGCTGGCTAGACATTTTGTCATTATCGATTCTCGCAGGCATTCCATTCGGCCACATTGGCGCCCTGCTGGAAGGACTGAATTTTGGACGAGAAACAGACCTGCCATGGGGAATTATCTTCGAAACAGCAACGGTCCCCTACACGGTACCGATTCATCCAACGCAAATATATGCACTCGTCTACGCGATCATCATAGGAGTCAGCCTAACCATTCTTTTGAAGAAAAAGATATTTCGCCATCCTGGAGATATAACGCTCGTAGCAATCATAAGCTACGGAACCATGAGGTTCATCGAAGAGTTATTTCGAGGGGATGAGTCAATGACGATTCTCAACTTCAACGTTACCTACCTCGTCGTAGGTATAATCGTGACAATTGCTGGCATTTCACTCGGTATTCGATATAATAAGCTCGATTTTTTTACCAAATACTATCATGAACATCGTTCTAAATCTCATTAGATATTTCTTTCATCCGATTCCAGGAAGTCCGTTTAAGTTCTATATACCACTCCTGATTATAGCTGCTCTTTTGGTGTTACTCGGGATTGGCATCAGATATTATCTGAAAAAGAAAGGACGAGATGACAAACCTCTAAAAAAATTATTTGGAAATTTGCCTTTTGCCTGCTATTGGTTTGCGGCATTTATACTAGGTAATCTTTTTGGACGATACGAACGATTTCCGCTACTGGGAGCCAGATTCATCCTTTACGGAACAGCGATTATCATGGCGTATACATTCCTAAAGGCGCTATACCGGTACAAAAAAGTATATTCCAAACACGTAGTTCATCACGTCACAGGGATACCTGCTCAGAAAAAATATACGACAGAAAAGTACTCTCGCCGCTAAACAGCTTGAAGTAAGAAACCATTTTTTCTTTTGATTGATAGAGATATATACCCTCAGAATCCAAGGCGAAACTATCGTCCTTTTGCAAATCATGAAGGATATAACAATTAATAAACGACTCATCGCAAAATTGAATGTGATTGGCGACGCCCACCACAAAGTGGTTAACATCGTAGAACCATACAAGCTTCTGAATTGATTGCGCGAAACGGGTAACAAAATTCACTTTGTCGTTAGTACCGCGAGTAATACTCACTATCTCGCTATTGAGCATAAAGAGAAACTGTTGATAGCTAGGAGTGAACTGCAGAAACGAAAGACCATCACGGGTATAAGGAAACTCCTCCTCATGATCCAGCTTGATCTTCTCGTTCTGGAGCGAGAATGTTCGCAAAAGACTGCCTGAAAATCCATAAAGACGCTTCGCGTCAGGATCGGCTACAATATCGGTCAAATTCTTAGGAACATTGATACGGATTTTCTTTTTTGAAATCGGATCTACATGCCAATACATATCACCCTGTTTGAAAATCAAACTGTTTTTCGAAGCCCCAACAAGAGAAATATCCTTGAGGGATGACTGAAAGACCGTGCCAAGATCAGCAAAACGCGTGAAGAGACTGGATGGATTCTCCGGGACAAGAAGAATAAAGGGAACGCGTCGTACTGACCCATTGATAACATTCACCTCGAGCTGAAACGGCAAAAAACCGGGTTTACGAACCTCAAGCGAGTGAAACCCCTCCGTAACCCCCAAAATACGCGCAGGAAGAGCCTTGGCAATTTCCTGACCATCCAAAAGAATGTTCAAATCACGATTACTCCCGTTTACGATAATGATGCCCGTTTGCTCTATCTTTTGGTCAAGAGGATTGTAGGTATACCCAAAAGCCATAAAAACAATGACCGTGGCCGAAAATACAAAAGCCAGCACGGTAACGATGCGGTAAAGAGAGGCTAGAAAAGTACGAAGTGGAAATCGCATAATAGGGATTACCCGTTACTGTACCTTCATAATTTCATATTCTATAATTCCCGAAGGGGCATGAACGGACACAACCTCGCCGACATGTCGATCAAGAAGTGATGAACCAACCGGAGAAACATTGGATATTTTACCATTGAGTGGATCTGCCTCGGTAGAACCGACAACGATGAATTCCGTATCAACCTTCGTCTTGGTATTCTTGATCTTGACGGTGCTCCCCAATTGAACTGAAGCCGTTTTCTTGTGGTCTTCGATAATCTTCACGAATTTCACCTTCTCTTCGAGTTCCATAATGCGTCCTTCTACAAAGGCCTGCTCATTCTTGGAGTCCTCATATTCGGAATTCTCGGACAAATCACCGTAGGAGATCGCCTCGCGAATTCGCTCGGCTACCTCGCGACGCTTCACATTCTTAAGATAATCAAGCTCGGTAACCAACTTATCGTAGCCTTCTTTGGTTAAAATAAAGACCTTATGCTCGGCCTGATCAACAGCATCGCTTATAGCTGAACTTTTTTTAGTAGATTTCTTAATAATTTTTGCCATAACAGTGAAAAATAAAAAATAAGTAATAGATGAATAAAATACCTACGGACGGATACGGATGCTGGTCGGGTGCTCCTTGAGCTTCTGAAGAACCTTTGCCTCAATCTGACGAATACGCTCACGGGTGACATTGAATTCCTTGCCTACCTCCTCGAGCGTATGACCTACGCCATCGATGAGGCCGAAACGCATTTCGATAATTTTACGTTCACGGGGAGTGAGATACTGGAGCATTTCTCGAATATTCTCTTTAAGAAGTTGTCTATTGGTCGCCTCGGCAGGGCTAAGCGCTTCATCATCTTCGATAAAGTCACCAAGCTTGCTGTCCTCCTCGGTTCCAACAGGAGCCTCGAGCGAGACGATATCTTGGGAAATTTTTAAAATATGACGAACTTTTTTGACATCCATATCCATTTCAGCAGCAATTTCCTCTACGAGTGGTTCACGACCAAGTTCCTGAACGAGACGTCGCTGTGCATGTGTAAGCTTGTTAATCGTCTCAACCATATGCACCGGAATACGAATCGTACGAGCCTGGTCGGCAATAGCACGAGTAATAGCCTGACGAATCCACCACGTCGCATAGGTGGAGAATTTAAATCCGCGATCCGGATCAAACTTCTCAACCGCTCGAAACAACCCGATATTCCCCTCTTGAATCAAATCGAGGAAGGAGAGTCCGCGACCGATATATTTTTTCGCGATACTGACGACAAGACGAAGGTTAGCTTCTGCAAGACGAGATTTAGCGGTCTGATCACCCTTGCGAATGCGTCGTGCGAGATCAATCTCTTCCTTACCGGTGAGAAGGGCAACCTTACCGATTTCGCAAAGATAGAGACGAATCGAGTCGTTCGCGATTTCCTTCATGTCGGTCTGCTGCTGAACCTTTGCCTTTTTCGGCTCAACACTTTTGATAGCGGCATCGACTACTTTCGCTTCTTCGTTATTTTTCCAAATAAGTGAGTCAGACTCCTTTGGATCCATTACGTCAATGCCAAGATCAAGGAACAAAGCATAGATTTCATCCAAAAGGACGAGATCATCTTCAATCTTCGGCATAGCCTTGAGAAGCTCCGGCTGAGTAATAAAACCCTGTTGTCGACCCTTTTGCACTAATTCCTGTACTTCTTTTGAGAATTGAGCAAGGCGATCATCAGTAGGCTGAACAATGAATTTTCTGGTTCGAGATGCCATTCTTTGAGATAAAAAAATAAAAAACCAACGTTAACTTTTCAGTTTTTCTCGGAGCTGCGCGAGTGCCTCAATCAACTCCGATTTTTTGCCTTCTTGCTGGTAACTTTTAATAATTCTCTTCAGGGCTTCTAGCTGGACATTTTTACGATTTTGAAGCAGCTTGTCAAGAGCGGTTTGAACATCTTTTTCAAATATTTCAAGTGATACATCACTGTACATCGCCTCTCCGTAGACAGAATAGAACGAAATTTTCGCGAGAAGCTGCGGATCCAGTTCCTCCGCGAGGTGTTCCATCGTCAAATCCTGCGTTCTCATAATGGTCTCACGCATCGCAACAAAAATCTTCTGGAGATCCTCAGGAAAATCCGATTCGTGGAGCGAGCTAAAAAAATCAGGAATTTTCGTGGGAGCCTGCAGTGCGCAAACAAGAATAAGCTCTTCTGGCCGAAGCCGGCGAAGTTGATTATTGGTATTGTTCGAGATGGATTCACGTTGATGTTCAATCGCGCGCTTGTCGAGGGGTTTGAATTTCTGTTGTTGAGATATTCGTTTGAGTTCATCATAAATCACCACCTCCTTCACGCCAAGACGGCCAGCCAATGCTCGAATGGAAATATCCTGGAGAATTTTATTCTGGACAGCCCGAATATACGAAAGAGATTCGGTGAGAATCAAAAGCGTTCGCTCAGGAGTAAGCGTAACCGCAGAAATTTCACGATCTAAATACACATCGAAGAACGGTCGAGCTCCGGCAATCGCCTCAACGAACGGCTCCTTGGAAACTTTCAACGTATCGGCTGGATCTTTGCCGTCCGGAATCGTCACGACGCGCACGCTCGCCTCCACCGCTTGTAAAACGAGATAAGCACGTTTTGTCGCTTCCCAGCCGGCATTATCATTATCAAAACAAAGATAAAATGTATCCGTAAGGCGTTTGAGAATTTTCGCATGCTCACCAGTAAGTGCCGTTCCAGAGGTGGCAACAGCCTCACAAATCCCCGCCTGATGACAGGCGATCAGATCCATATACCCCTCAACCATAATGACGTAATGCGCCGTCCGAATCGCATTTTTCGCCTGAAACAAACCATAAAGAATTTCGCTTTTTTTATACGCGGCCGTCTCGGGTGAGTTCAGATACTTCGGCTCCACCCCCTTCTTCAATGCCCGCCCACCAAACGCAACCGTCCGCCCCTGGCTATCCTGTATGGGGAACATAAGTCGCATGCGGAAACGATCGTATACATTCGAAGCATCCGTATCTTTGGTAATGACAAGCCCGCTCGCAACTAGCTCAGTCTTGCTAACTTTTTCCTGAAGAGCGGTGCGATAGAACTCATCCGGAAAATCAGGAGAGAAGCCAATATTCCACGTCTTGATCGTCTCATCAGTCATGCCTCTTCCGCGAAGGTAGTCCAAAACCTTTGCGCCTTCGGCGCTGTCCCATAAGTTATTTCCGAAAAACGTCACGGCAATATCATGGACATCCGCGAGCTTACGAATCTCATCCTTCGTCGGACCATGTCGCTGCTCCGTCGCGTGATACTGGGTATAGTCGAGGCCGGACTTCTCGGCGAGCGCCTTCAGCGCGGTGGGGAAATCCGCATTTTCAACTTCTTGAAAAAATTGAAACACATCGCCACCCTTTTGACATCCAAAACAGTAGGCAATCTGTTTCTCTACGCTAATGTAAAAACTCGGTGTCTTCTCGCTATGAAAAGGACAGAGCGCTTTGTAGTTGCGCCCCGACTTCTTCAGGGTCACATACTGACCCACGAGGTCCTCAATACTGAGTCGCTGTTTAATGTCGGCTACCAAGTCCATGAATGGGTATGTTACGCACTAGCTCGTCTACGCCGAAAAAATAGCAGAATACTAAGCAAAATCATAGCAAAGACTATTGCGCCAACGGCAATCATCTTTTGAAATGAGGTCAGGAAGAGAGTAAGGCCTCCAAAGAAAGCCGAAACACTATACATGATAAACACAACCTGTCTCTCATTGTAGCCGCTCCTGAGGAGTTTATGATGGAGATGGTTCAGATCACCTTTGAACGGCGATTGCCCGCTCAGAACCCGCCGCATAATCGACCAAAGCGCGTCCAAAAGCGGAAATCCCAGGACGATCAGTACCGTCGCCACCTTCCCTCCGGAGAAAATCGCCGAAACCGCAAGCAGGAACCCCAGAAACATACTCCCCGTATCCCCCATCAATATTTTCGGCGTGGGAAAATCAAAAATCAGAAAGGCCCCGGTAACACCCGCCAAGATGGCACTCATATAAATCAGCTGCGTCTGATCAATCACCTGTCCTGCTCGCAAACTCAAGAGACAAAGCACGAAAAATGCCAAACACGACACCCCACTCAAAAGCCCCGGAACCCCATCGAAAAAATTCATACTATTCACTACGAATACAATCCAGAGAATGGTGAATATGGCGCCAAGAAGGAGGATTTCACTTCCAAAAAAAGAAAACTGAATCTGATCAAGCAAAACAACTCCCCCAAACGGACTGGTCAGGGAACGAATCCCCACACCTGAAACGACGACGACGAGCGCGGCAAGCACCTGACCCACCAAGCGAAATTTCGCCGGAAGCATCCATCGATCATCCGCAAAACTCATACCGACAATGAGTATCAAAGCAGTGAGAACTCCAATAAAAGGTTTCGTAAGAGGTATAAACAAAAACACACAAATCAAAAAAACAATGAACATAGTGACTCCCCCGTAATACGGAATAGCCGCCCTCGTAAGTCCATACCGCTCAGGCCGATCCATAAGCTTTAATTTCGGAAAAAATTGCAGTGCCGCAAGTACCAAAACAAACGTCAGTACAAATCCGGTGAATCCGGCGAGTAAAAAAGATGATGAAAAGAAAGAGAGAAAATTCATAAATATATTACGTTCGATGGAGCAACTTCTTGAATTTTAGCGCATTATCAGAGGTGACTTCAAGCACACCCACGCATATTTCATGCAAAAAAGCCGCATATACTCCGAGCGTTGAATCAATTTGTGGCGGAAAATGAATCTGCAATCCATGCTCAAGGCGCACATAATCCTCTCTGGAAATATCAACTCGCTGAAGCTCTGATACACCTGCCTCGAGCGGAAGGAGAAACGTAGAAACATTCACGTCGGGTTGAGAAAGCTCCTCTATAGTATGTGCATTTTTTATCGAAAATGGCCCAATCGACTCACGTCGCAAACTACCCACATGAGCCCCAACATCCAAGAGCTCACCAAGCGTATCAATTAAGCTTCGCACATACGTTCCGGAACCGACAGAGCAGGTAAACATAAAATTCGGAGGATCAAAAGTCGGAATATCAAAGAAAAAAACCTCAGCAGGACGAGGCTTCATAACAATATTTTCACCTCTGCGTGCACGATAATGCGCCGAAACACCGGCGATCTTGATAGCGGAATATTTCGGCGGCGTCTGAAAAATCTTCCCGAGGAGGTTCTGATATATCGTTTTTTCAATAAGCTCACGACTCACCTTCTTGCGTACGATCTCGTCGTCATACTGCTGCACAATCACTCCTTCTCGATCCAGGGTATCAGAGGTCGCACCAAACACACCCTCACCTGTATAAATTTTCGGAGTGGCAGGAAGAAATTCCAACAACTTGAGTGCCTCTCCAAACGCAATAATAAGCAATCCGGTAGCAAAAGGATCCAGTGTCCCGCTATGTCCCACTTTTTTCGTCTGAAATACCTTCCGACACATCGAGACGATATCGAAAGAGGTCACTCCAAATGGCTTATCTATAACGAGGAATCCACTAATGTGGGAATCATTGGTCGAACTGGAATTTGTATGGGGATGACTCAAGGAAATATAAAAAATAAAATGGCTTATACATAAGAAAAATCAAGACTTTTTTCCGACCCGGGTCGGAAAATTTTGTCAAGTTTTCGGCGGCATAGAAAGTACTTCCCTCACCACCTTCCTATCATCCCAATCCCTGCGCTGACCATAAATCATCTGAACCGGCTCGGCACCCTTACCGGCAATCAAGACGATATCATTCTTTTCAGCCACGAAAAGCGCAGTACGAATCGCCTCACGGCGAGATGGAATTTTCCAGTACCTCTCGCCCTCGTTGCGAGTCACGCCCTCGCTTACCATCGTGATAATCTCCCACTCATCTTCTTCATACGGATCATCACTCGTCAAAACAAGAACATCACTATACTGATCCAGAAGTTTTCCAATAACAGGCCTTTTTGCCTTGTCTCTGCCACCTCCGGTCGCTCCAAACACGACAATCAATTTCGAACCGATTGATTTCGTGATCTCCGAATACATCGTTAACACGCCATTAATGGCATCAATATTGTGCGCATAATCCACAACCACGTGAAAAGGTTGACCCTCCCGAACGAGCTCATATCTGCCAGGAACAGGCTCCGTCTCAGCAAAAACTTTTTTCAAAATATTCAAAGAAATATTTTCACTCAAAGCAACACACGCCACAGAAAGCGCATTATACACATTGGGAACGCCCGGTAAATTCATACGGAGGCCAATCTCGCCTGCAGGAGTATGGAGCATAAAATCGGTTCCTTCCGCCCCTAATTTCACATCACTCGCAAAGCATGTGCCTGACTGTAATCCATAGGTCATTTTTTTCTCCGAAGGAATCCGGTCAAAGGCAATAAAACTCGCATCGTCAGCATTCAGAATAGACACACGTTCGCGCTCTGATTTTCGTGGACCAGCGAGAAGATTTTTAAACAAAAGTGATTTAGCCTCCTGATACTCCGCAAAACCGCCATGATACTCAATATGATCTCCGGTGACATTGGTAAGTAATACGGTATCAAAATCAACACCCCACGTTCGCGACTGCACGAGCGCGTGCGACGTAACTTCCAAAACAGCATGCGTACATCCCTCTTCAACCATCTGTTTTAAAAATTTCTGAATGAAAAAAGGGCTCTGTGTAGACATTTTCGTTGCATTCATCCATGTTTTGTCGCCCAATCGAAAATTTACCGTAGAGGTCATGCCGACCTTCTTTCCACTCGCTACAAGTACATTCGTAATCAAATTCACTACGGTCGTCTTGCCGTTTGTTCCGGTCACACCAATGACACGAAGTTTGCGTGCGGGAAATCCATAGTAGTATGCGGCAACCATCGCCTTCAATTTGTGATAGGTCAGGAGAAGTGAAGAATAGAGAGATGTTTTTATGGCCTTTGTCTGAGGGAAAAAGCGTTCTTGAGCAAAAACTTTGTCGCGATTCATCTGAGCAACGAGACTTTCCGGACCGTCGAATTTGGACACTCCACGAATATGACCTTTGATTTCAACTTCTAATTCTTTGGGTGTGCCCTCAATAGGATAGCTCAGGAAATGAATCTCACAGTATATTTTTATAACATCGAAGGTAGGTTTGGGACCGTAATGCATGAGCGCGGGCGACCACGGCAACAACTCGGCAAATTCAGGATCCACCGCCCGCGCCCGAACCGCATACACTCCAACTTTCATATCCTCACCCAAATCCGGCGCCTCCACATTGATCGTGGGGAACCCAATCTTGTGCCCAATACTCATACCCGAAATAACACGACTTCTAAATTTCATGCGCACAGATTAAACCAACTTTCGCAAAGACGCCAACGCTCCGACAATCATCCAAAATTCCAAAGCTAAATCATTCTTCCATATTGGAGTATCAACCAATCCATGCAGCAAAATCGCGACCAACATTGTCAGACAGACTAATGCCATTCGCTTCACTCCATCGTGCCGCGGCATTCTCGCAATTCCCACAAACAAAAGTACCAACAACCAAACAAACCCAACCAACCCAACCAACCCAGACGACAACCAATACATCAAGAAAATATTATGAGGATGAAGCATCGTCTTCTCATAGGGCTCATGCCCCAAAATCGTTGAAGCATCTCGCGCGTACAATCGTTCAAACTGTCCCGCGCCAATACCTAAGAAAAAGTTCCTCTCGATCAACTCCCCCGCCACTGTCCACACCTGCAACCTCACTGATGACGAAGATCTACTCGCAACATTAAATGCCTGATTGAACTTTCCTCTATCTCCCGTTACAAAAAAGATTCCTCCCATCACGGCCAAACCTACAAAAACAACCGCACACCACAACATCGCCTTTCTGAAAGGAACTTTCCAATACGAAAAGAAAAAGTGATAAATGCCATAGCCGAATAACGATCCAAAAAGCCCGAGAAAAGCACCAAAAGATCGAGTAAGATACAAGGCGACAAGCAGAATAACACCGAACAATCCATATCGAATCAGTACAGCCGGAGAAAGTGCGTCATCCACATGGAAAATTTTTCGAAAAAGACCGATCAACCCATGGTACTCACGCGGAACGCTAAAAATATACCAGAGTCTCATCGATACAAAAACTGCCGCCGGCATGATATATAATGCCAAATAATTAGCCGATTCAAACGGTCCGGAAACTCGGCCATCAGGGGTAGTAACGAAATGCAAAACAAACTGAGCAATACCCCAGAGACTCAAAAAAACCGCCGAAATAGTATACCATTCAAAACATCTTCGAATCGCCTTCAATCCCGGTAATACATGCTGCATCAAATAAAAATACATCAGCGGAGCGATAAACCATCCTTTCAAAATTCCAAGCAATATATGACGATCTATTCCCGCCAATGAAGATTCTTCAAAAAAAGAGGATATCAACGGTAACAATAATCCGATCAAAATAAAAACAATCGGTGTCCACAATGATCGCTTCCAGCCATGATGAGAAGAATGCTTTTGAGAGAGTATTCCGAAACCCTTTTTTACATTATACATAACCCCCTCTCTCAATCGCCTCCACGACAAAAAACTACGAAATATATACACCAAGAAACTCACGTAAATCATCCACTCAATCAACGTAAATGGTACCCCATAGATCGTAAATTTCACCGGACCGAAATAGAATGGAAAAAACGCCGACAATAAAATCACAGACACTACCGGCCATCCCCATGAAACAATTCCCCACAGGAACAAAATAATTCCCGGAATCAGGAGTTGATGAAGAAGCGAAAATGACCAAAAGGACAACATAGAGAAGTTCCTAAAAAACTACCATTTTTTATGTTCAAATTTCTCCACCTCAATCACGCCATACGTATCATCCTTCCGCTTGTATGCGACTGAAATAAGAGCCGTATCCTTATCGTGAAAAATAAAGAAATCATGGCCAATCAGCTCAAGCTGCTCAATCGCCTCATCTTCATGCATCGTCTGAAGGCCGTTGAGTTTTTTTCGTTTCATAATCTTCGTCACAGACAGCGGAGCCTCATTCTGCGCATGGGTAAGCTGCTCCAGCGTTGACTCCGGAATCCACTCACCACCCTTCCCGCGTCGATGGTGCTTTCCTTTGTACCTTTCAACCTGCTTCTGTAACTTCTCCTCGACCAAATCAACCGCTTCTTCCAATGTCGTGCCGCTTTCCTCTGCTCGTAAAATCGACGGATGTACAAAAAGTGTTACCTGAACGAGAAAAAGCTTTCCTAAGTGCTTCAATTTATTGTACCGAACATCCACTCGAACAGAAGAAGACTCTTCAATCAGCTCATGAGCATACTTCTCAAGATGAAGAATTTTCTTCGTAATGTACTCCTTCTCCTGATCCATCAAATTGACACCCTCACAGAAAAGTTGTAATTGCATATTAATATTTTGTAATAATAAAAAACTAAGAAAGCCCTTCTACGAGATTATACAGCACCTTTTCCGGCTCGGGTGAGAGAACCACACCGGAAGCCAAAAGGACCCCTTGCGCCCCAAGACTCAGCGCCACCCTTACATCATTTTCATTTTTCACACCCGCACCCACGAGCAATGGAATCGACCCCGCAATCCCAACCACGCTACGAATCACCTCCGGCTGCGCACTCGACACCGACACGTTCCCTCCAATCAACTCCGGCGGCTCATACGCAATCGCATCCGGTCCATATCCCACAATCTCCGCCACCTTCTCAGGACTCTCCGCACACACGAGCGTATACAACCCAACCTCACGACACACATGAATCGTTTCTTTCAGGACATCTGAACTAAGCCTCCTCTCGGCATGATTCAGCAACGTCCCATGCACTCCCGCACGCTTCACCGCAATGGCAGGTACATGTCCCGTCCTACTCCCAAAATCCACCGGATCCACATGTTGCGCAAACACCGGTCCGCTAAACTCACTCAAAACCGCCCCCACATCCAACATATTCACCGCTACGCCAATCGACGCCCCAGTCCCGCCCAAAACCGCACCATGCAGCCTCGCCAGCACAACCGCCGCCGGCCCCGTCGCCGCCTCATACGCCTTAAAATTGACAATAATCGCAGGTAATTTCACGAGCCTAGTTTAGAGGAAAATAGGAGGGGTGGGAAGTAGAAATCATGATCACAAGAGCCGTGCAGAACGACAGTGAATAAGCGGCTTATTTCGTTAGCTCAAAGTTGCAAATTGACAAAACAAGCTTTTCACCTTATAATGGCATCTTGCTTTATAACAACACTCTTAGATGGGAAAAATTGATAAACCAGAGACACGCAGTAACAAGGAGACATTAGTGCAAACGGGGCCATCTGAGAGAATCAGCACAATCATGAGAAGGACACTCAATCGTGTAATTGATACGCTATCGGGACATCTGGAGCAAATGAAGAGAAAGCTTGTAGATAAGGTACTGCGCATAGTAAATGATATAAATGACGAAATTAATCTTTTTAATGGAGAGATAGAAACTCCTGCCGTGCTTTTAAGAGCTATAGAAAGAAATCATGAAGTGATCAAAGAATACACTCCCCATCTCCCAGATAAGGATAAGGAACAGTTTTGTAGCGAGCAGAATTTAATGAAAGTACCAAACTCCAATTACCATTCTGAACAAACTGAAGATGATGGGCTGCGAATGAGAGGAATGTCAGATGACAAGTGTAAATTTAATACATGGCAAATGATGGACAGACTGGGAACATATATCGAGAATAAACACATTCAAAGTATTAGAATCAAAGCTCGTTGTGAGCATTTAATGACTGAATTCAGAACTACAAAAAGGAAAGATCTTCCAGATCTCTTAGAGAAATTCATTGAAGACATTCGTGCAATTCACAACCTAAATAATTGAAACATTGCGTTGCGCCAGGAGAAAACTAAGCCCTCGGAAAAGTTGTAATTTCCTTCGACATCTGTCTATACTCGCAGCATGGAAACCTATACGAATGTGCTGCTGTTTACTGGTGAGAATACATATCTGGCGGAGAGGACGCTGGAGAAGCTGAAGAGTGACTTCACGGGGAAGCATGGCGACCTGAATATTACGATTCTGGATAACGAGGAGGAGCTGACGGCGAAGTCGATTCTGGGGGCGTTGAAGGCCGCACCTTTTCTCGGAGAGAAAAGGTTGGTTATTATAAAAAATTTCCTGAGGCTCGGGGATAGTGATGATCAGGACAAGATTGAGAAGTTTTTGGATGAGATTCCGGACTCGTCGATTGCGCTCTTCTATGAAAATCCGAATGTGGAGACGCGCAAGAGGCCGAAGAGTACGCTGAAAAAGACGCTGGAGGTGCGGGCCAATGTGAAGCATTTCAATGAACCTTCTCCGCAAGAATTGACCACGTGGATCGTGAATAGATTGCAGAAAAATAATGTGACGATCTCGTCGGCGCTGTGCACGGAGATCATTGAACATACCGGTGGCGATATGCAGACGATTAGTAATGAGGTTGATAAATTGGCCCTTTACTGCGAAAATCGAGCGGTGACGGGAACGGATCTGGATCTATTAATTTCGAAGAGTTATTCCGCTACAATCTTTCAATTTACCGATGCATTGAATCTGAAAGACCCTCGGCAGGCGATGCAGAAGCTGCAGACGTTGATTGATATGGGCGAGGAGGTGTTGCCCATTCTAGGTATGATAGCGCGTCACTTCCGGTTGTTGATTTTGGTAAAAGATTTGCTCGATAATCAGCATATTCCTAAGTCCCAGATTCACGGAAAAATGGCGACATATGATCCAGCAATCAAGCCGTATCCAGTGAAACTAGCCGTCGATCAATCGTCGAAATTTAACTTGGATCAGATGAAGATGATTTATGGAGCACTGCTAGAGTTAAATTTAGATTTAAAAAATGGAAAAATTCCTCAGGGACCAAATGATAAACATATGCTCATGCTGCAGCTAGAGAAGCTCATTCTGACCATAACAAAATAATATGGATAAGACACTCATTGCACCGTTGAAAAACATTGGACTCACCGAAAAAGAAGCCTGTATTTATCTCGCATGCCTCGAGCTCGGATCGCAGCCCGCTACGCAGATTGCCAAAGTGGCACGACTCAATCGGGTAACGACGTATGACGTTTTGGAGAAGCTTATTGGGAAAGGATTTGTAAACTTCATGGTAAAGAAAAATGTGAAGTTTTTCAGCGCGATCGATCCCGAACTGCTCCACAGTGAGACACAACGGCACACGGATATGCTAAAAATGACACTGCCAAAGCTCAAGCGAATCAAGACGGGATTGAAGCATCCACAGGTGCAGTACTTCGAGGGAATCGAGGGAATAAAAGCCATTTATGGAGATACACTGACAAGTAAAACGGAAATTTTGAACTATGCCAACTCACGTGAAATTCGTAACTTCTGGCCGGAATATGATACCGAGTATGTCGGAAAACGTGTGAAGAAAAAAATCCACCTGAAAGGAATTGCCCCTGAGGACGAGTACGGAAAACGGGTTCATGCTGCGGATAAAAAGAACTTCCGCGAGATTCGTCTGGTTCCGGCCGTCAAATTCGACTTCACTAATGAGATAAATATTTATGATAATAAGGTTGCCATTGTGTCTTTGAGAGGGGAACTCATCGGCATGATTATTGAATCAGAAGAGATCGCCAACACGCAGAGAGCTATCTTTCAGATGGCGTGGGAGTTTGCAAAGAAGAATTTTATGGAAGATTTTCAGATGTCAAAAGATGAATCTGTAAAAAGAGGAGCAAAAGCGGCTTTGAATGATATAGAACAGGGGAAAACAACGATACTTAAGGATTTTCTAAAAAAACACGGAGCTTAAATTTGAAGTTAGAAATAGATAATATCACATTATTATGCAATCCCCCACTTCTGACTATAGTATTCTCGCTAGCATAACTTCTGCAATAGAGGAAGTTCTAGGGGAACTGCCGCAACCAATTATGCGGGCACGAGTTGATACGGCTGATTATAGTCTTAACATCAATCCGCTTCGCACAGCGAAAGAATCAATAGATGACACAATGGAGAGGCTCAAGAGTATCATTATCCCCCTCCTGCCAAACGGTATTACCATTTCGAGCGAAAAAGGATATATCAATTTTCACATTGATAATTTTTTGTTGGCAGAGTGTGCAGGTAAAATTGCGGCCGAACCAAATGGCGGAATAGAGCCTGCCAATCAGCGAACAATGGTGGAATTTTTCAGTCCGAATACAAACAAGCCGATGCACCTGGGGCACCTGCGAAATATTGCATTGGGAGAAAGCCTCACCAGAATGCTGAAATTCATGGGTCATGATGTGTTGAAAGTTAATCTTTTTAACGATCGAGGAGCACATATTTGTAAATCCATGCTGGCGTATGAGATGCATGGAGAGGAACAAACTCCTGAATCCACTGGAATCAAAGGGGATCACTTTGTGGGGAACTACTATGTGCGCTACGAGAAAGACCTTCAGGCAGAACTAAAACCTATCATCGGGCAAATAAGAAATACTCGGGAGATAAGCCAAGAGTTAGCTCTGAAAACCGAGCAAGTAGCACAATCAAGATTAGAGATGGAAAAAACTCCTGATGATAAAAAATCAAAACTTGCTCACGAAAAAGCAAAAAAAATGCTTGAGACGTTAGAAGAAAAAATAGTAAACAACGCAAAAACAAAGGCTCCTCTCGTAATCACAGTGAACGAAATGCTCCAAAAATGGGAAGATGGAGACCCTAAAATAGTATCACAGTGGGAAAAAATGAATGGATGGGCCATCTCCGGAATGGAGCAAACACTCAAACGTCTTCATACGAGTTTCGATGTGATTTATTACGAGTCGAAGACATATAAACTCGCAATGGATATGATAAAAACGGGGCTACATAAAGGCATTTTTGAAAAAGACACTAGTGGAGCCGTAGTCGCCGATCTAGACAAGCTTGAGGTAAAAGATCGAGAAGGAAACCCACTTCATGGGAGAAAGGTATTACTTCGATCGGACGGAACGAGTGTATACATCACGCAAGACCTCGCCATGGCCGAACTGAAGGCAAAAAACTACCACCCGAATAATAGCATGTATGTAGTAGCAGACGAGCAGATTCGTCATTTTGAGGTACTCTTTGGTATTCTCAAAGCGCTTGGATATCCGTGGGCCAACCATCTCAAGCACATTTCCTACGGCATGGTAGACCTTCCTCACGGGAGGATGAAGTCACGAGAAGGAACGGTTGTGGATGCCGATGATATTCTGGACGAGCTACGAGACAAGGTGAAAATTGTGAATATTGACGAGGAGTCAGCAGACAAGATCGGTATCGCCGCCATGCGTTACTACCTGCTCTCGAACCGACCGGAGAGTAAGATAAAATTCGACCCGGAGCAGTCCGTGAAACTTGAGGGAAAAACGGGACCCTACATACTCTACCAATATGTTCGTAGCGGAAAGATTATTCGGAATTGTGAAAATAGTAGTAACCGTGAAGATGTAAACATTTTCAATGATCCAAGCATCGATTTTTCCCTTCTCATTGAGCCTGCAGAGCACCAACTCCTTATGACCCTCGTCGAGTTCACGGAGCGTATGAGAAACATCCAGCAAACACTCGATCAAACCATTCTGTCTGATTACGTGTATAAATTAGCAAAAACGTTCTCATTTTTTTATGAAAATTGTCCGATCCTGAAGAAGCAAGCCGAGGGCATGAAACCAATTAATACTGGAGTGAAGCGTGCCAGATTGGAGCTAGTACGATATGTTCACACACTTTTATCGGTATCGCTAGAGCTCTTAGGAATAGAGAAAGTGGAACAGATGTAAGTTATATCTTCAGCGCATCCTCATAGGCCCGTGCAACCTGGAATAATTTGGCTTCCTGAAACTGCGGGACGAAGATTTGGAGGCCGACGGGTAAGCCGGAGGCCGTTTTTCCACACGGAATACTAATAGCGGGGATTCCAGCGGCATTGGCAGGAATAGTTAAAGCATCAGCAAGGTACATAGCAACAGGATCCTCCATTTTCTCACCAGGCTTGAAGGCCGTTAGCGGAACTGTTGGAGCAATCAGTGCGTCCACCTCCCCGAAAACACGATCGAAATCTTGTTTGATAAGCGTACGAACCTTCAACGCCTTATTATAAAACGCATCATAATATCCAGCGGAGAGCACATAGGTACCGATCATGATACGACGTTTGATCTCGGCGCCGAAGCCCTCGGCACGCGCATTGAAGAAATAATCCACCATCGACTCGCCCTCTTGTTTTGGGCGGCTACCGAAACGGATACCATCGAATCGTGCGAGATTCGCACTGAGCTCGGCGGGCATCACGATGTAGTACATCGCCACCGCATACTTGGTAGCAGGGAGGCTAACTTCGATGACTTTTGCCCCCAGTTGCTCATAAATTTTCGCTGCAGCTAATACCGATTCTTTAATTTCAGGATCCACGCCCTCAGCGAAATATTCCTTTGGCAGACCGAAGGTCATACCCTTCACGCCTTTCTCTAAATCTTTGAGATAATCCGGAACGGGAACATCCGGTGTCGTGGCATCACGCGGGTCGTGGCCGGCCAGAACCTGCAAAATAGCCGCACTGTCCCCCACCGTTTTTGTGAAATGTCCAATCGTATCAAGCGAAGAAGCCATTGCAGTAACGCCACTTCGGGAAATTCTGCCGTAGGTAGGTTTCAGACCAACACAACCGCAAAAGGCTGCAGGCAGACGAATGGAGCCACCGGTATCGGTACCCATGGCAAAGGCTGCCAGCCCGCCGCCTACGGCGGCGGCCGACCCACCCGAACTTCCCCCCGCCACCCTCGAAGGATCCACCGGATTCATCGACGGTCCGTAACACGAGTGCTCGCTCGACCCCCCACACGCGAACTCATCCATATTTGTTTTCCCCAGAAACACTACTCCGGCCTCCCGCAACTTCGTCACACTAGTGGCATCATACGGCGGGACAAATCGCTCCAGCATCTTGGAACAGCAGGTCGTTCGCACGCCCTTCGTATTAAAAATATCTTTTAACCCACAAGGAATCCCATCTAAAACAGAAAGTGGCTTACCCTCAGTATAGCGCCTATCAGACTCAGCGGCCTGCTCCAATGCACTATCCTGCGTCGTCAACACATACGCATTCAGGACAGTATTTTTCTCGACAATCTGCTGCAAATACGCTCGAGTCACCTCCTGTGAGGTAAACTTTTTTTTCATGAAACCATCATGCAATTCCAATATTGATAACGAAAGAAGATCCATAGAAAATTTATTCAATAGCAGGTTTAACACGAATCTGATCACGTTCCACCGGCAACTCGCTACAACCAAGCAACTCATCACGCGTGGTCCAATCGCCGTTCACGGCGTCCTCACGCATCACGTTTTTCAGACCCGTCACCTGATTCGTCGCCTCCACACTTGAGGTATCCACCTCACTCAATATTTCCACATATTGCAAAATATTGGTTAGTTGTGTCGAGAATTTTTTCACCTCATCGTCAGAGAGCCCGAGACGAGCCAACTTCGCGATATGCCTTACCTGTTCTTGTGAAAGCTCCATGGACCGTGCAAAAGAAAATAACAGACAAATTCTACACGGTTTGTCGAACCAGCGCAAAGCATATACAATGAAGTAGTGGAACACACTTCTAAAAATATTCAAACAATCGCCTTTTTCTTTTTCTTTATTGTTGGAGCGGGATACTTACTAAGCTCGCTGCTGGCCATGAATAAAAATTTCTTACCCCTCAGCCAAAAACTCGGGGAAACACTGCTACTCCCTACGATAATAATGGGATTAATATATGGCGGCACCAGCGTGCTAGATACCCTTGCATCCGAAGAGAAAAACTCTAGAATACAAGTAATCCTGACGGCACTATGTTTCGTACTCATAGGAGCTACGATCATAATCGTACACTTCGCCTTTCCGGTCACTAAGTCATAATATATGAATCAAGCCGACAAAAACACGAATCAAGAAGAGCGAAAAGTCCTCATTTTTGGTACCTTCGACCTCTTACACGCGGGTCATGAAAGTATGATCGCCCAAGCTCGTGTGTTAGGAAATTATATCATCGCCATCATTGCTCGAGATGATACCGTACGAAAAATAAAAGGAAATCCATCGTATAACAACGAAAAACAGCGCGCCAAAAATCTCAAAAATTCCGGCCTCGTCGACAAAGTTATTATAGGAAGCTCCGGTAACAAATATGACATTATTCGAAAAATCAGACCGGACGTTATAGCGCTTGGATACGACCAATTCGCGTTTACTCTTGGATTGGAAAAACTCATTATTGATGAAAAAATGAGCACTCACATTCATCGTCTCAAGGCTTTCAAACCTCAAATGTACAAATCATCAATTATTCGAGCAGGCCTATCCCACCAAGAACCGAGGTCGCATGGAGGAATAAATAACGATGAATTATTGATCGAAAAACCCGGCGCCTTTACTCAAGTATTCTAAAACACAGCATGAGCACCCTCGCCTACAGCACAAAATACAGTCTGAAAAATCTCTGGAGAAACAGATTTAGCTCAATAGGAACCATACTTCTCATCGCCATTATTCTCTTTATTCTGAATGTCATTCTTTCGGTGAATATGATCGTGCGATCGCAACTCAACGAATTAGGACAGAAGATCACGATGATCGTCTATCTCCAAGACGACATTAGTCAAGATAAGGCGAAGGAAATAAATAATAGCATTCAAGCACAGCCGGGAGTAAAAGATGCCGTATATGTCTCCAAGCAGCAAGCATTGGCAAACTTTCTCAAAAACCATCCGAAAACCGCTGAGTATTACCAAAAATTCAATTTAGAAAATACGCTTCCGCCAAGCATTCAGATCACGGTGGAAAGTCCGGCAATCTATGAGAGCATTCAGAGCTATCTTCAAGCATCAAGCAACAAAGCGTTCATCAATACTCTTGAAAAATCAGATACACAAAATTCTCAAAATGATGCGTCCATTACGCAAAAAGTGACGGAAAACCTCTTCAAGCTTGATCATTTCTCACGTACCTTACTATTTTGGGTCATTGCGGCATTTCTGATTGGAAGCGTTTTAATGATGAATAGTAGTATTGACGTAGCCATTTACAATCGTAGAGTAGAGATCGGAATTATGCGACTCGTAGGGGCAACGCCGAATCTTATACGTCTCCCATATTTGCTAGAAGCGGTTTGGTCGACACTCATCGCAGTAACCCTCAGTTTTACTGGATTCTACGTGATGACGAAATTCGCCCTGTTACCGGAAATCAACTTCTTTTCCAGCACCATCATTATTCCTTTCGCATGGCTGCTCTTCACCGAAATAATCGCCACACTCATACTGACGCTCGTAAGCAGTTTTGCCGCCGTAGAGAAACACCTTCAGAAGCATATGGTACTATCCTAAAGCATGAACCAACAACGCTACTGGAACGAATCGGCACTCGTCCTCAAACGCTACTCGGCCGGAGAAAAAGATCGTCAGGTGATTTTGTATATCAAGGGTGTGGGGAAAATCTCCGCGAAAGCCCGTGGAGCCAAAAATCTCACCTCTCCATTCGTAAGCAGGCTCTCTCCTCTAAATACATGTCGAGTACTGATGTATCGCGCGGGCAGTGGCTACTGGACGATCACGCAATGCGAAACCCTGCGAGAATTCACCCCGGAGAAACACTCAACCAAGAAGGCAATAATCGGCCTGACAATGATGGATATCATCGATCGATGTAGCGAACCGGAACATGTGAACGATCCTCTCTACGAAGTAACGATAGAAACGCTTGAAAAACTGGAACTCATGATTGATGAGAAAAAAATGGAGCAATTATTTGATATTTTTCAGGTAAAAATTTTCGAGATTCTCGGCATATTGCCATCATTTTCACACTGCACTCGATGTCACCAAAAAATTGATCCGGAGAAAATTTCAGGGTGGGATATGCTTCAAATTACCTGCCATGACTGCGAAAAATTCAATCCAAAAAAACACGCGCGCGAAACGTTTAACAAGGAGTATCTAAAACTCCTCAATTACCTTCAAAAAAACACCATCGAGGCATCCCTGAAAATATCCATGGATGAAGATCAGAACAAAGATATGAAAAAAATGCTCAGGACGCTTTGGAACGCGCAGACCTTTTCTTTGCCAAAATCGTTTGATGTTCTCGAGTCTCTTCACGCATAACACTCAAAACACCGGTAGTATTTTCAAGTTTAGAAAGAATATCATCGAGCTGCTCATAGCCGTTAACCTCCAGCAGGAGCGAACGAACGACATACTTTTCATCGAGATGCTTGACGCTGAAATCCAATATATTCACATTCATATCGGAAACCACGCCGGTAATATCACGGATGAGACCGATACGATTGACCGCCTCCACCAGAACTCTAACGCTGTACTTCTGCGTAGCGGCATCGGAAAGTGAAGAAACCCATCGTGCCTCGAGCACGCGGGCAGGATTTGAGCTCTGTAGATGAGCACAATTGATTTTGTGAATCGAAGCGTGTTCTCGCGACACATACCCAACGATAAACTCGCCTTCAGTCGGAGAGCAGCACTGGGCCAAGCGAACGGGAAGACCCGCCTCTCCACCAAGTAAAATTCGCGAATCTAATGGCGCAGAGTCAGGGATCGCCTTCAGGGGAACCGGAACAAGCGGCTGCATCAGCTCATCCTGATGAAACATTTTTTTGATAACGGAACTCACTGGAATCGATCCATTACCAATATCCTCAACAATCTTCTGTCGCTCGCTCACTGTCAACGTCTTATCTCCATACTGCTTCAGAATGCTCATTTGTTCATCAAGTCCGGCCTTGTTCAGTCTTCGCAACTGCTTATTGAGAAGCTCTTTCCCCTCGCGGAAACTCAACTCCCTATTCTGACTCTTGAACCAAACTTTAATCTTCTGTCTCGCCGAATTCGTCTTCACAAAACTCAACCACTCAGGTCTTGGATTTGGCTTGGGTTTGAGAATAATTTCAACAACATCCCCATTTTTCAATGAGGCGTTGGCGGGAGCAATATGACCATTAACCTTTGCCATCGCGCATCGATGACCGATATCGGTATGAACACTATAGGCAAAATCAATCGGCGTAGAGTCTACGGGAAGATCTTTTACCTCACCGTTGGGAGTAAAGACGAAAATACGATCCTGAAAAATATCGATTTTATACTCATTCACATCCTTATCAACCGCCACTTCCTTGTCCCCCTCACTCGCATCCTCTTCCTCAACCTTGATTAATCCTCGGAGCCACTCGATCTGACGCTTGAGCTTTTTGTTCTGCACGCCACCTTCGACCCCATTCGCATTATCAACAAAAGTGAGAACATCTTCTTTATCAAACTCTGTTGAGCGACCACGCGTGTCTTCATAGAGCCAGTGAGCGGCAATACCATACTCCGCCTCTCGATGCATTTTTTCTGAACGAATCTGAATCTCCACCGGCTGATTTTTCAAACCCGACGAAGTGGTAAGAATGGAAGTATGCAAACTCTGATATCCGTTTGGTTTCGGTACCGCAATATAATCCTTAAACCTTCCTGGCAACGGCGTGCACTTGTTATGAATAAATCCAAGCACGGAATACAGCGTCTCCATCGACTCCATAGATGAGTCGGTCGTATCGTATTTCGTAGGAAGAATCACGCGGACGGCAAAAATATCGTGCAGATCCAAAATCAGATCCGTACTCTTCTTCCGCATTTTTCGATAAATACTATAAATACTTTTGGTTCGTCCAGTAATGCGACACATCACATCATGCTGCGACAAAAACTGCCTAAGTTCATTTTGAAATTCGTCCAGCGCGCCCTTGCGCTCCTCCCCAACCTTTTCAAGCTGTTGCTGAATATGATTATACTGAAAAGGATTCAATGCCTTGAAGGCGAGATCCTCAAGTTGCCACTTAAGTGAGTACATACCCAATCGAGATGCCACAGGTGCATATATTTTCAACGACTCCTCCGTCAAACGCTTACGTTGGTCCACGGGAACATCCTCTATATGTTGAACATCATCCAAAATATCAGCGAGACAGACGAACATCACGCGCAAGTCCTCCGCCACCATCAAAATAACCTGTCGCAGTACCTCAGTATCATTCCGCTCAAAATCCGGACGAAGATGTTTGATCTTTGCCAGGGCCTGAAGAATTTTCAAAACACCAGGGCCAAACAATTTCTCAATGTCAGAACTATGTATTTCAAGCGAAATCCTTGATGAAAAAATAAGCCCACTAATAAGTGTAGTCTCATCAGGCCGCAAATCCAACAGCCCGTTCAGCACGCGATATCCCCTCTCAATCCTCGCTTCACGACACGCCAAAACAAACGCATCGGCCGCACGAAGTTGCTCTGAATGTACCTTCAGTCCCATCTGCTCAATCTTGGCCAGTAGCGGTTCAAGATGATTCATAGCTCCATGATGAGCCTCAAGCCAAAAAAGCACAAGATAAAAACAATCTACAAGCGTATTACAGCTTTATTATTGAGGGAACATATTCAGCGGAGTGAGCGATCCCCCGCTACCGGCAGAAGACGATTTCGAACGATCAATGGCGTTAATAGCAGGATCCACTGGTGATTTACCTTCGTACTCGATAATTTTGAGATCGGAATTTTTGATGTCAAAAACTTTCACACCCTTGATAAGTGCATCTTGATTCGCCTTGATATCTCGGATTCGAGCCAATAACTTCACCATTCCTACTTGATAATATTTATCAATTTTCGCCATTGCTCCCAACTGAGCCTTCATCTCGGACTCCTCCTTGGCAAGCTTGGTATACTCATCAAGTTGTTTCGAACTATCCTGCGGCAGAAACTGAGACAAGCTTGAGGTAAATTGCTTCTCTTTTGCTGCCAGTTGACTACGGAGAGAGTTGTCCAATTCTCGCATGGTAATGACCTCTTTGGTGACAAACGCAGCGTTTTCCTGTGAAACTTTTATCAGATTATCAAATGACTCAATCAAAGCATCCAGCACGGGTTTACGATCTTTTTGAGCATCAAGAAGTGCGGCAATATCGGTATTCAATATATTCTGAATTTGGAAAATATTTTGGACATACACCTCTAGTCGCTGTAACGACTGACCGCGAAATCCAAAAATATATGAAGCGGCAATACCGGATTGAGTAGGCGGAATGGTGAAAAAAAGTGATCGCTTAATCCCTCCAAAAATAAAAGCAATTTCGAGTGAAGGCGGATCAAACTTGCCGGGATTATTCTTATAAAAACCAAAATGAAAAGCGGTTCTAGTATCGTAGACGTTGAGATGAATTTTCTCAGGGGAAAAAGTGGGCGCTACGGTTGACGAAGAAAGAAACGGAATATACGGTCGAATACGATTCCAACCTCCAAAAAAGAGAGCAAACACAATGCCACCGATGAGGATAATAGCGAGGAGACAACTAAATAGAGAACGACCTATTCGCAGTCCATGTAATTTTTCCAGAAACGACGTATCATCTGAGAACTCATCTAACTCTTCTTCTGTATCTTCCTCATGCTTTGACGCAGAAGCACTAATTTTTTCCGCCCTGGCGGGCACGCTCGTAGGCAAATCCTTTGAGGGTGAATTAGCTTTATCTTCAGAACTATGATGTTTTTTTTGCTCAGATGAATCCATAAGTAGCCATAAAAGAATCGGTGATATCAGGGAATTATACCATAATATGCGCAAAAATGCCACTCTCTTTTTTAGTCATTATAGGCGTTTTTGCCTTACAATAGGCCAGCAAAAACTAGTAACCCCTTATTTTTAACCCTTTTCTTCTATGAATGAGGTACTCGCCGCACTCGGCATAAGCATTTTAGCGCTTGTATATGCCATTTTTCTCATTATGTGGGTGGTAAAACAGCCATCCGGGAACAAAGAAATGCAGGCCATCGCCAAGGCCATCCAGGAAGGCGCGACAGCATATTTGAACCGACAGAGCCTGACAATGGGCTTCTTTGGCATTCTTATTTTCGTTGTTCTCTACCTCATTATCCCAAAGGGAAGTTATAATAACAACCTCTGGACCGCTGTGAGCTTCATCGTTGGAGCCCTCTTTTCAGCTTTAGCGGGGTATATTGGTATGAGCGTCTCGGTACGGGCAAACGTCCGAACTGCCGAAGCTGCAAGAAAAGGAATCAAAGAAGCCCTGAGCGTCGCCTTCAATGGTGGTGCCGTTACCGGTCTCTCCGTCGTAGGTCTCGCCCTATTGGGTGTGAGCGGATTTTATTATTTCTACACATCTGTTCTGAATATCCCGGTTAGTGAGACCACAAACATCCTCGTTGGATTCGGTTTTGGTGCATCACTTATTTCTCTCTTCGCTCGTGTTGGTGGAGGTATCTTCACGAAAGCAGCAGACGTAGGGGCTGACCTCGTAGGAAAAGTTGAAAAGAACATTCCGGAGGACGATCCAAGAAATCCAGCCGTCATCGCCGATAACGTAGGAGATAACGTTGGAGATTGCGCCGGTATGGGGGCTGACCTCTTCGAAACATATGCGGTAACACTGATCGCCGCCATGATTCTCGCAGCATCCACCCTGACAGGATCCATCGGAGAAAAAGGAATTATTTATCCCCTCGTACTCGGAGGTATTGCCGTTATCGCATCCATCGTAGGAACATGGTTCGTACGACTCGGTCGTTCGCAGAACATCATGGGAGCGCTGTATAAGGGTATGATTGTGACCGGAATTATTTCCGCTATCGGGTTCTATTTCGCTACAGACATCATGATCGGCGATATCAAAATCTTCTACGCAGCCCTCGTAGGTATTGGAATTACATTGGCTATCAATGTGATAACGGAATACTACACCGCAAAGGAATACGGACCAGTCAAAGGAATCGCAAAGGCTTCAGCAACAGGCGCAGGTACCAACCTCATCGCCGGTCTCGCTGTCGGCCTTCAGTCGACGATTATGCCAACACTCGTTATCATTCTGGGAATTTATCTCGCATACTATTTCGGTTCAACATCATCGGCTGTTGAAAGTGGTATTTATGGTATCGCCGTCGCTGCAGTAGCCATGCTTTCCACGACAGGAATGGTCATCGCTACCGATTCATACGGACCTATCACAGACAATGCTGGTGGGATAGCCGAAATGACGAAGATGCCCGCAGACGTACGCAAGATCACAGATGCACTCGATGCCGTAGGAAATACAACAAAGGCTGTAACAAAAGGTTACGCTGTTGGATCCGCCGCACTCGCTGCGCTCGTGCTCTTCCAAGCCTTCACATCCGAGCTCACCAAACATTCTGGCAGTCAGGCCATCACATTTGATATCAGCAACCACATCGTCCTCATCGGACTCATGATTGGTGGACTCCTCCCATTCGCCTTCTCCGCTATGTGCATGAAGTCCGTTGGCAAGGCCGCCCACGCCGTCGTCGAAGAAGTCCGTAAGCAGTTCCGAGAAATCCCAGGAATCATGGAGGGAACAGGAAAACCACTCTATGGCCGTTGCGTTGATATCGTCACGAAGGCAGCGCTCAAAGAAATGGTTCTTCCAGCTGTAATGGCCGTCCTCTCACCTGTCGTCGTTGGATTCATCCTCGGTCCTCAGGCTCTTGGAGGCCTGCTCGCAGGTGTGATCTTGAGCGGATTCCTGATGGCACTCTTCATGTCCACCGGTGGAGCAGCATGGGACAATGCGAAAAAATACGTTGAAGATGGAAACTTCGGAGGCAAAGGTTCAGACGCTCACAAAGCCGCCGTCGTTGGCGACACCGTTGGCGACCCCTTCAAGGACACAGCAGGACCAGCGCTAAACGCGCTGATCAAAGTTATCAACACGATCGCCGTCATCATCGCTCCGATCATCGCAACAAGCTATTGGTTGAAGTAACAGAGCTCGGATCCCGTTTTCGATTCCAAAAAATGAAGGGTGCTCAAGTAAGAGGCCCTTCTTTTTATATACACTTTTCTGCCCAGACTACCGGATACTGTCAAAACAAGCTGTCATAGACATATTCTACTCCTATTGTATCAAAGAATAATTTCCCCGTTTATACATTCTATATTAGTTTAGGTACGTTTTTCATACCTTTTCTCATATAAAATGCATGGTCGACCATACTGCTTTCTACACCTCTGTTCGTCCCAACTTCAAAATGATTTCAAACTCCTTTTGGGTATGACTCACGCCTACCACTCGACGCTCAGCGCCAGAATGATAAAAAAGAGCCAAATCCCCCATTCTCATCGCAGCGAGATTATTCCGAGCCTGATAATTTCTCACCCCATTCCATGGCGTCTTCTTCTCGCACATCAGGGTATCCCATGCATACGCTTCCGGTTCACTTTTTAAAATCCAATAGTTCATGAAAGAAGTTCTATTGCGTAAGTTCTACAATCCCCTTCTTCCCGCACATAGTTGTATTCGAAGTAGGATCAAGCTTCACGCTGGAATCAACTCCATTTGTATGACAAAGTCCGGGAGCATAGAGTGGAGAAAAGTTCTTCATAGGAGGTACGCCATTGCTCACAAAATCCTTCGCGCCCTTCGCAAGAGCCTTCGTACTGTAACCTCTAAAATCAACAACCTGACCAGGTTTTACGTTGAATGAAGCTCCGGTTTTCTTTCCGGTTTTCATCGTCTTAAGGAATGTTCCAATATATTCATTATTTGCAACCGTGATCGCATACATATTGACGTACTGATATGGAAGTACGATTTGATCATTAGATTGTTCGTTCATTTTCTCAATTACCTGAACCTTGTACATCACATTTTTACCCTTAACGGAAGGAGTAGCTACAGGAAGTGGACCGGTAATATTGACCTGAATGGCTGCAAAACAGGCGGCGGACACACTCTCGAGTTTTTTGCCAAAATCGACACCGTTCGTATGGCAAACGCCGGCGATTCCATCATCCGCAGAAAAGTTCTTCAACGGAGGCACACCGTTACTCACAAAAACCTTCTGTTTTTCGGCGGCATCCTTGGTTCCAAATGCCATAAAATCAACCACTTCTCCAGATTTTACAGTAAAGGTAGCGCTGCTATTGCCCGTAGACATTGTAGCGACGAGGACACCCGTATACTCATTGTTTACTACCGTGATGTTATACATATTCACGAAAGCATTCAAAACCGACACAGGTTCCCCATTTCCAGATGCATCAATTGCTGAAACTTTTACAAGCGCATCGGCTGGTGTTGCTGCGGATACACTAGGAATCACAAGAGACAGAGCAAAAGTGAACACGACACCAAGCTGCAAAAATTTCTGAAATTTCATACTATGATAGTGAGAAAATATATATTCATACTCGAGGAATAGACCATACATGTCAAGAACTCCACTTTTACTTCTACTGCTCCGTCAAATATTTTTTCGTACCTTTTCTAATATAAAACGCTCCCCTAGAGAAACCTTGCTAGGCCTTGGCCGTCCGAAGAATTGCATTAGAACACAAAAAAAACCACCTGCTTGCGGCAAGTGGCTTTAAAAATATATGGGGACTACTTCTTCGCACCAGCCTTAGCAGCAGGAGCAGCGCCTTTGGCTGCAGGAGCTTTTGCAGCACCACCGGTCGTAGCGGCAGGGGCGCCAGTAGGCGCGGCAGCAACAGCCGCAACAGCAACAGCCGCAACCTCAGCCTCCTTACGTGGAGGAAGAACGTTAGCAACCGTCTGGTCGAGATCATCGAGAATTTGAATCGTAGAAGGCATCTTCAAGTCGCTGACATGGATAGCGTCATGGAAGGTTTTCAAAACGGAAATATCAATAACAACCGATTTGATAAGATCCCCGGGAAGACATCGAACACGGATAGATGGAGTAATAAGGGTTAAAACGCCAACAAGATCCTTGACCGCAAGGGAAACACCCGTAACCTCAACCGGGATCGAAGTAGAAACTTTGTGATCCATGCGAAGGTTTAAGAAATCCACATGAGCAATCGTACTATTGATAGGGTGGAACTGAACGTCCTGTACGAGAACCTTGAACTTCTTCTTTCCACCGTCTAGATCTACATCAATAATAGAAGTATCTCCGGCGGCAATATAAGCACGTCGGAACGTCTGATAATCCATAGAAAGCATCACCGGCTCCTGGCCTGGTCCGTAAATAACAGCGGGAATCCGCTTCAGTCGTCGGAGAGAACCTGATCGAACCTTCATATCTCGTGATTGAGCTTCAAGGGCAAGTGTATCCATAATAATAAATGAAAAGAAAAAATAACAAGCGCGCGCATTCTATCCAATAACTAGGCTTAAAATCAAGTAGAAAGTATACAATTGACCTTCCGTGTCAGCTTCCGTACAATCAGGAGGCAAAATTCCCCTATTTTTTTAACCTCATTACCATGGGCGTATTCCAACAGGCAAAAGACATGTACAAGCTTCAAAAGGAAGCTAAAACGATTAAAAAAGAACTGGCCAATATTCACATTGAAGCTGAAGAGGATGGCGTAGTCATAACGGTAAATGCCGAACTTGAGTGCATTAATATCACTATCTCGGACGAGGCGATGCAAAGCAAAGACGCCCTCCAGAAGAACATTCTCAAGGCCTTTAACAAGGGCCTGAAGAAAGGCCAACAGATCGCCGCAGAGAAAATGAAGGGCGTGATGTCGATGATGGGAATGGGTCAGGGACCGGAAACGGAGGAAAAAGCAGAATAAAAACCTTTCCCAAAACTATGAGCTACATTCCCCTCTCTCGACGCAAAAAAACAAGCAAAATTTCCACTTCAACGACCATGATTGGAATAGGTTGCTTGATAGTAGCCTACATGCTGTATTCATCTATACAGTATAATCATGCCGTAAAAAACGGTTACGACCCGAGTAAGAACAAAAAAGTTTCATTCGTCATCCACAAAGGAGATTCAGCAAAAGACGTCGGCAAAACGCTGGAGGCAAAGGGCCTGATCGAAAACAGTTCGTACTTTACCAAATATATAGAATCTGAAAATTTAGACGGAAAAATCATCGCGGGAGAGTTTGAATCGTCACCATCCATGTCCATCAAAACCATCGCTACGACCATAACGAGCAGTAAAGGACTCAAAAATACCATCGCCATTCCCGAAGGCTTTTCCGTCAAGCAAATAGACGAAAGACTCGCAGATCGGCAACTCATTGAGCCGGGTGAGTTTATAGATACGGTGAAAAAATTTGATCATTATAATGCCTATCCCCTCCTCCAAAAACAGCAGATGTCCGCGACAAATATTCCATTGGAAGGATTTCTCTTCCCTGATACCTACAGCATTGATACCGGAAATTTCTCATCATCCGATCTGATTGATCAGATGTTAAAAAACTTCGAGAAAAAACTTCCTGCAAATACGGCGCAACTCTTCGAAATCATTACCGTCGCCTCTATGCTCGAGAAGGAAGCGCGCCACGACGATGACTTCCCTATTGTCGCCGGGATCATATGGAAACGAATGAATAGTGGCTGGTTTCTAAACATCGACGCTACCATTCTCTATGAATTGAATAAAAAAACTCTTACGAAAGACGATCTGAAGCAGGACTCCGCCTACAACACCTACACCCGCAAAGGCCTCCCGCCCGGCCCGATCAGTAATCCGGGAATCAAAGCCATTCTCGCCGCCCTCAACCCAAAAAAAACCTCTCACTGGTTCTACATTACCAATCCAAAAGACGGGAAAGCCATATACGCCGACTCGAATGACGGGCAGAATAGAAATCGAGGAATATATCTGAAATAATCCATTATTTTCCATCTCCATCATCCAATCCGGTATTCCACAGATACCACTCATCTTCCACAAACTTTGGATCGATGGGAGCAATCACCTCCGGACTTTGGAATTTCTCATAGGCGGCTAATGCGACATTGTCCATCGTAAACTGCTGGCCGGCCTCAATAATAACCGTCTCAACCTCTTTTGGGCCGCTATCACTCGTAATCATAATCGAAGCTTTTACCGAGCCCTTCATGACCCTCACTATTTCACCACCCTTACGAGAGGAGAAGTCTTCCACCTCAAAAATACCATTCTGGGATTCGAGCGAAAGATGCGAAGTATGAAGCGACATATCAAAAGCAATTCCCGGAACCTCCTCGGCGAAAATCCAAGCACGCCCCTTCTTCATAGTAATATCAAACGAATCCTGATTTTTATCCTGCAGCACATCTTGGAGAAGTATCGTGGTATTTTCATCAAATCGCACAGTCTCTCTTTTGAAAAAATTCAACCCTGCTCGACCGGAAATATCCGTAGTAATTTCATCGCCTTTGAATACGCGCATTTCGTTTAAAGCATCGTCAGTATTCTGGCTTCCTGCGGCAACAAGCTTCGTCCTCCCCTGGAGCGTATAGAGAAAAACATCAAGTGGTTTGTGCTCGACAAACATAGCCTGATAGAGCTGTACCGAGAGAATGACAATAATCACAAGCGCGATAAACAAAAAAGGCGGGAGAAAGTAGTCCGTGAAACGTTTCCGGTGAACCCTGTGGGCTGAAACAGTACGATGTGGTCTATATACCATCATAAGAATGCTAGACGAGACCTAACTCCTGCTTGATCGCATGGAGGTCGCGAACGATTCGCTGATCCGTCTGTAACATCTTCTCAATTTTATGGCAAGCATGCAAGACAGTCGTATGATTCTTTCCGCCAAAGTCCGCGCCGATCTTCTCATACGCCTCATCCATCTCTTTTCGTATGATATACATACAGATTTGTCGAGGAACCAAAATCTCCTTGCGTCGATCTTCTCCTATCAAATCCACCTTAGAAATATTAAAATACTTAGCTACTGTCGTCATGAGATGATCTACATTGCGGATGAAATTACGAGTGGATGCCGAAACCGGAATACTCGGAACACCGGAACCCAAGAGTCTACCATGATCACTACTCACAAAATCTTCACGAACATCGACGGCCTTGTGGAGCTGCTTGATGGTATTCATGGCCATTTCAACGGTAGGAGTGAGTCCCTGAAGTTTCACGGCAGCTATAATTGACTTGAGCACGCCCTCCAAATCCCTCACACTCTCCTCGATATGGTAGGCGATACAGCTCAACACCTCGCCGTCAATAATAACACCATCCGTCATGCACTTATTCTGCAAAATGGCGAGGCGCGTCTCATATTCCGGAGGCTGAACCTCCACTACCATACCCATGCCAAATCGGCTCGTTAATCGATCGTCAAGGTCATTCAACTCTTTCGGAGAACGATCGGAACTGATGATGAGTTGCTTACCCGAATCAAAAAGATCATTAAACGTATGGAAAAACTCTTCCTGACTCGTCGTCTTGGAGCTGAAAAACTGAATATCATCAACAATCAGACAATCAACACGTCGATATTTCTCTTTGAACTCCTTCATATGTCGAGTACGAATCGACTCGATAACCTCGTTAACGAAACGCTCAGACGTAATATACACAACCACCGCATCCGGATTGTTCCGAAGAATCTCATTGCCCGTTCCCTGGAGAAGGTGCGTCTTCCCGAGTCCGACTTTTCCATACACAAAGAAAGGATTATAAATACCCCCCGGGTTCGTAGCAACCGCCTGAGCCGCAGCATAAGGAACGCGATTTGCCGGTCCGGTGATAAACGAATTCAGTTTGTATTTATCCTGCAGAGCTTTGCTACGTAAACCATCCCCAAAACTCACCTCACGCCCTCCACTCACACGACGAGCGCGCTTCGGTGATTCGTCTTTTAATTCTATCTTTCTCAAATCATCTTGATTGGCCAAACCCAACTCAACCGTAAACCTCACCTCTTTCAAATCGAGGAAATTCATTTTGAGCGCGTCAAATATTTGCGCCGTGTGACGCTTTTCTACCCATTCTTTGGTAAAAGGATTAGGAAAACCAATAACAAAAACGCCATTTTCATAAGACATAGGTGCCGTATGCTGAAACCACGTCACGAAAACTTTTCGAGGCATGGTTTGCTCAATAATTTTCAACACTCCGCGCCACACTTCATTCAAATCGTGCATAGAAAAATTTTACAGTGCCGCACCATAGTAACGATGACTTAGCCCCCAAGCAAGAGTTTTGCACAATTCCATATTTTGTGAGACAAAAAAAATATACCACTACCCGTTGATGAAAAATGGTGAATTGAAAACATTTATAATCATCGAGCAATGCAGCCAGACAGGACAAGAAAAATCATGCAAGTTAAAACAATCTCGCGATATCTTTATATGTCACCGCAAAAATAATAACGATCAAACAAAGACCACCGATAGCATGAACTATTTGCTCAAATTTCTGATTAACCGGTCTGCCAATAACCCCCTCGATAATAATAAATAATAATCTTCCTCCATCCAGGCCGGGGAAGGGCAACAGATTCAAAATTCCAAGACTCAAGGAAAGAAGAGCCATGAAGCGCAACAGGGACATCAATCCCTCACTCACGAACACGCCGGTCATCTGAGCGATACCAACCGGTCCGGAAACACCCTCCGGAACGGAAAATGTAGAGAAAAGATCGGTGATCAACGAGCCAAACATGCCTAACGTAGAGCGACCCAAGCGATACGTCTCTGTAATAGATTTTTCTAAACTTTTGAAGAAGCCATATCGCACCGGCTTGAGCTCAACCATCGTAGTGGGAAGCGTCGTCTCCTCCAAAACCATACCGAGATTTTGATTGATAATCGGTGTCAAGCGTACGCCGAATGTACCATCCGAGCCGAGACTCAGAAAAAGCGTTAACGTCTTGCCGGCACGTTCTACAAGGAGTTGAGCCGGCTGGCCGGAAGTCTTTGAAGTATTCAAGAGATCAATCGCCTGTTCGGGCGAAACTATATCCTGTCGTTGAACCTGAAGTATCACGTCACCCTTCTTCAACTCCGCCTTGTCAGCCCCACTTCCGAATACGACATCACCCACCACGACCGAACGTCGCTGAGGGAAGGTAACCGTAGTCTCATAGACTTTGTACTGTCTCTCGTACTGAATAGTAACCGTCTTGCGCGTAAGGAGAGATTGATAATCATCGGATGAGTATACTGGAACATGATTAATGGAAAGCAGCATATCCCCGGCCTTGATACCAGCTTTTGCCACCTCGCTCTGAGGATCTACACTTTGGACTAAAATCCTTGGAACCATGAAAGACTCATAGAGTCCTATACCTAAACCGGAATCATCAAATTTTTGCTTGGGAATATTGAGCTGAATCAATGAATCACCGCGACGAAGCTTCAATGATAAACCGATATCTTTTCCGTGCAGAACGGATTGCGTAAGGAGATTTTGCGTAATAACACCTCTGCTATTCACCTCGACAAGGACATCATTTTTCTCAATTCCCACCTTCTCCGCCAAACTATCCGGCTGAACTTCCTTGATCATATATCCCGTTTTAATCTGAAGTTGGCCGTTTTCGATAGCGGTAAGAATATCCTGCTGGTCTATGAGAAGAGGCTTGATACCTATCAAAAAACCGGAAAACAAAAGGAAAACAGCCAAAAAAATATTAATACACACACCAGCCGAGACGATAAAAAAACGCTCACGAAGCGTCTTGGACGCGTAACTTCGAGGATTCTTCAGTGCCCCAGGCTCACTCGCGCTCTCTCCAAAAAGTCGCACGAACCCACCAACGGGAAATAAGTTCAGCGAGTAAAGCGTCTCCCCTATTTTCTTACTCCACAGGCGGGGAGGTAAGCCAAATCCAAACTCATCCACGCGAACTCCGGCTCTTCGCGCAAAATAATAATGACCAAACTCATGCGCGAGCACGAGAATCGACAATATCGCAATAAAAACAAAAATCGTAAGGAGGAGATGCATGAGGGAGGTGAGGTGAAACAAATTACACCGTCATTATATCTTGTTCCTTCTTTTTCGCCATCACATCTATCTCATTATTCGCATGATCCACAAATACCTGCAACTCCTTGGTGGCGCCAAAATACTCATCTTCCGTGATTTCACTGGATTTTTTCATAGCATTAAGAGTGTTATTAACATCTTGCCGCACATTACGAACCGCAATTTTTGCCTCCTCATTGTATCGGCCGACCACTTTTACCAATTCCCTTCGTCGCTCTTCGGTTAGGGGCGGGATATTAATTCGAATAACAATACCGTCATTATTTGGCATAAGTCCGATATTCGCCATCTGGATTCCTTTTTCAATCGCCGTAAGCAGCCCCCTGTCCCATGGCTGAATTTGAATCGTTTTCGCATCAGGAACTGAAACGCTGGCGACGCTTTTCAACGGCTGCAATGAGCCATAGGCGTCAACTCGAACTTCCTCCACAAGTGCTGGACTTGCCCTACCCACCTGTAATCGGGAAAATTCTTCCTTCAGATGAGAAACTGCCTTGACCATGAGTTCGTTGGCGCCGTGAATAATTTCTTGTGAAGACATGATAAAAAAATATTAAGAAATGCTTGTACCGATCTGTTTACCGTTGATGATATGCATGAGATTTTCACTCTTTTCCATATTGAAAACAATGATAGGTAATTTGTTATCCATACAAAGCGATACGGCCGTGAGATCCATTACCTCAAGTCCGAGTTCCAAAACCTGTTGATACGAAACATGGGTGAACTTCTTGGCATCGGCGTGCTTTTTTGGATCCTTATCGCACACATAATCAACTTTTGTCGCTTTCAGGAAAACATCGCATTGTAACTCGAGTGCGCGGAGAGCCGCTGCGGAATCAGTAGTGAAGTAAGGACTTCCCGTCCCTCCGGCACAGAGAACGACATCGTACGTCATAAATGCCTCCCTTGCCTTTTGGGGAGTATAGGTATCAAGAATTGATGGAACAGGTAGGGCGGAAAACGCCTTGGCACGAATGTCCATCGAGGTGAGTTTTTCCACCATCGCGACAGCATTCATCACGGTCGCCATCATTCCCATACTATCGGAGATAGTGCGATCCAAGCCTAGCTGCTGCTGATCTCTAAATCTCCAGAAATTTCCACCCCCTATGACGAGAGCGACTTGTACCCCTATGACTGTGACCTGTCGGATATTTTTGCATAGTTTTTCCAATGTCGCGCCCTCGATTCCTGACGACTGTTGTCCGGCCAAAACCTCACCCGAAAGTTTGAGCATGATACGATGATAGGGAGATTTTTTGGGAGTCATGAGATGAAGGTGTTTTGAGTTGGTGATTATGTTCAAGTTACGATCACGCAGCTATCGGCATTCTAGTGAAAATAAGAAGGGAGGTCAAAGTAGATTTGATGAAAGATATTTGATGCAATATATACTTCATCATTTTTGATAATATTGTCACGTTGTAATTGGCTTATTGGTGCGGATTTTTTGTTAATCCGATTACGATTCCGACATACGTATCTCGTTGTTTCAAGTAGCTATGGTCAATTTTTATGTATTGTTTCGTGCGGGGTGTGCCCTGCGTTCGGGCGCTTTTATGCGAAATATATCTCATCATTTTTTATTAAAATTGTCACGTTGTAATTGGTTGTTTTTGTTTATTCTCTGCGGATAATTTGCTATAATGTATCTACATAGCGGTTAGGAAAAGTCCTACACGAACAGTTCGTCTCTCTTGAGGAGGCGGACAGGATTATTTCTCCCGTTATTTTTTTATTTTCTTAACTTTCTCTTTATGAACGATGTCAGAAATTTGTCAGATAAAGTGCTGCTGGAACAGTGTGAGAAATTCGGCAGGGAGGCATTGTTGTGGAGGAATAAGTTTAGAGCGTTGTTGCCCGAGATAGAGAGGAGGAAGTTGTATGTGCAAAAGGGGTATAGAGATGTGTACGAGTTTGGTAAGCGATTGGCGGGATTGAGTGATGCTCAGGTAGCCGAGTCCTTGAACCTAGCGGTGAGATTGGAGGATAAACCGGTATTGAAGAGGTTGCTGGAATCGGGCGAGGTGAGTGTGAACAAGATCGTGAGAGTGATGTCTATCGCGACGGTTGAGAATGAGTCGGAGTTAGCGGAGAAGGTACAGCTCTTATCCTTGTCTGCGGTGAAAACGTTCGTACGAGATATGAAGCTGGAAGATTGGGTCGACCCGACTCTAGAAAGAGCCTCCCTCGGGGGAAATTCAGAATGCAAAATAGAAATAGCACAAGTGGCAAACGAGTTTGGATTCAACGAAGAGGTAGCTGCACGATTAAAAGAGTTGAAACAAAAAGGTATTGATGTGAATCAGGCTTTGTTGGAATTTTTAGATCAACGAGAAGAAGAAATAACACACGCAAAAGAGGAGGTGGCAACGTCACTGCCGGAAACAAGCGTGAGATACATTCCCGTACGAGTCAGGAAGATCATCACCCAAGAATACGGAACGAAGTGTGCGAAAACGGGATGTGACAAGCCATCAAGAGAGATCCATCATACGGCACGATTCTCGCTTACGAAGTCTCATGATCCGAATTTGTTAGCACCACTCTGCAAAGAGCATCATCAGATAGCTCACGCGATCGACGTGAGGGTGCAGGAGATGAGGAGAAGGTGAGTGATACCCTCTCGACTCACACAACCAACAGCTCCAACGTCGCGGGCGTTATAATGATTCGTCACGGCGACAGAGTTTGTCTCGTCGGGCATCGAGCGCAAAGCTCGTCAATATTTGGGCAACAGCGTCAGCAAACGGCATCTACGACAAAATCGCTCCGTCCAATTTGTACGGCGCAGAGATAATCCCAAAACTAAAACAACTTAATCAAAACCATCGCCACGACCAAGCCGATGAGTATGCCCGCCCCAATCATCATTGACTGTTTTTTCGAATCATCGACATCCTCATGAGCCGACGCCAAATCCATCAAAAGATTGGAATTCATGACAATATCCTCTTCCGCATGATTTTTGAGAACTTCTTCGAAGTTATGCGTGGCCACCAGCTGAACGAACTTATCAAATCGGACTCTCACCAAATCACCAGGCTCGCGCTCCTCGATGGGCGCATTGATAACACCCTCTTCCACAGCATCATCATCGGAGATTTCACTCACCTGAAATCCAATATCACTACTCGGAACTTCTACATCACGCATCTGCTTACTAATCCCCTTTTTTCCATTACGATTCAGGCTTTGTTCATCGATTCGAATTTCGCGCATAGAGAATGAGGGTTTATACAAATATCACTGACAGACATACGATACCAAGCGAAGCTAAGCAAAGCAAGACTTGACGTATATAAAGAAAAAAGCATAAGATAACTTCCACGCAAACGAAATATATAATCACATCGTAATGGCCAAAATATCCATTCCGGAAAACAAACTCACGGAACTTCCTGAATACCAACTATATACAAAGGACCATCAGGCTTTCAATGGCCAGCGGCCTACGCCGCTGGCAAATGAACACAACGAAGAATTGGCAACATTCGATACCTCTGCGGCCAATATCGAAAAGGCCATCGCGCGGCAAATTGATTACATACAACAAATTTGCAGAATTAAGTTCGAACAAACGGTCGGAAATACCGTGTGGCACTCAAAAAAACCAGCAACCGAGATGGAGTGGCGAGCGGCACCTCGAACCATCGTAAAAACAACAAGTGATATTCTCTCGAATCCCGTGGACCGAGTGACATTTGGACGTGAAGAATTGCAAAATTTAGCAGAAATCAAAAAAGCTCTCGATAGTATTATCATTGATCCACGAAGAATAAACGATACGCTACTGAGTAATCTCGGACTGGAAAAATATATTCCGGCAAAAAAAACCAAGCGAGTCCCGGGACTCATACAGCGAGCCGAAGCCATTCCGGAAATACGAGGTATGATTGTGAACCTCAGGCCGTTTATTCATGCCCATGAGTTCGAAGAATCCAAGCAAAAATACTTCCGTCTCATGAGAATTTCAAACGGAAAAAACGATGGATACATACTCGGAACACAACACGCGAATAACGGCCAAAAAGTTTTATTCAAAACGGACATCTATGGCGCGGAGAGAAGACTGGCACACATACAACAACGATGCGGAGAAGAGATACATATACTCAAAACCATTCAAGACACACTGAAAAAAATTCATACCAGCTTGATGAAATGGCATGAAATCAAAGATACTGACGCTATAAAAACGCTTATGGAGGCACTTACTTCCTGCGTCGACAAACTAGAATTTGTGGAAAAACCGGAAAAAATAAAAATGCGCGAACAGATCAAAAAGGCGCTCACGGTTCGATACAAATCAGGGAAGCAAAATCCTGGAGCCATGCTCGCATGTCTCATTACCGCCATTGATTCATTGGGAAGAAGAACGGAAGAGATTGAACATATTAATGAGTATCTCGGAGGAGATCGAATCAGACTTCAGGGAAAAATTGAAGACGAGCAAATCCCAACGCAGAATTTTCTCTCACAGGTGGAAAAACATCACCATGAATTACGCATTCTGCGACCATCGCAAGTGCCACTCACCCTACCGGAGCGACAAAAAATCATGCATAATTTGCAAAATCTGCTCCAAGACGTGGAAAATATGCAGAGTCAACCAAACCTGATGTTTGGAAAAAAATATAAAAACATCATCACGGAACTGCTCCAAAAATTAGAATCATACGATGAAAAAGATATATCAGGGCACGAATCAATGCGGAAACTTTTTGTCACGCTCTACGCACTGGGGAAAATGCATCGCACCATGCTCGATCTGAAAAAAGTTCATTACACGGTATCGCTCAACGAAAAAACATACGACCCGAAAGACCTGGTCGCCGAACTGGAAAAAATCTATGCGCAAATCAAGCAAACACGAATTGCTCAAGATGTAGTCGCACCACAGGAAATGAAAAACGCATATATATCGATATACGAACATCTAAGAAACCTCACCGAAGAGGCAAAGAAGAGTCTGGAAGGAAGAGACGATACGTCGGCACAAAAAGCAAAAATGGAACCGACACTCACCGAAGTATTGATAGGAAAAATTCAACATATTCCCATGCTTCGTCGAATGCTGGAAGCTCTGAAAGGTCAAAGAGACAAGCCAATACAACAACCACTCCCCTTCACGGTAGACAAACAAAAAACCGCAAAAACAATCAAGGGAAAATTGAAAGAGTTCAAGTGGGAAGATGCTCTAGCATCACTATAATTTACTCCACAAACGTCAATGCAATCCCCGTCTTGTTCGCACGACCGGTACGACCGATTCGGTGTACGTAGTCTTCGTAGGTCTGAGGAATATCAAAGTTGATAACGTGAGAAACATTTGGAATATCGATACCTCGAGCAGCTACGTCCGTAGCGACGAGAATCTTAATCTTCTCTGCCTTGAAGTCATTAAGAGCCTGCTGGCGCTTGGATTGCGGCTTATCTCCATGAATGGAGGCGACCTTGTGGCCTAACTTCGCGAGCATGACAGATAACTTTTCAACACCATGTTTCGTACGTCCGAAGATCAATACTTTTGAAAATTCAGGTTTCATCAAAAGATCATGAAGAACTTCCAATTTCTTTTCTTTGTTTGGAACACGGATAATATCTTGATCGACACTTGCTGCCGTATCACCTGATTTCACTGAGATAGAGATATGTTCAGCTCGTAAAAATGTTCGAATCAATACCTCAATTTCTTTCGAAATCGTCGCAGAGAAGAAAAGTGAGTGACGCTCTTTCGGCATCAAGCCGATCAAGAATCGAATATCGGCGATAAAGCCCATATCCACCATACGATCCGCCTCATCCAAAATAATATTTTTAAACTGGGAAAGATCGATACATCGTTGCTCAATCAAATCCCTCAAACGACCCGGCGTACCGATAACGAAGTTCGGATTGTATCGAAGATCACGCTTCTGAAGTCCCATGCTCGCGCCTCCTATACAAAGCGCTGCGCGCAAACCGGATCTATCGGCAAACGTATGGAACTCATCCAAAATCTGCTGTCCAAGCTCACGAGTAGGAACGACAATCAACGCACGTTCACTCTTGTTGTGGAAAACTTTATTGATAAGGGGAATAAGGAATGCGGCCGTCTTGCCGGTACCCGTATTGGCAATACCTACCACGTCCGTTCCCTTCAAAATATGAGGAATAGCCTGATCCTGAATAGGAGTAGTAGACTCAAATCCTTTCTTTACGATATTCTCCTTGAGCTTAGGATGGATATCGAAATCGGCAAACTTGTTCTTGGGAACATAAGCCGCCTCAGCCACAACGGGCTTAGCTTTATTAACAAATCGGTTAATATCGATTCGTGGACCACCCTTGGAGAAACGACTTGGAGAGCGAGAATGACCTCCACCGCCACGGCTGAACCCCCCACGTGCACCGTTGTTG
>CALREA010000001.1 GCA_943355055.1 Candidatus Peribacteria bacterium | reverse complement strand
ACAATACTGCTCCTACAAGTGGTTCTTACAATACTGCTCCTACAAGTGGTTCTTACAATACTGCTCCTACAAGTGGTTCATACAATACTGCTCCTACAAGTGGTTCTTACAATACTGCTCCTACAAGTGGTTCTTACAATACTGCTCCTACAAGTGGTTCTTACAATACTGCTCCTACAAGTGGTTCATTTGTCGCTCCTCCTACAGCCCCAATCAAGTAGCCCTATAGCATTCAAATTATTTATTACCCCGCCTCTCGTTCGAGAGGCGGGGTTGTATTTATTTTCCGTGCAAGAAATTCATTACAAAACATGTATCAAAGCCTCAATCTCATAACCTCATCGCCTTGAGCAAAGCCCGCCATTTGCGCCGTTATTTTTGAAATTATAGCGTGGTCACCATTGATATCGCCGTTGACCATTGTAGCCTGAAAATTACGCAACCCTTCAAATCCATCATCTAATGGTTTGAATAGCAACATTTTTATTTTCCCTTCAATTTCGTCCTGGATTTGCAGCGGCGTAGGTCCCTCGCCGGTCGGACCAAGTTCTGCACGTGCAGCGTAATTAGGACCACCATTAATGGGGAATATACCCATTATCTTGAATGCGTCTCCATATATTTTCAAAAGGTTCGCACGGGCCGCCTCGGTGGGACCGTTAACGTTTTGCGTGATGCGGCGAACTGCCGGGGAAATTCTTTCCGCGGGAATAGTTTCCGGGAAAAATCTATCTACCATCGCATTTCTATCGGTATCGCTCATCGTATTACCGATAACCGCAGATAGCGTCGTCGTATCTTCAATATGAATTCCTGTTTTTTCTTGGCAATAAGCCATTACTTGCCCTAATGTTCCGTTTTCTCGTAACAATTTTACGATCAAATCATCCCAAAATATATTCACTTTTGTGTCAGAATTATCGAGCGGTGGCAGAAAATCTGAGAGTATGTGTTCGGCATTAAAAAGCGAAGCATATTTTTTTGCTATCAATGCACGGGCTGCGGAAATTGTCTTACCTATACCCCTTTTCATAGCGTCCTCTGCCACACTTACTCCTCCAAACTCCAGCGTCGGGTCGGTATATCGAAAACGGCTCAATGACCCATCGGAATTTGGCCGCCATAGGATGGGGTATTCTCCATCTGATCCCATTTTTACCACCGCACCTCCGCCAATAATCCTCCTTTCGCCTGTTTCCCATTTCTCCTGCGCTACCACATTCACCTGCGTTGGCGTTCTGTGGCCACTAATACTGGATTGAGACGCGGCAATAATCTTCCTCACCGCCTCCAGGCTCGTAGGCGCATGTGGGCTATTCAAAGACTTATTAGACTCTGCCATACCCTGCGCGTCATCTTCCTGAACCGGACGAATCGAAATGATTGATAATCCCATGAACATAACCTATCTACATTTGAGCCCTCCTTCAATGCCGACTTCTGTCAATTAATTTACAAGTCTCGCTAATATTTTATATTTGATAAGAAGGCTCACATAAAAGCACTTTGGAGCTCCTTGACTTCCCGAAGTTCGGACTGGGCTGATTCTTATGCCTAGAACTTCAAATACTGATCACAAGAGAACAGGTACTGTCTTATGAAGATATCACAAATGGCGATGAGACTATTTTTTTCGTAAAAAACGAGCACACTCTCACGGTAGAGAACTTCATCAACGTTGCGATAGGAGAGTGGTGCGCAGTCGTGAGCCACGAGTATGGCGTTGGTGATGAGTCGAGCTGTTCTTTTATTTCCGTCTTCGAATGGTTGGATATAGCTAATACCGATAAGCGCGATTAAGGCTTTGGCATATGGGTTCTTTGCATTCTCAACCGCCGCACAAACATCTTCCAGCGCTTCTTTGATTTGAGATGCTACCGAAAGTGGCACATAGCATGAACCTGTCACGCCAACTTGTTTTGCGCGAAGTCCAAATGAGACACCTAATCCGTCAACAAGTATCCGGTGAATATCTTCAATATTTCGAACTGATATTTTTCTGAACTGCTCTTGGTTTTCGACAATATACTGGAAAGCTTTTTTATGATTGAGAATCATGGTCGCCTCATCTTTTGAATGGCCTGGTGCTTGGATTCCTTCTGTAAGAAGTCGCTGCGTATCGAGAAGTGTGTAGGTATTCCCTTCAATCTTTGATGATTTCCACGATAGTTCAATCACAAATCTTTCGAGCTCTTTTTGCTTGAGTGTCCTACTTGTGTCCTTAGATTTACGTAAGAATTTGTGCGTAGCCTCATCCATTGACTCTCTATCTTTTTTCGAAAAAATATCGTCTTGGATTTCCGGAAAAAGAGAAAAATTATAACCGGTATTTCCATAACGGGTATCAACGTCAATCGTGCAGTATTCATGCGCGTCGATTGGTGCGTGAAGCATTCCAAATGACGTCAGGATGTAGCGAGAACTTTTTCGATCACCCAATTGTTTGAGAAATCCACTATCGCGAAGTTCTGATATGTCACGGCGAAGCGTTGCCGATGATAGCTTTTCTGGAAGTAATGCCTGAATGTCACTGAGTGCATATTCTTGGGCATGTTGAAGCTTCGTTAGGATAGTTACTTGCCTTGAATCGAGGATGTAATTCTGATTTTTTGAATTTTTATCGCTCATATATGGTCATATTATAGCTCATGATGAGCGATAAAACAAGTTGTTTTGAGCGATAACCTGGTTTTAGCCTTGATAAATTGTATGCAAAAATTAGCTTTGCTTAGCTTTGAAATCTAACTGGAGCTACCTTTACGAGAAGGTTCGGACTGGGCTAGTCTATGCGAGCAGTAACGGAAGCTAGATACTCTCGTATGAGTGGAACTTTGCTCAGATAATTTTCAAACATGTCTCCATACTGGCCATTCTTTCCGACTCCACGGCCAAATGGAACATACCCATCAGCTTGTTTCAAATACTCATATGCTGGTGTACAAAGGTCCCCTGCTCTCACCCAATTTCTCTTAAGGCCTTGCGGTGTCATCTCGGCTTCTTTGATATCTATACTTGCAATCCATGCTCTACCACTCCTATCTCTACAAAATAGGTAGCGTAGACGCTCATTGCGAGATGCTATTACTTCGAAAATAACTCTTCCGTATAAAGTGATACCTTCTTCCCATGCATCCACCACATTCAAATAATTCGGCTTATCTTCCTCGTCGGTAAAACAAAAAGAAGTTGGCGCATCGGGGCTAACTTTCTTCTTACCTCGGCCTGATCTATCTTCAAAAAATCCGCTCCCAAGCTCTACGGGATTTCTGTCCATATCTGCTCTAAATGAACTTGCTGGTCGACCCTCTCTTGTCGTTCCACGAAAAAGAACATTCGCTTGAAGAGAGGTATGCGATCGATCTCTGTAGTTCCGGCAAAAGTGTAAGCTGTTCTTCTCCATATCCTTTGTGATACCAGCCCGGCAAATACGCCGGAAGAAGTTTCCATACACCGTGGGAATTACTCTTATAGCATGAGCGAGCTACCAGTCCTCTCTTTTCATCTTCCACATATATAATCGTTAGCAATCGAGAACTTGACTTATCTTTTTCTACATAGAGTTTATTGGGAAGATATACGGTTGTATTTCCAAAAGAAACTCGCCACTCAGGTAAAAGGCCATTCTGTTCAAGCACTTCTCTCGTCAAAGCGATGCCATCGACCTTCTCTGCTCCTGCCGATAATACAATGCGATCTGCGAGTTTTGCTTGGTCATCTGCGGGGATTTTTGTGAGGATCACATCCAATGCTTTATCAGAACTGTTTTTTATCTGTCGTCCGTCTTCAGGCTTGGCATCAACCGTTCCATCTGCGTGAATGGTTGCAAAAGGGTGTGTGGCATCAGTATCGTATTTACTATGAAGTGTCACATCTCCTTCCCTATTCAAATACACCAAAATATCCAGTGGAAGAATACCACTATAAAGATTTTTACTTACTCCGAGTGATTTACGCTCTTGACCATCGCCTGCGGACATCATTCCCTCAAATTGATATATATCACTCGACCTAAACAAGTTGCGGAATCCTGTTTCATGACGCACTCGCTCCCAGTCAATCAATGCATAGAGATCAGCTCGCATAAAATTTGCGTTTCCCGGTTGCGTGACCACTCCCTCTATTTGCTGCATAAGTGTCATGGCGCTTGCCGCTACCTGTTGTCTCATCGAATCTATCTCGACATCGCCTGTTTCTCGTGCACGAAGATAGACATGCAGATCCTTGAAATAGCGAATGGCGTCCTCGGTAACCACCTTGCGCATCACTGCTACGTAGGGATAACGGGCAGCCATGTGCTCAGAGTCTCCAAAATCAAGCTCCAAAAACTCTTCGGGTTCGTTATCATAACCCGTCTTCATTGTTATGAGAGATTCGCGCGTAGCGTTTCTTATTATATCTATATCACCATCTGTTAATGTTTCGACAGTGGCGTGTTCCTTAAGCCAGGCAAGCGCCTCATAATCATGAGTAACATTCCATACAAAATCTGTTCTTGAATATTTCGTAATTGCTGCTGCATAACGAGTTCGATTTTCTACGCCAGACGATGAATTCCCAGCTGCCATATTATTAATATAAAAGAGTCATATTAAACGCCATAATATTTATTATGTCAATTATTTTATGCAAAAAACAAAGCTGAATTAGCTTTGAATATAAAATCGGGAATAGGCAATCCGACACGTGCTCGTGTCTGTGGAGCAGGTAACGGGAGTCGGACCCGTATCTCGTCCTTGGCAAGGACGCATAATAGCCGCTATACTATACCTGCATGGTTGGCTTGTGGATGCTGAATTTTCAAAGTTTACAGAGAGAAAAACGGGAACGGGATCCGACACTGCGTGTCTGGGGATCTAAAACCTCCTTCGCTGCGCTCCAGAGTGTCCTGCGAATCCGCCTCGTGCGGGTGGTCGTTTTTCGAGTTTGAGGTCTTCGAAGCCTGGGAGTGTCGCTTTGTGTGAGAGATTATACCTGCCTTGGTCGTCAACTTCCATCAATTTTACTTGTAATTTGTCGCCGACTTGGACGACGTCCTCTACACGGTCGACACGGTCACCTGAAAGCTGAGAGATATGTACGAGGCCTTCCTTGCCCGGAGCGATTTCGACAAAGGCGCCGAACTCCATGAGTCGGGTAACCGTACCGTCAAATACCTCACCGGATTGCGGAATATAGACGATGCTCTTGACCCAATCTACTGCCTTCTTTCCAGCCTCCTGCGTAGGAGCGGTGATAAATACGAGTCCTGACTGGTCGATATCAATCTCAACGCCACATTCTGCGGTGATTTTCTGGATCGTCTCGCCACCTTTGCCGATGATAGAACGAATCTGCTCTACGTCGATCTTTACCGTCGTGATCATTGGAGCGTACTTGGACATTTCTTTTCTTGGCTCTGCGATAACTCTTTCCATCATATCGAGGAGCTCAAATCGTGCCTTCTTGGCTCTCTCAAGCGCTTCTCGCATGATATCGAGATTGAGGCCTTTGACTTTGATATCCATCTGAAGCGCGGTGATACCTTCGCGTGAACCCGTAACTTTGAAGTCCATATCTCCTGCAAAATCCTCCATACCCTGAATGTCGGTAAGGATCTTGTATGCACCCTTGCCGTCCGTAACGAGACCCATGGCAATACCGGCAACGTGACGTTTGATTTGTACACCAGCGTCCATGAGGGCGAGGGATGAGCCGCAGACCGAGCCCATAGAGCTTGATCCATTGCAGCTTAATGTCTCAGAAACCACCCAGATAGTATAAGGGGAAACTTCTTTTGAAGGTAATACTGGAAGAAGGGCGCGCTCTGCAAGATCGCCGTGACCGATTTCTCGGCGTGATGGTGATCGGAGCATTTTAATCTCTCCTACGGCGTATGGTGGAAAGTTGTAGTGGTGAATGTATCGCTTCTCAATATCCGTGTCCATCGTATCGATTACTTGCGAATCTCCAGGAGCTCCGAGGGTAGCAATGGAAAGAATCTGTGTCTCACCTCGAGTGAAGAGTCCCGTACCGTGTGTACGCGGAAGCACTCCAACCTCTGCGGAAAGCGCACGAATTTGGTCGAGTTTACGACCATCAAGACGTTGCTCTTTTTCGAGGATGTTTGCACGCATTTTCTTCTCTACCATGCCATTTAATTTCTCATCGAGATGTGGTTTTGTGAATGTTCCTGCCTCTACCTCTGCGGCAAATTTCTCAAGTACCGAAGTGAGAAGAGCTTTGTAGGCTTTCTTTACCTCCTTCTTTGTTGCGCCTTTGATCATGTCGAGCATGTCGTGCGTAATAAATCCCTCAATAGCAGCAACCATTTCCGCGCTAGGTTCGAGGAGTTTGTATTCTTTTGGTTTAATATCGAGCTGTTTTGCAAACTCGAGTTGGAATGTGCAAAGTTTCTTGATTTCCGCGTGAGCCAAATCGAGTGCTTTGATCATCGTATCTTCGTCGAGCTCTGAGCTCTCTGCCTCTACCATGGTGATAGCATCGAGCGTTCCCGCTACGACGATATCGAGCTTTCCGGCTGCCGCCTGGGCATAGGTTGGATTTACGATAAGTTTCCATGTACCATTTTCCTCAATATATCCGATTCGAACGGCGCTGACCGGGCCCTCAAAAGGGGCTCCAGAGGCCAATAATGCCATGGATGCCGCGTTGATGGCTGTCGTAGACGGATCAACCTCGAGGTCGGCAGACAACACCGTACACAGTAACTGAACATCATGCGTCAGACCTTTTGGAAAAAGTGGACGGATAGGACGATCAATAACTCGTGAGTTCAAAACAGCGTTCTCCGAGGGACGACCCTCTCTCTTGATAAAACGGCTTCCCTTAATTTTTCCTGCAGCGTAATACCGTTCTTCATAATCAACCACCATTGGGAAAAACTCTGCTCCGGCTTTTGGATCATCACTCATGGATGCGTTCGCCATGACAACCGTGTCTCCCAACCATGCGGTGATTGAGCCGCCTGCTTGCGTGACAAAATGTCCTGTTTCAAGCTTGAATTGGCGTCCTGCCAAGTCACATGTGAGAGATTTCTGCATGGAGAGTGAGAATTATGAAGATACTGGTGTTTTTCTAAGTCCAAGTTTCTCATTTAACTTCTCAAATTCGTCTTTGTTATTAAGACGGAGATAGTTAAGAAGTTTTCGGCGTTTGCCAACCATGATCAGGAGGCCACGTCGTGAGTGATTGTCTTTTGGATGTTCTTCCAGGTGCTTGGTCAGCTCCTGTACTCTGTTCGTCAAAATAGCGATCTGCACTTGCGGTGATCCCGTGTCTTGCGGATGAACGGCGTATGATTGAATAATTGTTTTCTTTTGAGAATGTTTCATAAGTTCAAAATGAATTGCGGAGTTAGTTTAGCAAAAGAATATCTATGTGACAAGAGAATTTACGGGCTTTCCTTCTTTACCCCTTAACACTCGCTTGACGACATCGGGGCTTTGCTTCAAAGTAGGTTTCGAACCTATGACGTACCGAGCCATTATTCAGGAGGCGTGGCACTACACGCAGACGCACAAGAAAGTCATCTATTGGTATGGCTTCCTCCCTTCTATTTTCACTACGACGGCGGGTGTCCTCTATATGGGATATCAGTTCTTTGCCTTTAAGGAGTCTGAACTTTTTGATAACTCTCCGAAGAGTTTTCTGACCCAGGTTCTCTCTTTTGCCTATGATTTTCTCCAGCGGCATGCCGACTCGAGTGTGCTGATTATTGCCGTAGCGGCGATTCTTTTCGCCATTTATATGCTTTTGCCCACCCTGACCCAGGCGGCGGCGATTCAGGTGATCGCGCGACATCGCAACGGACAGGAGGCTACGATTGGAGATGGATTCAAATATGGCCTTCAAAGCTATCTCGTTCTCTTCGAATATCATACCGCCGTGAAATTTTTTGGAGTATTCACCATTTTATTTGATGCCGGATTTGTCCTGAGACATAGTATTAATCTGTTTCTCACCCTGATACCTATATTCATCGTTTTGCTTGTTTTGGGCTTTGTCATGACGCTTCTTTTCACATATGCCGACCTTTTTATCATTATTGATCGCGAGGGGGTTATAGCGTCCATGACGAAGAGCGCGAAGCTGGTTCTGCTTCATTGGCAGCGGACATTCTTGATTACCATCCTCATGGGAATCATTACGATACGTATTTTGTTGCAAATCCTCCTTCTCCTCCTCGTTCCGGCAGCTTTGCTGTTGGCGGCGGGGTATATAGCCACCATCACCCTCCATATTATCGGCCTGGTCATTGGATCGATTATTGGCTTGGCGGCTTTGTTTTTCGCCTCTTATCTCGGTGCGGTTATAGAGATTTTCGCTTACGGCGTCTATACGTATACTTTCCTGGATCTGACCTCTGAAAAGGAGATTTCCGCGAGGGAGAAGGTCGCGTAACGGTTGTTTGCCTTAAGCTAAAATTAGCTGTTTTTGGTCTGTCTTTTTTTGCGTCTGATATACTTGACTGATTGTCGTTTATTCTGTATAATATGATATAAAACTGAAATAAACCCTAAATATACAAAAATGATTCTTATTCCTCATGGTAAAAAAATTGCGCTTATAGCGATATCTCTCTTTATTACCACCTTTTCCGTGGTGCTCTTTTTTGCCGGCTCAGAACATAATCCTGAAGTGATGGTTGAAAAAAATCTCCAGACGAATATATTCGCTGACTTCTTTCATCCTGGAGGAAAGTTTGAATCTTATATGAATAAAGATGCGCCGGTAGTCGCTCTGGATCTCTCCGGTAATGTGATCGAGATCAATACAAAATTCAGTGAGGATTTTGGATTTGTCAGCAAGGAAATTGCGGAGAAAAACTTCTTCACGTTATTGTCAGCAGACGATCTCCCTGTTTTCGCATCGAGCTTCTCCGGGGTTTCCACGAGCGGAAAAATGCTCGTCAACGCCGGTCCGTTTCATATTATGGCTGCGGACGGGAAGGAACATATCGTCCTCGCGACGTTTGATCTTGCGAAACAAGAAACCAGCCAAAATAAAATGGTTGTTGTGACGCTTAAGGACATTACCGAGTCCCTCATCGAAAAGGGGGGTAAGCCTGCCTCGAAAAGCGCGCCTAGGGGAAAGTCCATTAAGGAACTTAATCCGAGCGATGATGAATCCGACAAGAATAGAGTTATTGTAGAAAAAACTGTCTAGTGTTACGATGATGCGCGTATGTATAATGCGTCACACGTAGAACATAAATGGCAGAAACGCTGGGCGGATAGCGGTTTGTATACCACGTCTCTTCATGATGAAAAACGACCGAAGTACTATAATCTCGTGATGTTCCCCTATCCATCGGGTGATAAGTTACACGTGGGACACTGGTATAATTACGCGCCGGCAGACTCATGGGGACGGTATATGCGGATGAAGGGGTTTAATGTGTTTGAGCCGATCGGGTTCGATAGTTTTGGATTACCGGCGGAGAATTACGCGATTAAGACGGGTATTCATCCTACGGTAAGTATTGCGCAGAACTGCGCGAAGATGGAGGAGCAGTTATCGTTGATTGGCACGATGTATGATTGGAGTAAAAAAGTTGTAACTTCGGATCCTGAGTATTATCAATGGACACAGTGGGTATTTCTCCAATTGTATAAAAAAGGCTTGGCTTACAGGAAACGCGCGCCGGTGAACTGGTGTCCTTCGTGCCAGACGGTTTTGGCAAATGAACAGGTAAATAATGGAGAGTGCGATCGATGTAAGAGCGAGGTGACGAAAAAAGAACTCACCCAATGGTTTTTCAATATTCGTTCGTATGCGGAACGGTTATTGAATTTCGATGGATTGGATTGGCCGGAAAAGACGAAATTGATGCAGCAGCATTGGATTGGAAGAAGTGAGGGATCCACGGTGCAGTTTGAGATTTTTGGGCGTAGCGGGGGCAAAATTGAGGTCTATACCACTCGTGTAGATACCCTTTTTGGATGTACGTATGTGGTTTTGGCTCCTGAACATCCTTTGGTCGGCGAGATTACCGAGAAATTATTCGAGAAAGATGTGAAGGAATATATTGATAACGCCAAGCGTGTAACGGATATCAATCGTAGCGCCGAGGGAAGGGATAAAACGGGTGTAGAGACCGGGGCTTATGCGGTGAATCCCGTGAATGGGAAACGCGTGCCAATATGGATTGCGGATTATGTTTTGATGACGTACGGAACCGGTGCGGTCATGGCCGTTCCGGCGCATGATGAAAGAGATTTCGCTTTCGCGAAGAAATATGAGTTGCCGGTAGTGACAGTGGTGAAGCCCCCAAGGGACAACCCTGCTGGGCCGCCAACTGATGGAGGTGTCGCGAAGGGCGAGGCTTATATCGATGATGGCGTATTGGTGAGTTCCGGGGATTATACGGGATTGAGCAGCGAGATGGCGCGTAAGAAAATCACGGAATTATTGAAGTTGGATGGCGTTGCGGATTTCCAAGTGAATTATAAATTACGTGATTGGTTGGTTTCTCGTCAGCGATATTGGGGCGCGCCGATTCCTTTGATCTACTGCGAGAAATGTGGCGAGGTGCCGTTGTCCGAGGAGCAGTTACCGGTGTTGTTGCCGGAGGACGTTGAGTTCCGCCCGAAGGGCGGAAAGTCCCCTCTCGCTTTTGTTGATAGTTTTATGGCGACGAAATGTCCTACCTGCGGAGGCGACGCGCAGCGAGAAAGCGATACGATGGATACATTTGTGGACTCGAGTTGGTATTTCCTCCGATATCCGGCTGCGCGTATGAAAGAAGGCGCGTTCAGTACTGAGCTCGCGAATAAATGGCTTCCTGTTGATATGTATATCGGCGGCCCGGAACATGCGTGCATGCATTTATTGTATGCGCGCTTTATCAATATGGTGATGCATGATCTTGGTTTTGTGGATTTTGAAGAGCCGTTTACACGACTGGTGCATCAGGGCTTGGTGACGAAAGATGGCGCAAAAATGTCAAAATCAAAAGGTAATGTTGTTTCGCCTGATGCTTTTGTTTCTCAATATGGAAGTGATGTTTTCCGTATGTACTTGATGTTTATGGGACCATTCGAGGCAGGGGGAGACTGGAGTGATCAGGGTATTACCGGCGTTTCTCGTTTTGTGGATAGATTCTGGAATTTGATGGCTGATCGGACGACAAAAGGAAGTTCAGATGTGGGGACGGGAGAGAAAACGAATACAGGACTCGCCTCTGCTCGTCTGGTGCATAAAACTATCAAGAAAGTTATCGATGGTATCGAGGCTTTTACCTTCAATACTGCCATTGCCGGACTGATGGAGTTCGTGAATGAGGCGATGAAAGTTGGCGTTTCGATGGAAGATAAAAAAATAATGACACGCTTGATCGCGCCGTTGGCGCCGCATCTGGCTGAGGAAATTTGGGAGCATTTAGGCGAAAAGGAGAGTGTGTTCGCGAGTTCGTATCCAACGTTTGATCCGGCGATGCTGATGGAGACTTCGGTGGAGATCGCGATTCAGGTGAACGGGAAGGTACGGGGAACGGTGGTCTTGCCGGTGGGGTGCTCTCGTGATGAGGCGTTGCGTGCGGCTCGTGTGATCGAGAGCGTGGCGCGGTATCTGGTAGGGGCGGATGGAGCTGCCGTTACCGTCAAAAAGGAAATCTATGTGCCGGATAAACTTGTGGGGTTTGTGGTGTAGATTTTTTATAAAATGATTTTTCGTGCTCGATGCACAGAGCAGTTCCTCCGGAGCCATTGTACATTTTGCTGTCTTTTTGCTGTACATTTGTACAGTGGGGGTAATGGGAAAGTTTGTTGGTTAAAAATTTTACAAAAAACAGAGAAAGGCACCGTCTACTGTTTCCTCGATGAGGGGGAAGATACAAAAATGATACATTAATGATACATTTTTGGTTGTGCCCATTTGGCGTGACTCTATTCTTCTTCCTGCTCAGCTTTAAAGATCGAGAGGGCGCCCTCTTTCAGCTTTGGTGAAAGATTGTACCATTTTTTCTCATAAAAACAATCCTTGTTGTTGCTTTTTGTCTTTTATGTTGTATAATTCGTTTCTTGAGTATTTATTTTTCTCTATATGAATAATGTTCGTGGTATCGGTGATGTTGTTGAGAGCAGGATGCCTGACGGGATGGTGGATGTAAAGGATGGAGATACCAAGCATACAACCGTTATCCATGACTCGTCTTCCGAGGCTGTTCAAACACTGTACGGTGATTCGATTCGAGCGGCGGATGGCAGACCGTTTGCGCAGTTGGCTGATGGGGCAGAGGTTACGCACAACGGTATGATGTTTTCCGTCTGTGAGATTGATGGGGTTGGGCGAATTGTTCTTTTTGCTCCAAAAAATTTGAGAGATTTTCGTGGTATTCTCATACAATGTAATGGATATATGCAAGCGGCGACCTCGATGCTTACCGATAAAATTCTCGAGCCTCTCAAGCCGATTATGGAGACTCACGGTCTCGTGGGCGTGGCGTACGTTCATGGTGGGCGAGGTGGGGCGAAGCCGATTATCAACCAGGGAAGATGGGGCATCGGCAGGCTCCAGAGAGAAGTTGTTCAGCATATGAAACAGCTCCTGCCTCTTCTGCAAAAAAATTTCGCGCAAGAAAGCGGTCAGAGTAACACCCCTCCTCCCATCGTACTCATGGGACATAGCCAGGGTGCACAGACTGTTGCCCATATGCTGCGAGATCCGATCGCGTATGGTATTGCCCCGGGGCAGATACGCGGGGCGACTTTGATCAATTCCGTGGCGCTGCCATACTCACAGGCAATGCTTCGCACCCCGGGACTGATCACGAACATCGTGAGAAAAAATCTCAAAGATGTTGTCGGTTCTTTATGGAGCGGTGAGGGATTGCTGTTTCGGGGCGAGCAGGCATTTGATACATTTTTGGCCGAGGGTGATCCCCGTGGCCTATCGGAGCGTCGATTGACCTCGAATACCTATCCGGCTGAGGCGATGTACTTCGTTCAGACACTTACGACTGGAACTTCACCGCGTTTGGATCCGGCTCTTGTTCGCGGCATGCCGATCTCGCTGGTAACCTCGCACGATGATCAACTCATGGGTGCGTATGCGCAGAAGATGACGTATGACCATATTGCAAAAAGCGATGCCGATGTTATCTGGGAAGTTATTCCGGGACGACACTTCTCGCCAATCGTGACGATAGTCGATGAGCCGGTTGATAGGGTGCTAGAAATTATGATGGCGAATACCGCCGCCTTTGAACATGCGTTTCAGGGATTGTAAGTGCAAGACTATGGTTTGTAGCTCAGCAGCACCACGAACTCGCCTCTTGGGGGCTTGGTTTTGAAAGCCTGGATCAGTTCCTTGAGCGTTCCGCGCATGAATTCTTCGTGGATTTTGGTGAGCTCGCGGGCGAGGACGACCGTCCAGTTGCTGGTGGCGTCAGTGCTTGAGACTGCCGGATCGAGATGTTTCACGAGATCCTCGAGGGTGCGAGCAATTCTGTGGGGAGATTCGTAAAAAATAATCGTCTCGTCCAGATCGCCGGACGCGGCTGCGGTGCGCCAACCGGTGAGGAGGGTTTGACGGCCCTTTTTTAGTGGGAGGAAGCCGTAATATCGGAAGTGATGCATGGGCAAGCCGGAAGCGACTAGCGCGGTGAGGAGGGCCGAAGGGCCGGGTATTGGCGTTATGGTAATCTCTGCCGCGAGAGCGGCCTGGATCAGTGTATAGGCGGGATCGGAGATTCCAGGCGTACCGGCATCTGATATAAGAGCAACAGACTGCCCTTCATTTATTTTTTCAATAATTGACTGAATTTTTGAATCGTTCGAATAGGAATGATAACTCACGCATGGCGTTCGGATTTCGTATTTATGAAGGAGGATCGTGGCGTGACGAGTGTCCTCTGCCGCGATCAAATTAACTTCTTTTAAAACACGAATCGCGCGAAACGTGATGTCCTCCAGGTTTCCGATGGGTGTTGAGACGATATAGAGCGTACCTTTTTCCATATTATCGCTTAGATTTTTTCTTTGCCTTGAATTTGGATGCAACCTTCTTGAAGAACTTCGTCATTTTTGAAGGTTTTGGCTTCTTCGTTATCTTTGACTTAGTGATAGCCTTTTTCTTTGTAGGCTTTACTTTTTTGATTGGCGCCTTTTTTTTGGCAGTATTTTTGGCCGGTTTTGACTCTTTCTTTTCTGAAATTTTCTTTTCAACCACGACGTGAGCTATCGGCAGACGAGGAATTAATACTTCTTTTTTTGACTCAGTAATTATCGGCTCCTTCGCGTATTTTGGTTTTGCGTATTTCATATCCCCCTTTCCGGCTTTTTCGATGATCTGTAGCATGGCGCTTGAGAAAGGTAAAATATCGGGTTCGATTATCCAGGTAATATTTCTATTTTTATTCAGTTCGGTGAACTGCGTCGGAGTAAGTTCGCCATAGGCGGTGAATGATTGTTTCTTGAGCTTCTTCACTTGCTTCACGAGATCGGTGAGGGAAATTATTTTGTCGTCGAGATAGAGTTCCTGCTCGGTAATTCGCAGGAGGAGGTGTGGTTTGAGTTTTCCAACTTCACCATGAAGTCTATTTTTCCAAATCTGACTCGTGGAAAGCTTCACTATTGGTGCTTTGCATGCGAAGGAGAGTGCGTTGGCTATGGAAACACCGACACGTGTTCCGGTAAGTGTTCCTGGACCTTCGTTGATGAGAATTTTCGTGAGTTTTTGCATATAAAATGGCTCGAGCTCGTTGAGATGCTGAAGTGTTTTGGTGATGGTTTCGTCCTCGTTCATGTTACTACGCCAGTCGCGTTCGAAAACGACGGTATTATTTTTGAGGAGTACGAGATGAATCTTGTAGCCGGTAGTGTCGAGAGCGAGTGTGTACATAGGTGTATTGTAGGGAAAAAATGTATGACTGTGAAGAGCTCTTTCATGGAGTCTTAATAGAGCCTTTCAAGCGTGATGCCCTTGTAATAATACTTAAGAATCTGGTCGTAGGTGGAGCCGTTTTTGGCCATACCTAGCGCGCCGCAACCGGACATACCGACGCCATGACCGGCACGGGACATTCCGATGCAATAAGGATCATCTACAGACGGAAGATAGGCGGCGTCCTGCCAGCCGAAGGCCTCGCGCGCGCTGAGCGTACGGCCGTTGCTTGATGAAAAGTATGGGGCAAGGACGACTTTTCCGAGATATTCTATGATGATACCGCGAGTATCATCGACGGATTTTACGGAGTTTGGTGAGCGTTTTTCCACGCCATATCCGCGATACTTTTGCGTGTGTTCCGGATCGTCGTCGAGGTCGTAAGGTTTGCCTGGGAATTTTTTTCCTTTTCCGATCGTTGAGTAATATATGGCATAGGTGCGTGCGGCGACGATAATCGCTTTTTTCTTTTCCATCGGCTCGCTATTAGGAGTTTCTGCCATACCCTTTAGATAATCTTCGATACCGAGTTCGTTGATGACGCCCTCCGAACGAACCTCGAGCGTACCTCGGAATTCGTTATCATTCAGGGTTGTGTCCCACTCGGGTCGGCGTTCGAAGTTGTCGATACGCATAATTCCCGAAGGAGAAATAGTTGAAAATCGAGGAGGAGTATTCATAGTTTGGGAATAATTCGAAGAAGTGACGGAATACACTGACCGGGAAGCGGTGACGGCGACTTTTTCATTGGCGGAAAATGTGTGCGTTATCGAATCGGCGGTGAACTGAAATGGCTCCGAGGATGTCATTACTGGCACGCCTTCAAAACCAATGCGAACTCGAACGATACTGCTCGTTGAGATAGGGGTAGAAGACGATGTAGGTACCGGAATTATTTGCGGCACTACTATTTGAGGTACCACTATTCGCGGTTTCACCATTTTTTTTATGTTTACCGTTATCGGCTTTGCGGTGATCTTGGTCTTTCCCATATAGGCGTCCAGCTTGAGCTTGTCGGAGGAAAATATTCTTGGAAGTGCGATTTTGAGATTGAATGTTGCGGTTTCTCCCGGCAGCACCTTGTTTTCCATCATTGTCGCGGAGACAAGTTTCGAGCGGGATGTAGAGGATTTTTTGATTATTGGGGTAAGTGCCGGATTAGACTTGTCCCACGTTTGTCCGCCTGTGTTTTTCATTTTGATCGTAGTATCCTGAGTCGTGTCCGCGAGCGCCTCGATACGCGTGACACCGATCGGCATCGCGAAAAAATTCTTTTGATAAACAAAGGTTTTGAAATTTATACCTCTGTCGGCCATCCATGTTACTCCCTCTACCACCGGCGTCACCGACTGAGAGATTATTTCATTGATATCCGGGGCTTTGAGATTCACCGTGAATCTTCCCATTTCTCCAGGCCTCACGATTGACTGCTGCAATAGGCCAATTCTTGCGCTGCTTGGTGTTGCGAATACACTCGCCTTGTCACGAGGATGGTCGGTTCCCAATCTTACGTTCTTGTTTCCGCTATTCTGCCAATTGATATTTCCCGTATTTTTCAGATCGATCCAGGCGGTAAATTTCTCACCGGTCTTCATGGCTTGCGGCGGAAGCGAGGAGGCGATCATGTCATATGAGAAAATAGCCGGTGTGGATTGCACTGAGAGTCCGATGTATTTGTTAAGTTTCGTCTTACCATTGATAATCGGGACAAATTTGAGAGTCTTGAGACTGCTCTTGAATCCTCCCGCTAGTTTGATGCTGAAGGTTGCTATTTCTCCCTGGTTAATCGATCTTGGAGATTCCATGGGAAAGGTGACGCGACCCTCCGGCGGCATCACCTGGATGTAATCTTTGAGCGTGTCGAAATCATTTATCACTAACGACGTCGAGGTGTTCCAAACTTGTGTTCCGGTGTTCTGCACTTTTATCGTGAGAATCTTCTCCACCTCTGGATCGAGCGAGACATAGAGTAAGCCACTTTGGTCTTCAAAATCCAAGCCGGCATCTTTTTGCTTTTTGAATGTTGGCTCTTCGACCGTGGTTGATAGTTCCGTCTTGGCCAGCTGAGCCACCAATGGGAGCTTGTCATAGAGATTTTTCCCCGGACACGTGGTCGACATGACATCACGGTGACCGAGGATGTTATTCGTCACCCCTCCGCGAAAGAGTGATCTTCCGGTGGAGTCGATGTTGTGAATTTTTGTTTTTTCGGAGATGAGCCGAGCGAGTGCAACGAGCGAGGCGTCTGATACGTCCCCTGTTTCATAGTTCCCCATGACTGAGATTCCAATCGCGCCGGTATTTGATTTGCCGGCGTGCGCCCCTATTACCTTCTCTCCCCCATATCTCCCTTCATATATATTTCCACTCGTATCGATTATATAATTGTAACCGATGTCCCCCCATCCTCTTCCGATCGCGTGCCATTGGTAAATGTCACGAATAGCCTGTTTCGGGTCGTTGAGATTGGCCGTGGAAGCGGTATGATGCACAATAATTTTCGTAACTCTTTCGGGATACTCGACAGGCCATGTAAGCAGCTCTCCTTTTTCATTCGTGGTAATTTTCTTAACGATCTGCAACTCATCTGAAAATTTATCCATATAGCCCGAATCTACTCTTACTGTTGGTGGAATTATCTCATTTCCTTTGTAAACTCGTATCGACTCGTTAGCACCCCACTCCGCCCGTGAAATAATTCTGACACGATCGTGCGAGATCATATCCTGCGTAATTTCCGCTGCATAATATGTCTTTCCCTGAATATTCCCCTGATTCCCTGCTATTGCGTGAATAGGCGTAATATTTATATTCGTCATCGTTGGTATCATTTCTCCATTCCCAAAAGGCGTGATTCTGTACTGATACGCCTCACTCATGTTAATAGGAAGAAATGCCGCCTGGCCTCCTGTTGTCTGATGTTCCTCGCCTTCTTCGTCCTTGTGATCTCCATCACGAGGTACGCTATACCACTCACTCCAGACCCCCATCTGCCTGAAGTGAACCTCAAGATCAATGCTTGCTCCATGTGGAATAAACTCATCCCATGTAATACCGATGGCCGTGAATGAATTTTCCGGCTCGATAATTTTGCTCAGATATTCATGCGAAATCGTGAACGACGAGCTAAAAACAGGAGCCCCATGCAACATCGCCCCCATTACCATACATGGGATAAGCACCAGCGCCTTTACTTTTTTTGATATACTCCATGTCATACTTTCTCTACTTTACCCCTTAATTCAGCTTCAAACTACAACTTACGCTTTACTGAACTTTCCGATTTTGGTATAGTAGTGGAGTCCTTACGTTGGTCTTTCATTTTGTTATTCTGTTATTGATTTTCCGTCCATGTCTCTTTCGTATAATTTACGCTTTCGCAGGATGAGTCCCGCGGGTCGTGTTACCTTGGAAAAAGAAGGCGAACTTGTTCTCTATGAGAAGGGGTTTCGTTTACGTGGCAAAGGGGCAAACGACCAGGGGGGCGTTGTTTCTTTTTCCGATATCAAAGAGTTTGTCGTCAGCGACGATCGCATCATGGTGCATACTTTCCTCAAAGAGCATTTTGAGCTTTCCGGTGTCGGAAATTCTTTTGATCAACTCGTTCGCGATCTCTTCAAAATTCGAAATGACTTTCTCATCGACGCTCTCTTCCTGAAACAGGGGAAGCTGGTTGCCGAGTTTGATGCGTATTTTGAGCAGTCTAATGCGCTCGAGCGAGATTTAGGAAAAGGACGGGCCATGGTCCGACTCTACGATGAAAGTATCGTTATTGTTCCGGCTGAGCATGATGCATTCTCCCTGTCCATCCACTTCATGTCGCAGCAAGAATTTGATGATGACGAGTACTCCGTGAGTATAACGATGGAAAACGGCATTGTGGTTATGTTATCACAGTTTGGCAGCAACTATGATGACTTCCAGGAGCAGTTCTATGCCACGATGAGCCACATGTACCAAACCGTCATTAATCAATTCGAGTATCAATTTATCGACTTCAACAAGGAACAATTAGTGAAACTTGCCCACCTCATGCGAAAAGGAAAGGCCGCGCGCATGAAGGAAATTGCCAAAATTGATAAGGGGTTGGCGAAAAAAGTCGAAGAGTGCCTATTTAAAGACGAAATGTTCGCAAATACCATCGCGCCTCTTCGTTCCAAGGTCGATGATGAACATTTTTTTATCGGACTCAGTGTCGCTGACGGCAAGAAAGAGATTTACAAATTCATCGTTATTTTTGCCCTTCCTGCTGATAATCTCGTCGCTTGTACGCTAGGCGCCTACGAAAAAGATATTCGCAAGGTTCAGGATACGTACTTTTTCCGCATTGTTATGGAATATGGAGCGGCGGAAGATTTTGTCGTACAGAAAGTTTTTGAAATCAATCAAGCCTACCTACTTTTAAATTTCGTTCCGGATCCTTTTTACAAAGATAAACGTGAATTGAAAAACTCCATCTACAAGCTCGCCATTCGTAAACTTTCCTACTTACGGGCTTTGAGGAGTTCATTCCTCGGACGATGTCCTTCTATTTTACCCGAACTGTTCTCCCGGAATTTCGATAAGGTACTTGAAAAGTCGAGGGTTGCTCTCCATACCCCTCCTTCGGTAGAATAGCGACGCCCCTTGTATTTATATCTATTTTTTACCATTCTCTCTTATGTCTGAAATGAAATTTACCGATGATAATTTCGCGCTGGAGGTTATGAAATCCGATATCCCTGTTCTTGTTGATTTTTTTGCCGAGTGGTGTGGTCCGTGCAAGATGATGGCGCCCGTTATCGAAGAGCTCGCTGAGGAGTACAGCGGAAGAGTAAAAATCGGGAAGTTTGATGTTGATGAAAATCCTGTCGTATCCGGACAGTTTAGTATTCAAAGTATTCCGACCATTCTTTTTATTAAAAACGGAACTGTGATTGACAAGGTCATGGGGGTCCAGAGCAAAGATAAGCTCATGGATAAGCTTGATGCACTGTTGAAGTAATACTATCGATGGGGAAAATGGTCTTAGCGTGAGTGATTTTTAATTTTGGTCGACTGCTCGACGGCGATTTTGTCGACGCGATTGTTCATGATGTTCGTGGCGTGACCCTTCACCCAGATCCATTCGAGCTTGCAGTCATTCATCTCAAGATCATTCACTACACTATCCATCTCAGCCCAGAGGTCGATGTTTTTTTTGCGTTTCCAGTGCTGAAGCAGCGTCTGAATAATTAAATTCGAATCGGAATGAATTTTGATAATTGGCTGTCGTTCTTTTTTATTTTTTTCCATTTTTGAAAAAAAACTTTTCCTACACCACTCGAGCGCCGAAATAATTCCCGTCATCTCCATTCTGTTATTTGTCGTCGAAGGATCTCCTCCACTCAGAATTTTTTCTTTATCATTGTACTGAATAATGGCTCCCCATCCACCTATTCCAGGATTGCCCAAACAACTTCCATCCGTGTGAATATAAATTTCATTCGATTTTTTTGGTGATGTCTGAGATGTTGTCATGGTGTTTTCTGGTGAGTGAATATTTTTTGGATGTGCGAATTGGAACAAATCTATATTTTCTCTTTACATTTATCACATATTTTATTACATTATAAGTGTAATATTTTTTAACCTCACTTTACCATGGCTGCTAAAAAAGCTAAGAAGGTTGTAAAGAAGGCTGTAAAGAAGACAGCAAAGAAGAAGAGCAAGAAATAAATCATTTCTTCTCACTTAAAAAAGAGGATCACTTGTCTAACAGGTGGCCTCTTTTTTTGGCTTATCTAAGCGGCTTCTTTGATCTCCACTTTTTTCTTTCTTGGCCTGATGTGTCGTTCGAGTTCCGGAAAAGCTGTGATAAACATCGTATGTGCTTCTTTTTGTTTTATATTTTTCTTTGCCGCGGACAAGAGGAATGTTCGATAGAGTAGTTTAATTTTCTTCTGCTTGTACATTGTTGCCGCTTTCTCAACTCCATCGATCGGACTCAGGATGTCTGTAATTTTTTTCACTCTCGTCTGATCTCTTTTGTAAAAATCTCTTCCTGTTTTATTGTGTCTCGCGATTGCGAGTTCGACCAGGCCTTCGCTGAAAATGCCGTCTACATGAGATTGTTCATGACGTAAACGATGTTCGAGTTCGGCATCCGTACTCCTTTTGAGCGTTTTTCTGTCCAAGTGGATGATGCCTCGTCGTGTGGAGGCGACGATATCTTTTTCGTGAATATCGGTAACGTAAATTCTGGAAGGGTCCGCCCCGACTTTCTTCACGGCGTGACGAACAGAGGCGATATGCGAACCTACGGCGCCATCATTTTCGAGATAGTCGTCCAGAGTCATTCTAGCTGAGTTTGGTTGGTTTTTCATGATATATAAGTGTATCATAAAACACTCTAAAAATCCAGGCTTTGGCTTACTTTCGCCTGAAAATGGTAGCTAATGCGAAGAATAGGATTGCAGTCAGGACTATACTAGAGCCAGCAGGAAGGTCGAGATAGAAAGCTGCAGTGAGGCCAAGCCAAACTTCGGCAAGAGCGAGAGCGATGGCAATAATTACCGAGTGCTTGAATCCTTTTTTGAACTGATAGGCGGTAATGACGGGAATCACCATAAGCGCGCCGATGAGAAGCATACCGATCACCGTGATGGATACGGAAATAATAAGAGCGGAGGCGAGCATGAGGGTATAGTTGAGAAGCGTTACGCGTATACCTTTTACGCGAGCGTAGTCTTCGTCGAAGGCGATAACAAAGAACTTTCTGAAGTTATACATCATCGTGACGATAACAACAGAAGCAATGACGGCAATTATCGCGAGATCGGATTGCGTAATGGTCGTTATGCTTCCGAAGAGGATACTACTGATATTGATCGTAGTGGTTTTGGCGAAGGAGAGGATGACAACGCCGAGGGCGAGACTTCCTGAAAGAAAAAGAGCGAGAGAATTCTCTGATTGGATACGCTTGGACGCGCGAAGATGTTCGAGGGCCGAAGAGGCCACCAGCGAGCCTACAACGCTCGTAAGAATGGGATTGAACCCAAAAAGAATCGCTATGGCGACACTGAGGAAACTCACGTGTGCGAGAGTATCAGCGAAGACAGAATAACGACGTATCAGGAGGAAGCTTCCAATGAGGGGCGCTGCAATAGCGATTACCGTGCCGGCGATGAGGGCGCGAATCATGAAGTCGTATTGGAGAATTTGAGGAAGAAGCATAGTTAGTGCGTGCGGTGAAGATTTTATTCGTGGTGATGCGAGAGGGAGATATATTTCTTCTTATCTTTTTCAATCATTTCCTTGGTACATTTGCAGATTTCTCCCTCCGTCATCATGACGAGATAATCGGCTTCGTGGGCCACTACATCGAGGTCGTGGGAGACGAGGAGAAGGGTGAGATTTAAGTCTTTATTCAGCCGATGAAGAATTTGGTAGAAGTTATGTTGGGATTGCGTGTCGACTCCGACGACGGGTTCGTCGAGGAAAATGAGTTCGGGTTGGTTGACGAGGGCGCGTGCGATGAGCACGCGCTGCTGTTGCCCCCCCGAAAGTTCGCGGAGTTGCTTATCTTTGAGGTGAGCCATTTCTACCATTTCGAGGGCGTGATGAATTTTACTTTTTGAATCAATTTTCGTCTCAAGTCCCATCCGAACAATCTCCTCTACCGTCGCCGGAAACGACTGATCAAAAATACCCGATCGCTGTGGAACGTATCCTATTTTTTCCCAATCATGAAATTTTTTAATCGGTTCACTGAACAGTTCGATCTCACCGCCGGTTGGCTGAAGCAGTCCGAGAAGAAGTTTGAGAAGTGTTGACTTCCCTGATCCATTTTGTCCGATCAGGCCTACGTAATCCCCTTTTTTAATCTCAAACGATACTGACTTCAGAATCGTTTCCGAGCCGTAAGCAAACTGAAGATTTTTCGCAGTAAGGATATTCATAGAAAAGTTTACGTTGAATGTTCCATTCTTGTGGATCAATCATAACGCAATAGTATTGCGTTTGTCAAATAATCACCTTGTGAAAAATTTTCCTGCTGAGTGTTTGGGAGGTACCTTAGAAATGGTCGGTTATACAAAGTTGTACATTGTTAATCAAGGTTATACATGTGTAGAAATGTATAACCCATATCAAGAGGAACATCTTCATCCCGTATCATCAAGAATCCAAACTACACAAAGCTGAAATTTCACACCTTTCCAGTTTCGCCGCCGCGACACCGAAGCCGCCCAATACCACCTATGCCGTTGCTGAGGCCAAATACTCCTCGATAGCTTTGGAAAGTCGAGCATAGGTGTCGCGGCGACGGGTGTCGTTGCGATCGAGGGTTGTGAGGCGGAAGCCGGGGAATGGCGAGAGAAAGCCGGATGCGGGCACGACGCAGATACCGGTGTTGGCGAGAATGTAATACGTGCAACGCTGGTCGAGCGGGAGACCGGGTTTATTTACTTCCGATTCGATATAGGCGCGAACCGCATCGTTGGCGATAGGAAGTGTTTGATTCGCATTGAGGACGCCCTCTTCGAAGAGTGGCATCATGTAAAATGCTCCATAAATTTTGTTTACTTTCAGACCTTTTACTTTGCCCAGGGTTTCAGCGATTGCGTTGGCGTTCGCTTCGAGTTCGTCATTATAGAGCTTATTCCAGGCCTCGAAGTCGGGATGTTCGTAGACTTTTGGAAGAATAGCTTGCGGGAGGGTTCCTGCGCAGACTTCCATGAGGATTTTTTTCTTGATGCCGTCGGCGTAGTTTTTGAAATCGGGGTCGAGGTGCGTATTGTGAAATTCGAGCCAACCACAGCGACCTCCGGGCCATGGTAAGTCCTTCGAGAGACCGCGCATCACGATAAGTGGCACGCGATTGTGGGCGATTTCAGTCATCTGCGCGAATGTTTTCCCATTAAAGACCATTCGGAAATACACCTCATCGGAGATAATCATCAGATTGTATTTTTCGGCGAGTTTAACGATTTTTTCGAGGGTTTCTGCGCTGTAGACAGCGCCGGTTGGATTGTTGGGGTTGATGACGAGAATCGCGGCGACTTCCGGGTTGGCCTGAATTTGCGCTTCCATATTTGCGAGATCGGGCTGCCAGTCGTTGTTCGGATCGAGGTTGTAGAGAATGGATGGGGCCCCCGCGGAAAACGATTCCATTGAAGAGTGTGCCGGATACGCGGGTGTAGGCTGCAATACGCGGGCGCCCTGCGGAAGCATCTGATACATCGCCGATATCGACGCTCCCAAGCCATTTGTGAAGAGAACGTTCTCGTAGTCGAGTTCGCTACTTGGAGAAAATCGTTTTGCATACTGCGTCACCCATTTTCTCGTCTCCGGATTTCCTCGTGAGTGAGAATAGCCAAATGAAAGATCTCCAGCCTTTTCTACTTCAGCAATAATATTCTCCTTGAGGAAGGGCGGAACGGTCCAGCCACGGGCGATTGGATCACCAATATTTTCCGCTACGACGGTGAATGTCGGGTCCAATTCTTTGATCTTCTGTGCGGTATCAACCACCTCGCGAATACCATACTTAAGAAGTGGAGTTTTTGGATTGGAAAGTGGTGTGCGCATTGCGAAATTGGTTATATATTGCTAGCCCAAGCTCTTCCTGACCTTCGCCGCCTCGACAATGTCGGCCGTAAAATCAACATCCATCTTCATCTTGTAATAGATGTTCGAGACGATGTTGCGATGGAGGAAGTGGTGACTTTTGTGAGGACCAAGCTCGATTCCGAGTATGTTTTCGATCTCTTGAATGTCGACGATGACGCTCTTGAACTCGGGATAGGTTTTGGAGAGCGCGAGGAGATTTTCTTTGTTCAAGTATTTGCCGGCGTGCATTAGGTCGCGCTCGAGATTAATATAGAGACGTTTAATGAACTCCAGGTCACCATTATTTTGCGCTTCGCGAAGTGCCCGACCTGTACCGATGAGTTCCGGTGGAACACCGAGCGAATAAAACGCTCCCGTGAATGTAATCGCCCGGGGAAGTGAAACTTTTCCAATGCCACGAGAATATCCAAAAAGTCCGATATGCTGCATTCTCTCGCGACGTGCGGGAATGTTGGCAGCAATTTTATTCACCAACGGTGCAAGTTTTTCGATGCTTGAGGCGTATACTTTTACACAGTATTTATTAATCCTCTTAATGGATTCTATTTCCTTTTCACTCAATGAAATCGGTTTCATTTTCGGAAGCGTCTTATCGATAAATTTAATCGCCTTGCGAACGGATTCAAGGGGATAGTCGTATTTAAACGCAGACTGGAGCGTAATAGTACGTATGCCAGCATACTCATTAATTGCCTCGGAAATATTTTCCGGATTAATACTTCCACGGAATGGAAGCGAACCTGTTCCAATAATCGGATACATCGGCACGTTGTATTTTTTCTCTAATTTGTAGTAGTGACTGATCGCGGCCTTTGAGGCGAGAACTGCCGGGATAAGCCCTGAATTCAATGCCGGATCGGAGCGCGCGATAAATGGACGCATATACTCCGGATACTGTCCGTATTGCTTTTTGTACTGTTTCAAATACTCCTCAATAATCTCATCAGCGCCTGTCAAATCCTCCACTCTTTCAATAAGCGGAATGACATCAATACGATTGAATGTACATTTTTTTCCATTATCGAAAATCTCTGATTTCAATTTCGCCACTTTTCTAAATGTTTTTTCTGTTTCTATGATTTGATTCGCCGTCTTGGTCATGGGAAGAATTACCTCTATGATCGGCGGATTTCTGAATCCCATCTCCTCGGCAAGCTCCGCGGAAGTCACGATATTGATAAACGCGCGTGCCAGTCGATACCCGCGCTCCTCCCAAATATTCGGAATACGATAGGTAAGAAATTTGTCCTTCCCAAGCGGATGTTTCTTGAAATAGGCGTTGTATTTACGATATAATTTATCAATCACCGCCTCATCCACAAACTTTCCCTCCCAATCCCACATGTATTCATCAAAACCGAGGTCCTTGAAGGCTATATACGCCTCCTCGATCTCATCCGTCGTTGATATGAAGCTCTTATCGCACCAGTATGCGGGATTCGCATTATCCGGGTGCTGCGTCGACATAGTGGAGGGAATTTTGTGCATACTCATGGCAGGGTATTATAGGGTTAACGTCCTAATTTCTGACACTTTTTTAAAACCTCTGTCTCTTGTGATCAATACAAGATCGAAGAGTTCTGTCGTAGCGGCTATAATGGCATCTGGAAACATCAAATTGTGCTTTCTTTTCAGCTCAGCCGCTCTTTTCGCAACGACAACGTCTAAGGGCAGTATACGAAACCTGTCTAGAAATTGCATAATAAGAAGCTCTTCTTTTATATCTAAGGAAGGTTTCGCAAGGAGCTCGGTAATGCTAATTATTGATATGAATTTTGATACCTCACTACTAAAAAAACTCCCAACGGATCCTTCGCCATTGAGATAGTAAATCAATATGTTTGAGTCGAGCAGATACATTGCAGATTATTTACCCCACTTTCTTATACTTTTCTGATACTTCAATCCATCCCCATATATGCCCTTACATATGCCGAAAAAGTCCATAATTGTTGGGTTTTTTGGCAATACTATTTTCTTTGCTGTCTTTTTTTTCGTGAGAGCCTTTGGCATGGGATGAATTTATAGTTTGGCTTTACTATACACATTTAGGGTGCTGATTTCAATGTTTTTATAGATTTAATATCTTACTGCTGAGCTTGATCGATAGGTCTGTGAAGAAGTCGGTAGAGGTTGCGGTGTGAATGGTGCCCGTGAGGAAGAGGAAGCCAAGGGCGAAAAAGAGAAGGGCGGCCAGAAGATTCGTGAGAGGAATTGAGATTTTTTTCTTAAAAAAAGTAATACGGAGGGCAAGATGGAAAAATGCGTTCTTCCACCCAGTGGAACTCCCGCTGGAGCTTGCCCGGGTAGAAATGTGATCCCAGCCGAGGGCGAGTACGAGGAGTGGCAGAATCATTCCAATGGCGAACGTGAACAGAATCGTGAGGCTGTGCCAGCCGATGCCCTGTTGCGCGGCGAGGGTGAGGACGGCGCCGAAGGTGGGTGCGGTGCAGGCCCCGGAGGCGATACCAAACATCATTCCAAAAAGTAAAATACTGATTGCGTCGGATTTTTCCGGTGTGTCGGCGCGGTGAAGTTTGGGGAAGATTTTTGAAAATATATTCCAGCCGAAGAGCGAACTTACTCCGAAATACATGAGAAGTAGGCCAGAAATTGTTTGTACGAGTTTGAGATTTTTTATGAAGAATTGAACGAGAAAAGATACGCCAAGTCCGAGCGGAATGAACGTGAGCAGAAGGCCGAGAAAAAATATCAATATCATTTTTATGAGTTGATCTTTTTCTTTGAACGCGATGGCGAAAAAAGCAGGGAGGATAAACGGTCCGCACGATGGAAGCAGCGTGAGCATGCCGCCGAGAAACGCCGCGAGATAGCTAATATCGAAGAGCATGATGGTGCAAATAATGCGCGAAACGTATCGCTTATAGTTTCAAAATCTGTTTCACCGCCTTGGAAAGCGTTGTCACGTCAACATATCCCTTGATTGGATACTTCTGGCCGTCGGGCGTGATCAAAATCGTATGTGGCGTGCCATCGGCGCCTATACGCTCGGCGTCCTCAACTTGTGATTGAATTTTGGAGGCATGCGGACTTTGCTTCAGACAGTCGTTGAATTTACTGACATCGAGCTTGAGACGATCGGCAATTTTTGGCAATTCCTCCGCTGGGAGGCCGTTATTGGCTGGAGTAATTTCCATCATTTGATCCAAATATTCCCAGAATTTTTCTTCACCACCAAGCGCGGCGGCGCATTCGAGCGCTTCAGATTCATTTCTGGCTTTTGGATGAAGTCCATCAATGGGATAGTGTCGATATATCCATCTGATATCATTCGGATAGAGCTTCATGAGTTGCAGCATCGTCGTATGAAAACGCTTACAGAAGGGACATTCCGTGTCGGAATAAACAACCATGGTAATTTTGGCATCTTTGTTCCCTCGAATATGATCCTTGTCGGTAACGGGAATCATGGCTGTGGGAGATCCCACCGGCTGGTTTTGTTGCCCCTGATCAATAGGGTTTTCAGCGATATTCGCCTGTATAGTCTTTGCCTTGAAAAATGAAAGCTGAGATATGCCAATTCCCACTCCGATGCCAATAATGATCCCACAAAGACCTACGCTAGAGAGCATCCACTTGTTATTCTTGTTTTCCATGGGGGATTTTTTAATTGAATAATCTACTTTTACGTGAGGATTATACCTACCCCAGCTTCATTTCGCAAATTGACTCCTTTACATTTCATGGTAAAGTCGCTACTATAGTTCAGCTATGAGACATTTATTTACCTCAGAATCGGTTACCGAAGGGCATCCTGATAAGATCTGTGATCAGATTAGTGATGGCGTGCTTGATGCGATATTGAAAGATGATCCGAATGGACGCGTCGCATGTGAGTGTATTGCAACGACGGGATTGGTCGTGGTTTCCGGCGAAATTCGTACCAAAACGTATGTAGATATTCCAGCGATTGCACGCAATGTGATTCGTGAAATTGGATATGACAATGCGACGTATGGTTTTGATTACAAGGCCTGTGCGGTTTTGACTTCTATTAATGAGCAGTCGGCGGATATTGCACTGGGCGTGGATGACAATGCGGAGAGCGGGAAAAAAATTGGTGCCGGTGATCAAGGTATGATGTTTGGTTTTGCGTGCGATGAGACTCCAGAACTGATGCCGCTACCGATTATGTTGGCCCATGGATTGACTCGGAAGTTAGCCGAGGTGAGAAAATCTGGCTTGATCCCCTATTTGCGTCCTGACGGTAAGTCCCAGGTAACGGTGGAATATGTTGACGGGAAGCCGATGCGAGTGGATACGGTGGTACTTTCTACGCAACATGATGATGGCGTTGAGCAGGAAAAAATTCGAGAAGATATTTTGAGAGAAGTGATTATGCCTGTGTGCGGCGAGATGATTGATGATAAGACTATTTTTCATATTAATCCGACGGGTAGATTTATCATTGGTGGACCTCCGGGCGATTGTGGACTAACCGGTCGTAAAATTATTGTGGATACCTATGGTGGCATGGGACGACACGGCGGTGGATGTTTCTCGGGCAAGGATCCGACGAAGGTCGATCGAAGTGGTGCATACATGGCTCGGTATATTGCGAAAAATATTGTGGCATCCGGTGTGGCTACAAAATGCGAAGTTCAGTTGGCCTATGCTATCGGCTACCCGGAACCCGTTTCGGTGTATGTGGATACGTTTGGAACGGCACGCGAGTCCGTTTCGGACGAGCGTATATCCGATATGGTGCGGGAGGTTTTCCCTCTTTCCCCCGGCGATATTATTACGTGCTTAGATTTGCGTCGTCCGATTTACAGGAAAACAGCGGCCTATGGACACTTTGGAAGAAATGAACCTGAATTCACGTGGGAAAAAATTGATAAAGTTGATGAGATTAAGAAAACGATGGAATTGTAGGTCACTGATAAGAATTTTCTTCCTTCCAATGAAGTCGGCGATATAGCCGAATGGAATCTCAAAAACTGAGTAGAGATAAATCTTGAAGATGTTACCGTTCAATTGAGGCATATATAGGCTCTATTAGAAGAGCTTCTTGCGATAAAACCAAAATGCTCCCAGCAGCGATAATGCTACGGATATCATTACCACAATAGTGAATGCATACGGTAGGCGCTGCAATGGTAACTCAATATTCATACCATAGACACTTGCGACCAATGTCGGGATCATAATAATAATCGTAAGTGCGGTCAGAAATCTCAAGGTGACGTTCAGATTGTTGGAGATAATTGATGTAAACGTGCCTGATGTACTGGAAATAATTTGACTGTAAATTTTTACGGTTGAGATTGCCTGCCTGTTTTCATCCATAATATCTTCAATCAAGTCTTCGTTGTCTTCGCTGCTATTGAAGAATTTTCTCTTTGCGATTTTTTCGACGACAATCTGATTTGATGAAAGCGCCATGTTGAAATATACGATAGATTTCTGTAAATCCATTAGGTGCATAATTTCTTCATTTTTTGGCTTGAGCTCCAGATTTCTCTGTACCTGACGCATCTTTTGATTAATGGCTTTGAGATCTCGTAGGTATATTTTTGATGTAAAAAGAAGCATCTTGAGTACAAATTGCGCTATGTCCGATGTGTTAATAATTTTATTTTTTTGGAAATTCTTTAACTTCGTGCGGAGATAATTGGTAACATCGTTTCTCCCTTCACTGATAGTAATAATTAAATTAGACCTAAAAATAATACCCAACGGCGCTATGGAATATTTGTAATACACTTCATCATCGTCGTCATCCTCTTCGTCCTGGTCGACTGTTACTTTTGGTGTCTGCAAGAGAATAAAATCGTATCCATCATATTTTTCCATTTTTGGAACCTCGTCATAATCACGAATGGATCGAATAATATCCTCGTCAATTTCTACCAACTTTTCGAGCCCCCTGATATCCTCTTCGGTAGGTGAAATTATTTCAATCCACGTGTCGAATGATGGCTCATCGAGCATCACTATGCTGTTTTTGACGGTCTGATATATTTTAATCATGCGCACGTATTGTAGTCTTATTATTTATGGTAATCAATTCTGAATATCATAGTCAGTGGATATTGCATGCGGGTTATGTTATTTTTATCTACGTATCTTTATCATTATTACCTCAACTCTCTATGGCAAAAGGACTCGACTCCCGAAAAGCGGGGAAAAAAGAACCTAAGCTATCCCCAAAGGAAAAGAAAGCGGCAAAACGCGAAAAGGCCGCCAGGAACGGATAAGGTTCCTTCGAAAAAAAGCCACTACCCGTGATGGATAGTGGCTTTCTGTTGATAGTGGCTTAATAAGCCTTTCTCAACTATGCGCGTGAAACATTCACGGCATTCTTTCCTTTTGGTGAATCTTCGACTTCGAAGTTAACACTGTCTCCTTCTCGAAGCTCATCATACGTAACACCTACGAGGCCTTTGCTGTGGAAAAATAAATCTCTTTCCTGGCCTTCTACTGCGATAAATCCGAAACCTTTATCAGTTAGCTTTTTGATTGTACCTGTCATAAATAGTGAACATTAGAATAATAATTTGCAAACGGCAGCTTTGCTTGAGACACTCGACTTTTCAAGCTATTCTACATTTTGCAGGGGTAGTGTAGCAGGTACGCGCCTCCTTGTCGATGGGAAGTCTTGAGCGCAACGAAGTGCGACTTTCACTTTTTTGATCAAGTAAATCGTGAAAATTATGCTTTTTTTGTATGTTTTCACGATTTACAAAGGTATCCAGCTTTATTCAGCCCTTGAAGATTGTTTGCAGGTGATACCTCCTCCATCGCTATCCGTTTGTATGTCTTTTTGCTATACATTCGGACAATGAGGTACAATATATCCTCGTAGTCTTTCATTTTAACATTCATATGAAAAAACAGAAGCAGGTGTGGCGATTCGCATGGACGCTGAACTATATGAGATGGCAAAACAGAAATGTGATGTAAATTTTGGTATTGGACTGAGTTCATTGATAAAGATATTTCTGAAATCGTTTGTCATTGAAAGACCTCTACCATTTGGGAAATACGGGGAAGAGGGATCTGCCGTGAGGGGTGAAAAAATCGGGAACGTAAACTGACACTTGAATTTGGAGAGTCCAGGACCGGAATCCGACATGCGAGCGTGTCTATGGAGCTCCTTCGTAGAGGATGTCCGGACTACTCTTTCAGTGAATCGATATACGACTGAAGGGCTTTTTCTGAGGAAAGCCAGTTTCGACCTTCCTTGAAGGCTTCAAGTTTTCCAAGATTAGCAAGCTTTCGGAGATAGTTTTCTGAAAATAATGTATATTTCTTACTCAACTCCTTGAGACTTATATAATCCTCATTTTCCATTTTTGAAGTTTGTGGCTTGAGAATTTTCAGATAGATACTCAGGCTTCGGAGGACTGCCTGAGCGACCATTTCACTGAGTGTTTTATATTTTCCTTCATCTGCAAGCGCGAGCACACGGTAATAACGCTTACGGTCATTACGAAGAATAATAGCGAGCGGATATCCTGCTTGAAGAATGATAATATTCATGAGAAGACGGCCTACGCGACCATTGCCATCCCAAAATGGATGAATGTGTACGAATTTATGATGGAGTATAGCTGCAAGCTCAACAGGATGAACTATTTTTTCATTTTCCTGGAGCCATTTAATGAGTTCACTCATATGGAGCGGCACATCAAATCCTGCTGGTGGACGATGATTAGCACCACTAATATATACCTCTCCTTCTCGAAATTTTCCGGCAATTTCTTTTTGTGAATCTTGCACGACGAGCTGATGAAGTTGCCTAATCAAATGTTCACTGACGGTGTTGTGCGCATCTTTATCAATGAGCTCATAGAGAAAATCGAGAGCTTCTTTATGATTTCTTGCCTCGAGATGATCCTTAAGTGGTTTGTCTTTAATGGTAAGACCTTCTTGGATCACCCAAAATGTTTCCTTCATCGTGAGAGAATTTCCTTCAATAGCGTTTGAGTTGTATGTCATTTCTATCTCGAACTGCTCAATGATTTTTTTGAGCTGAGCTGATGGGATAGGCCTCAGCGCATTCAACTCCTTGAATTTTGCATTGAGATTTTTGATGGTTCTGCTGGATAGATACATGAGTTGGATATATGGGTACGATACTTGTGTTTTTATTGTATCGCACCCTGTTCTGTTTGGCAAGATATATGCAAAAATCAAAGCTGATTTAGCTTTGTGATTATTTGGAGCGGGTAACGGGAATCGGACCCGTTTCTTCAGTTTGGAAAACTGACATAATAACCATTATACGATACCCGCGAGATGTGAATGGAACGTGCGAGGCTGAGTTTACTGGAGGCGGGGAGGTTTGGCAAGAGGGGTTACTTTGAAATGTTACTCCGGAAGCTCAAACTCCTGGCCGGGAGACGGAACGGCGATGTTGGTGAAGCCTGATTCGCGAAGGAATATCTCGAAATCGAGCCCCTGACCTTCTTCGCCGTGGATGAGGAAGATTTTTTTTATCGGCTGGACATCATTTAGCTTCTTCATGTAATCGAGGAGATCGCTGCGGTCGGCATGCGCGGAAAACGCATCCATTACAATAATTTCCGCCTTCACGTCGTAGGGATCGCCGAAGATATTGACCGACTTTTCCCCGTTAAATATTTTTCTTCCAAGGGTATTTTCCGCCTGATACCCGACGAGAAGAACGGTGTTACGGGGATTGCTGATATTATTTTTCAGATGATGGAGGATACGTCCATGCTCGCACATTCCGGATGATGAAATAATAATCATCGGCCCGTTGAGTTCATTGAGCCGCTTGGATTCTTCCACACTTTTGGTATAGGTGAGACGACCAAAACCAAACGGATTATCCCCATGCTTGATAAATTCCTCATGCGTCTCTTCGTCGAAATTGTCGAGATGTTTTTTGAATACCTCGGTAAGATTTACCGAGAGTGGGCTATCCACATAAATCGGCAGTTCGGGAATTTTCTTATCCTTCCAAAGAATGTTGAGGTAGTACACAATCTCCTGCGTGCGCTCGAGGGCGAATGCGGGAATAATAATTCTTCCGCCGCGCTTGGCTGTTCTGTTGATGATGTCGGCGAGATCCTGTTCCACCGTCTGAATGGCCGCATGGAAACGATTTCCATAGGTCGATTCACAGAGAAGATAATCGGTAGGAGGCAGCAGAACCGGATCCTTCAGCAGTGGGAGGTTTTTCCTTCCCAAATCACCGGTAAACCCGAGCGTGTACTGCTTCCCTGTCTCTTTGTCGTCGATTTGGATATGAATCTGCGCGGAACCGAGAATATGGCCGGCGTTATACATCGTCAGCATGATCCCGTCGGCAATGGTGATCGATTTCTCATAGGGAACACCGACGAACAGTTTTGCCGTATTTTCGGCGTCTTCCGTAGAGTACAGTGGCGGTTCGCAGGTTTTGCCTTTCTTTGCGAGATATTCCGCTTCTTTTTCCTGAATCATCGCACTGTCCATGAGCATGTAGTCAACCAGATCCTTGGTGGCCGGTGTTGCATAAATAATCCCCTTGAAGCCATTTTTTACCACATAAGGTAGTATTCCCGAGTGATCGATGTGAGCATGAGAAACGATAATCATATCAAGCTCCTTCGGATCGAACATGAGCGTTTTGTTTTTTTCCGCCGATTCTTTTCGACTCCCCTGCGCCATGCCGCAATCGAGGAGGATTTTTTTTCCATTAATGGTCAAGAGGTGTCTGGATCCGGTTACTTCTCTGGCTGCGCCGCAGAATTTGATGTGCATATTACTTTTTATTAACGAATAGAAATCCGGCTTTTCTGTTTTTAGCTTCAACCGTATCTTTTTATTGTACCATTTTTTGGTCTTAAAAGCAAATTACTTAGCCTAAAAAAGCCATCGTGAAATGTAGCCTGTGCGCGCGCGTTTGACTTTATCCGAAATCATGATCTATTCAAGAATTTCGGCGCCGAAATTTTTCCACAAGGGATGCTTCGCTACAGCTTTAAAAATGGTACTTTTCTGAGAATTATATATTCATAAACTCATCAACATAAAAGTCAATGTTGGAATTTTTGAAAAACTGGGGCTTTTTTAGTTATGTTGACTTTTTTGGGACTACAAATGCCTGTTTCGTTCCAGTAGAAGACGGAAGCCTTGTTGTATTTTTGGATATGATATCAAAATGATACATTTTTGATACATATTTGGTACAAGAGGCATTGGATATGAACGTCGTTATAAATTTTCAGCTTTGCATATTGATTTTATTTTATTTTATGTTATGATTCAAATATATGAAGCTTACTCCACTCCTTACCGCTGCGGCCATCACTCTCGCGCTCCCGACGGAGGCATGCAAGAGGCCAATCGCACCTCAGGCGAACGATGCCGGCATTGCGTCCGTATCTCGCGATACGCATTCTTCGGCACATGGTGTTTTGCATACAGAAAAAGCTTCCAGTCCTTCTGGGAATACCGACTCGGGCGTCATTATACAAGGTACTTTAGATAAAAACGGTAAGCTCCGTGGACTCGGAGAAATTATTTATCCGGGAGGAGCAAAGGAAATCGGTAGATTTCGACATGGAAAACTTCATGGAAAAGGAAAAATTATACTGCCCTCCGGAACGTTTATAGAAGGTCAATTTGCGAATGGAAAATTTATTGAGTCCGACAGGGAAGATCTCGACTGTTCAAACGAAGAGGTCACCTGTAAGACCGGAAATCTGGAAGGAGTGGCGTTGAGAAGCCTTTTTACGCAATACACCGGCATCGAGGAAGAAGCGCCGGAAAAGGTAAACATTAATTTTTATGGTCGACTTGAGCTTATGTGGGAGAAGAAAAAAGAAATTTCACCTGATAATCCGGTCGTTCAAGAAATAGCGTCGACAATACTCGATGAATACAAGAAAAAACCACACGATACGGTGTCTATGAAAGATTATGAAACGATAATCGCTGATGTTCTTGATGAAACAAATTCTGAAATTTCATGGGACAAGATAGCAGAACTCAAAAATATGAACAGAGGTGAACGAAAACTCGCAGAAAAAGTTGTAAAACTTATTACCGCCAAAGATGTTGTGGCATATAGTCTTACGGAACTGATGCCATCGGCGAATGGCGAGCTCAATAAAAATATGCTTGAGTTTCTTCTCAAAAACGCAGGAACACGTTTTCTCTATAGTATTCCCGCGCTTGGAGATAGATGGACGTCATTTGGCCCCTATCAATTCACATCCTTTGCCCTCCATGATATTCCCGAAGATAGGCGTGGCGCGTCGGTCATCAATCAAGCCCTTCCAAAAGATATTCGCATTCCGGGCAGCATGATCAAGCTACGCGGAGAGGATCATCATCGAGCTGCGTTTCTCTTCATGATCGATAATATCTGCGATCTGATAAAAAGAAGTAATGATGCATCAGGATGGAAGAAACTTGAAACGAACAAAGAAGCTATGAGAAAGCAAATTATTATTTTTTGCGCTGTCGCACATCATCTTCCTTCCAGGGCAAAAACACAGGCAGCTGAATGGCTTGAAAATGGCGCAGATGACCAACTTATTGATCACCTCACCGATCTGACTGAATACGCCCGAAAAACCACGGCTAATGTTGAGGGGCTTTCGGAAGAATAATTTGCTGATTCTATTTCCAGATCGGTTGACTCTTGTACAGATCTATCGGGTGTTCGAAAATCTGTATCGTGCGGTCAAGGGGGTCGGTGGAGAAAACAGCTTCAATGGTGAGGCCGTGTTGGGTGGCGTCGGACCAGTATTGATCGAAGATGAAGTTGCCGAGCGAGTAGACGATAGGCGCGCCGTTGTAGATTTCGGTGGTCTGAGGAATGTGCGGATGGTGACCGATGATGAGACTGGCCCCGGAGTCGATGAAGAGATGGGCGAGCTGTTGTTGGCGCGGTGATGGAGTTTTTTTGTATTCAATTCCCCAGTGAATCGCAACAATAGTGTAGTCGACGGAGGGGCTTATTTTTTGAATTAATTTTGCTGCCGCCTGATCGTCCAGGTGGTGCGTCGCGTCGTGGAAGCCGATAAAGGCGAACTTTTTTCCACTGATCGTTTCGTAGAGGGTATCGGACTCGATGGGAAGAATGGGGTGGCCGAAGTATTTAATTTTTGCCTGTAATAGATACTCCAGCGTTGAGGCGAAGCCTTTTTGCCCTTGGTCGAGTGTGTGGTTGTTCGCGACGGTGACGATGTCGATGCCGTTGTTTTTGATTATTTGCGCGGTGTCGGGAGCGAATCCGAAATTCGTACCGGTTTGCGCATTATTCGGGTTTGGCACGATTGGACCCTCGAGATTGGCTATCACGCGGTCGAAATAGCTTTTGAGGAAGTTTGTTCCGGGGCCCGTAGATGGATGAGCTTTTGCAAAGGCGTAATTTTGGTCGTGATTTTTATTCATGAGGGTGCGGACGTAACGACCGAGCATGATGTCGCCGAGGAAGAGAAGTTTGATGTATTTGGATTGCGGGCGTGATTCAAGTGTGGTTGAAATAGGCGATTGATATGTGGCTTGCTTCTGAGGTAGCGGGACAAGCGTTGGTTCTTCACTCTTGAGCATTTTTACATTCGAGGTACCCGCGATGGAGGTGAGAACTTTTTCCGATATTTCTTTTTTTGAATTAATAATAATGCCTGAGCCGAAGAAAAGGCCGGTAACGATGAGCAGCGATACAATGACGATAATACGATGTTTCATGAGGAGGGATTTGTGTTTATACTACTCGCTGGCCCAGATGTAGTCAAAGAGTGCCTCCGTGGTTTTGTAGAGTGTTTCTGATTTGATGATGATTCCATAAATCTGTTTGTGGAAGTCGATAATGGCAACTTCGTTCTTGTTGAACATGATGACTTCGGAATGGAGGTCAAACGGATGCTTGGTCACGATTTTGGTGGCGCGGTTTGATTTCGCATCGAGCGATTTGTATTTTGTTGCAAATGGAGTTCGTGCAATTAGCACCCGGCTATGAACGTGTTTTTTGATTTTTGCCTTGATGTACTCTTTCTTCAAAAAATCGCTTAACGACTGTGGAATTCGCTTAATGGTGAGGAAGGATTTTTGCACGCCGGGATGCGAAAGTGTGTATTGGTACAGTCCCATGATCGCTTCATCTCCTTCGTATATTTGTATTTTTGGCTTTTCAAATTGTTGCTTTTTTATCTTCATCATTTCCTCAACAAACAGTGCTGTTGATTTTTTTCTCGCGGAGAGATCCTCGATTGAGCGATCGATTTTGTCGAGAAAAATCTCAGGAGAAAGCGCGAGATAGGCTTTGATATCATTCGTCTTTGTCTGCGCAATGACGCCTAATTTGAGGAGTCGTCTGATTACCGAGTATACGGTCGTGCGATCAATACCGGAACGTAGTGCGATGGAACTCGCGTATGATTGGCTGTGCTGATAGATATCGATATATACCTCAATATCTTTTTCATTGAGTCCTTGGGCGGTCAGAAATTGGATTATGGCGTTGTTCATGATATGGGAACGGAATCAATGGCTCGACTTTGCTCGTCTGCTGTTGACTATCCTTCAACACATGTATTATCATATTTTTTTCTCTATTGGAAGCTGTTTTTTCGGTGTGCTTCGTGCACGTGTTGAAATGAAATTTCATGAGCGTATGGTTGCATTACTCTAACATACGTACTATGGCACCTGCGCAACGACACGATACGGAAACTCCCCGCCTTTCGCCCGTACAGATGGCGATTGTTGAAGACCCGATGAAAGATAACGGTGGTATTATGGTACCCGCGGACATTATTATCAAAACGAATGCGATTCATGAGGCCGCGCGCGACGCTGTCGCGCGCGGCCTTTCCCCCATCATGATCGGGGCTTTGACCAGCGCCACCAATAATTTCGGTCGCTCCTATCGACCACGACCTGACGGTTCGGTCTATTCGGGGATGGTCGGTATACAGTCATCAACCGCTACGGCTGATCAGCAAGGGGATATCTCCTATACCCATCTGGATTATAGACGCGATGATACTACGTGGCATGACACGGCACTACAAACGGTGCGCTCAGATGAAATCCGTGTGAATGAGCATCGTGAAGGCGAGGAGCAGCACACGGTAACCGTGGGTGCCGGCATAACATTCAGTCAGATCAATCATGTTTTGGGAGAGGCGTTTGGTGATGATGAACACTATGAGTATTTCGTGCCGATCGACTTAACGACGATGGATACCGCCCATAGTGGTGCTGTTTTTGCCACAGGCGCGCAAGGTCCATCCAGAATACGATTGAACGAGATCACGAAGTCGGTCACGATGACGGATGGTAAAAAACTCATTCGACTTACCCATCCTGATGACATCAAGGAACATCAAGGTCTCTGGGGCATGACGGGTGGTGTTGTCGAGATGGAACTTCGAGTACTGCGCCGTCCAAAACACCGTTTCGGATTTTTCGTCCCACTTATGTCAGGCAGCGAGGGTACATGGACGGATCAAGCGGCCGCCGTCATGGAGTTACTCGGCGACGCTACTGACGTTACTTTTGAAAATGGTTTTATACTTTCCAAATGGAAAGCGGGCTATGTCGATGGTATCGAAGTCATCACCCGAGAGTCTCTCGATCTTGTCACCTCGGGTCAGTTTCCCGCAGGGCAGAGTGCTATTCAAGCAAAAAAAATCCTCAACGCGATGTCACGAAAGGGTAAGAACAATTCTTTCGATCCTGTTAGTAATTTCGGTCTGTATATTACCGGGAATTCAAAATTCGCCGAGCTGGATGCCTTTCTCGATGGAGAAGATAATCCCCTTTTCAAACTTATAGCACAAGCCGACAGCCACGAACGATTTCTGTATGGTGACGGTATTATCGCTCTGGTTGCCGATGCCGGTGAACTGGAAAAAATGCGTCTCCTCCGTGAGGCTATTCCCGATATCGCCCGTCAGCATGCTAAATTTCGTGAGGATGGTCAGGCTAAGCCGATTTCCGATTCAACCGATGTTAACTCGCATGTCAATAATTCGTCAGCATCCAGCATGACTCCCGGAAGTCTGCGTGAAAAATATCATACTATCCTCCAACCATATGCCATGTATGAGTCGCGAATTCGTCGACTGTCCGAGAATGCAAAAAAAGTGGATGTCGATATAACGATGTCTCGATACGGTCACTTGAATCCCCGATCGATCAACCCTCATACTCGCGTTACAGTCAAGGGGCCGGAAGGCTCGGTGTATTTGCAGGTCTATCAACAAGTCGTGCGCCGATGCCGTGAGGAACTTTTTGAAACTTTGCGTGATCTTAGTGTGCTCGATCCGGATATTATTGTTGAAGGTGGAGAAAAGGGCAAGATGACCGGTGAGAGTTATTTTTTCATGGATGAAGAAGAGCGGATGCATGTTGCCCATGTTCTTGCCGAGGCCGATCCCCAGTGGCAGCCGCACCTCAGGGGAGAGTGGGGCCGATTAGTCGATCATATACGGCGAAATTCTGATACTACTTCCGGCGTGGAAGACTCATATCCCGAGATGACTGAGACGCTGTCCGAGGCCGCATAGGGCGTGTTGGACTTTTTGGCTAGCCTATGCTACATGTATTGGGTATGAAAAAAGGAGATATTATTCCGTTGAAGATTGAGAAGTTCGCGCTAGGCGGGCAAGGGTTGGGGTTTGTGGAAACAGAAATTACCGGTGAGCACTCTTTGAAACGCCGTGTTCCTATTTTTATTGATGATGTTTGTGTTGGTGACGAGATTGAGGTGCGATTGGCAAAGAAAAAATCATCATTTGGTGAGGGAAAACTGACGAGGATCGTAAAAGGGTCGGATGAGCGTGTCGCGGCGAGATGTAAACATTTTGAACAATGCGGAGGATGTAGTTGGCAGTTTTTGGCGTATGAAAAGCAGTTACAGTGGAAGGAGCAGCTGGTGCGCGAGACGTTATTGCATATTGGGGGATTTTCGCTGGAGGTACTGAACGAAGTTTTTCGCGACATTGTGGGGTGCGGAGATGCTACGAATAATGAAGCGCCCTGGTATTATCGAAATAAAATGGAGTGGAGTTTTTCCATAGATGCACGCGGCGAGCTGTCCGGTGGTTTTCACGTGAAGAAAATGCACTACGATACGGTGAATGTTCAGGAGTGTTTTTTGCAGTCAGAGAAGTCGGTAGAGATTTTCAAGTCGATGCGTGAGTTTTTCGTGGAGATGCATGCGCGTGGAGAAAACGTTCTCTATGACATGCGGAAACATCGGGGACTACTGCGATCCGTGTTTGTGCGCGAGGGGAAGCGGACGGGAGAGTATATGGTTATTATTCAGAGTTCGGATGCAAAATTCGATACGGAAGGATTACTAAGTAGGTTGCGCAAATTTCCGGAAATCGTTTCCGTTGTTCAAATCATCGTCCATGATGCCAAGGGTTCGCCGACTCGGCTGGAGGAGCGAGTTCTTCAGGGTCGGGATTATTACCGGGAGGAGATGCATATTTCGGATACTCGACTGCAGTTTCACGTCAAGCCTCTCGCGTTTTTCCAACCTAACACGTTGATAGCCGAAAAAATTTATGGAGAGGTGGCGGCATTATTGAAGGGGCATTTTTCAGAAGAAATGCTGTCGACGATGCGCGCGTATGATCTGTACTGCGGGACCGGAACGATTGGCATTGTACTGAGTCGGTATCTGAAATCTGTGGTTGGTATCGAGCTGAACGCGAATGCCATCGCGAGCGCGAAGGAAAATGCGGAATTGAATCATGTACAAAATATTACCTTCCACGAGGGTGATGTGAAAAAAATATTGGATGAAATGGCGGGTACCATGATGGATATTATGACGATCGATCCGCCGAGAAGTGGCATGGAGGTTAAGGTTTTGGAACAAGTGGTCGCGATTGCGCCGAAGGCGCTTATATATGTCTCGTGCAATCCAGCGACATTCGCGAGGGATGCGAAAATTCTGTGTGGGAACGGGTACCGCCTCACATCCGTGAGTCCGTTTGATCAATTTCCTCAAACGGCCCATATCGAAACAGTGGCACTGTTCGTGAGAGCGTAGTATACTTTTTGCGAAACTCACTCACTCATTTTCGTAGATTATGAAAAAAATATCCTCACTTTTCCTGGTTTCGCTTTTCCTGTTAGTCATTTCTGTCGCATCCTCCAGCGCTTATTCAGTTGGATCCGGAAGGAGTGTCGATGTCAGCGCCCCACTGACGGATAATTTTTACGCGGTGGGTGGCGAGGTCAATATTGATCAGCCTGTTACGGGTGATGCGGTTATTGCTGGTGGTATCGTGAATATCCAGGCGGATGTTTCGGGAGATGTTTTGATTTTGGGAGGCAAGGTCAATATTTATGCCAATGTCGGGGACAGCGTGCGTGTGATTGGCGGGACGGTCTCCATTTCAGGGAATGTAAAAAAAGATGTTGTTGTTTCCGCGGGAACGTTGGAAATTGCGAGAAACTCCACCGTAGGCGGAAGCGTCCTGGTAACAGGAGGGATTATTACGATTGATGGTAATGTGAGCGAGGATGTACTCGGGCGCGCGAGCTTCTTCAAGCTCAAGGGATGGGTGAATGGAAATGTCGACGTGACGGCTGATGACGTGATTAACCTCTCCGGAAGCGCTAAAATCAAAGGTGACTTTCGATATTACTCCCGTAATCCGGCCCTGATTCCGAGCGGTGTTGTCGGTGGTAAAACGGAACGTCGCGGTGACGGGAGTGGTCCGTATCGGGAAATTATTCTTGGATTTTTCAGCATGGGATATGTCGTCATCAAATTACTTACGTATATATCATTGTTGCTCGTCGGATTACTGTTGTTCCTCTTCGTCCCGCATGAGGTCATGAAAATTTCCGAGATGATGCGAAAGAATTTCTGGAAACACCTTGGTCTGGGATTCCTCGTTTTCACTTCCGGCGCCGCTTTCAGTTTGATAGCCGCTATCACTATCGTGGGAATACCACTTTCGCTGATTGTTGCCGCCTGTCTCGCTATCGGATTATATGTTACCCCTATTGTGATCGGACTATTCCTGGGAAATGTCATTTTGAAGCACAAGCCACGATCCAATGCAAAAACCTACGGTGTGATGGCGCTGGGCATGTTCGCCTATACGTTGGTATGTATGATTCCCCTTCTGGGCGCCATCGTAAGTTCCGCCCTTCTTCTGGCCGGTTTCGGATCATTCGTACGGCGACAATATGAATTGGGCATGATCGTGAGAGGAAAGAAGTAATACCGTTGCAACCGTTTGAAGCTGCGCTGAAGTTGTTAAGATTGCAGCAATTGCCGTCACATTTCCCGCACTAGAAAAAGAGATAAACTGGGGTTAGTAATCACACATAACCCCCCGTTTACCTATGTACCCATCATATGACATGATTCTCCTTCGTCAACAGCTTTTGGAAGATATTGTAGCAGGTCGTAGAAAGAAAAATGATGTTGCTGACGTTCTGTGTGTTCGTAGAGAAACGATCTCTCGGTGGATGGCAAAGTACCGCTTCGAAGGCATCGATGGAATATCTCCCAAGAAACCGGGACCTAAGAAAGGATCACTCATTGCCAATAAAACATCAAAAACACTAGAAGATCTGATCTGCAATCTTGCGAGACATAATCCGTACAAAGGACCAGTTGGACTGCGAGATATGTTGGAAGAAGATCATCATATCCAACTCCACATACCCGTGATGGTAATTTCATGGGCAGTGAGGAAATTACGCGGGGAGAAGCGTATAATATGATTACCAAAGCGTTTGGCACACTGCTTCCCGCACGGTACGTACAGAGAGATCCTCGGGCCCTCCTAGGGCGTGCTGAAGCGGTGGAAGTACTCCTGATGAGCGCGAATCTCCAGTCACCTTCCGGCATCATTATCCGTTTTCCTTTCTCGGATGTTCCGAGTATTAGTAGAATATATCCGTTTATCGCTCACGCGTTTAAGCTTGATATTATTATGGGCTACCGCGATGGCACATTCCGCCCTTTTTCCACCATCACCCGCGCCGAGATGGCGAAAATTATTATGAAGACTATCGAAAAACGATACCTCCTCAAAACGCAAAGATGATGCTTGCCGTAAATGAAAATGAGGATTAACATCTACTCAGATATTATTTAATACAAGCTTATGAAATTACAGAGAGTGCTTTCGGTTTCTGCGCTTGCAGGCATGGTACTGCTTTCAACAGCGACAGCCGCATTCGCGAAAGATTATGGCGTGATAGATATCGCATATCAGGCAACAGTAGCGAAGGATGCGTCTGCTGATACGATGGAGGTGATCCCAAAAGCTTATGTGAATATGTACAAGGTTACAGTGTCGGGCTACGAATATGTTGGAAAGCGCGTGAAGACGCTAGGAACTGGCAAGGATGGATATCAGGCGGTATTTGTAGTCAAGCCAGGTGATGTCGTCCAATTCATCGCATACAAGAATAAGTTAACCGCTCTAAAGGCAAAAAATAAAATCAAGAAGTCGGCTGATTTTCTTGGAGTACCACCATGGAAGTATTTTTCTGAGCCGGGAATGCCACTAGAGCTCTGTCTTACCGCTGGAGTAGATTTCAGCAAGAAGCTTACGGATGAGGCTACTGGAAAAGCTCTTTGTAGTACCGGTGAAAATGGCTATATTGAGGGATATCTTGAGTTGACCAAATCTTGAGTTTTACTTTTTCTCACATTGTGATAGCATGAAGTAGATTTCCTATTTTTTAATTTTTTCCCTATGATGCGTTCGAAATGTAAAGCGGCTATCATGCTGGTTTTTGGTGTTCTCTTTTTGCTTGGCACGATGAGTGTTTGGCCTGAATTTACGGTTGAGAAGTACTGGCCTCTCTTCTTCATCCTCTTGGGTATTCACGATCTTGCTTGTCCATGTAGCTCAATGTCATGTGGCAGCAAGGGTGGGGAAAAAGGTAGTGAAAAAAGCTGCGACAAGGAGAGCAAACCTGCATCAGGATGCTGCAAGAGTGGCGGCAAGGGTGGAAACTGCTAATTTTGCATCTTTTGTTTTTGGAAAAAATAAGCACCTCAGTACGAAAAGTATTGGGGTGTTTTTTTGATTGATCCTGTAAAATTTCGTGCTAGTATCTGGTTCAATGAAAAATACTCTTGGTTCAATCTCACCTTTTATTATCGCTTTGTCCGCCTGTACCGTGGAACCCGGCGAATTTTCACATCCTACCGAGGCATCAGTCACGTCTCATACTTCATCGATAGTCTCCCTTCCCCTACATCCTGAAGCACAGAAGGTTGCTAAAACAAGGTGCCAGGTTGGCGACGAAGTCTGGGCGACTCTTGCCGAACGATTTTCCTGCAAAGAATTACAACCCAAACTTCTTCATGACTTTGCCACGAAACGTTCGTTCGAATTTATTGAGAAGATAACTCAATTGCTCGCTACAGCACAGGTCATGCAGCATCCTGCCCCTGTGAGTTCCAGTAATTTCCTGTCGATGGTGTTTATCATTGGGGAGGCAAACGGAAAACATGATTCGCTCGAAGTTTATTATAATAATTACGAGGCAAAGGCCTATCTCTATCTCGATGCCCATCCCGTGGAATATGGCGGCACGGTCGGAAAAGAGTATTATAGTTTCGCGCTATCGGTGTCCGAACAAGCGCCTGTTCAGCCCGAAGTATTCCAATCAAGTATCGATGCGATTACTTCCTCCTTTGTCGCCCTGATGCATCAGCATGGTGTAAACGTTCCAACGGAATTCGAGAAGTAGGATACTACTGTGTATCTACTTGTGGAGCGGGTAACGGGAGTCGAACCCGTTTCTTAACCTTGGGAAGGTCACATAATACCGTTATACGATACCCGCGTTTTTTCTTACCCACTCAATCGCCTCTTCTTTGGTGGTTATTTTTTTGGCGAGTTGGAGTTCGTACAGTTGGTGGAGGAGTTCACCTAAGCGTGGACCGGGGCGGAGATCGAGCGCGTTCATGAGATCGGTACCGGTGATGAGCGGCTTGGGGGGATGGGGGGTGTCGGCGAGGTCGGTGCGATAGAGATCGAGAATTTGGTAATACAGTTCGAAATTTTCTGAATCTTCTTTTTCCGAACCAGGACCGGCATCGGTTCCGGCAGCGTCGGCGTGAAAGACCTCCATAAGTTCGAGGAAGAGCGGATGGTGGAACCACTGAAGACGTTTTTCGATGGGCATATCAATGAGCTGCACCATCATCATATGATGCGTGGTCAACCACATAACGTGATCGATCATTCTTCGCGGAAATTTGAGGCGGGTCATGATGTCGTGGGCGATCTCGGCCGAACGGGTAGCGTGACCATTGAAGTGGATTCGATCGTTGCCAAGTTTGAATGTGTCGGGCTTTCCGATATCGTGGAGAATCGTGGCCCAGTGAACTTCGAGCGAAGCGAGTGGCGCGGTAGAGACACGAGCTTTTTGATTTCGGAGCGCGTCTATACTGCGCATGGCGTGCTCCCACACATCACCCTCCTGATGGTATTCGAATGGCTGTGCTACGCCCTTCATGGCGATCATTTCAGGCATGATGTACTGGAGGAGGCCGGTATCTTCCATTTCTTCAAAAGCCTTGCGTGGGTGCGGAGAGAGAATCATTTTGTTGAGCTCATCCTGTACGCGCTCGGCGGAAATTTGTGTGACGTGCCGTGCGTTGGCTTTTACGGCGGTGTATGTGTCCGGGTGATATTGAAATTGAAACGTATTTTTCATACGGATCGCTCGGAGAATTCTGAGGTAATCTTCTTCTATACGTTTTTCCGGATCACCGATGAATCGAATTAATTTCGCATCCAGATCTGTTTGTCCATTTACGTAATCATATATCTTGTCCGCGATCGGATCGTAGAACAATGCGTTGATCGTGAAGTCGCGACGCTTGGCGTCTTCCTCGGCCGAGGTGAATATTACCGCATCTGGACGCCGTCCATCGGATGATGATGCGTCGGATCGGAATGTAGCGATTTCGAAGTGATGTTCGTTTATTATCGCGAGGATCACTCCGAATTTTTTGCCGATAGGAATGGTTTTCTCAAATATAGATTCAATTTCGTCGGGAAGCGCGGAAGTGACAATATCAAAATCTTTCGGCGTAATCCCAAGCAGCATATCGCGCACGCAACCACCGGCCCAGTAGGCTTGGTATCCTTTTTTCTGTAGTGTTTCGACGATGCCGCGGGCGGTCAGGTGCATGTACCCATTGTAGTATAGGCAGTAAAAAAATGCACATTGCGCGTGCACGTATTTTATTCTAGTATAGGTACGTTTTTCCATACTTTTTATGAAATAAATTACTTCCTCAAAGGAGACTCCTGCTAGAGCCTGGACGTCCAGAATACCTTCCCAATTTGTTTCACGAGAAAAGATTTTATCTCGAAACTTCATCTCACTCCGAATGCTGTGATTGGTCGAATAAAGCGGGCTCTCAAAAGTCAGAAGATTCTCCTCCTCCCGGTGGAATAATTTTTCAGAGGAGGATTTTCAACAAGTCGAACAAGTGGTTTGGAAATCAAACTCATTCAAAATGATGAGCGTACGACGAGTTTGATACATGGGCTAAGGCACTACTGAGATAGCCTCTTTGCAATTATTTAACTTTCGATTATAGTGTGCTTATGAAAATCCTTGCCATTGAATCCTCGTGTGATGAAACGTCCGCTTCGGTAGTGGAAAATGGGACAAAAGTGTTGTCGAATGTGATTGCGTCGCAGGCGAAGTTGCATGACAAGACGGGGGGCGTGGTGCCGGAGGTGGCCGCGAGGGAGCATGTGAACGCGATTATGCCGGTGGTAGAGAAAGCGCTACGGGACGCGGATATAAAATTGGAAAAAATTGATGCGTTGGCGGTGACGTATGGGCCGGGGTTGGGGGTTGCATTAGTGATTGGAACGAGCGTGGCGAATATGCTGAGTTTGGTGATGGGCAAGCCGCTCATTCCGGTGAAACATATCTATGGGCATGTGTACGCGCCGTGGTTAGAGGCGAAGGGTCGGATTACGTTTCCGATTATGAGCTTGAGTGTGAGCGGTGGGCACAATGAGTTATTTTTGATGAAGGGTCATCATGAGTTCGAAGTGCTGTGCGAGACGGCAGATGATGCGGCGGGTGAGGCTTTTGATAAAGTTGCGCGCCTGTTGGGTCTCGGCTACCCGGGAGGCCCTTTGATTGAAGCAGCTGCCAAAAAAGGCGATGCGCATGCCTATGTGTTTCCGCGTGCGTCATTCTCGGACGGCAGGCTTGACTTTAGCTTCTCGGGGCTGAAGACGGCGATTTTGTATCACTTACAGAAAAATAAATCGAAGCTGAAAGATAAGAAGTTTCTGGCCGATACGGCGGCGAGTTTCCAGATTGCGGTAATTGACGCACTGACATCTCGACTGTTTATGATGCTCGATGCTCACCATGAAGTGAAAGAAGTTCATCTGACGGGTGGTGTTTCGGCGAATAGCGCGCTGAGAGAGGCGGTCGAACGGGGTTTGAAAATTTGGAATAAGCAACATGGCATGAAAGTTACGTTCCGTGTTCCGGCACAAATGGCCTATTGTACCGATAATGCCGCGATGATCGGCGCGGCGGCGTACTTTCAGTATATGAAGTCTCCCGAGAAGTATCGGGAATTTCGTTTCGTAGAGCCGAAGGCGGCGTTTGCGTGTTGATTTTGCTTGATTTGGTGCTATAATTGCCGTTGCTGTTTTATTAATTTTTGAATTTGCCATGGCTGATGATGATATCAAGACTGTAGAAGATAATGAATCCACCGGATCGATGGGACCTCCCTACCAGACACCAAAAGGTGTTCATGATATATTGCCGGCTGATCACGAGTATTACACCTATATCAAAAAGGTAGTTCGTCACCGTTTGCGTCAGGCGGGTTTTCGTCGTATCTCTACGCCGATTTTCGAGTTTACCAATGTGTTTACGAGGAGTCTGGGTGAAGGGACGGATATTGTTTCGAAGGAGATGTACACGTTTCAAGATCGAAAGGGTCGTAGTTTGACCCTGAAGCCGGAGTCGACGGCGGGAGTGGTTCGCGCGTACTTGCAAAATAATATGCAGGCACTCGCTCAGCCCGTGCAGCTCTACTATATCGAGCCGCATTTCCGATACGATCGTCCACAAAAAGGTCGATATCGTCAGTTCTGGCAGTTCGGCATGGAGGTTATTGGCGAGAGCGATCCGGCGCTGGATGCTCAGGTTATTCAACTCGCATTGCGGATTTTGCAGGATTTGGGAATCGCTGATTTATTTACCTTACAATTGAATAGTATCGGTACGCCTGAATCACGAAAAAAATATATCTCTGCACTGCAGGATTATTATTTCGGGAAAGAAAGACATTTGTGTGAAAACTGCCGAGGAAGATTGGAGGTGAATCCTCTGAGACTGCTTGATTGTAAAGAAGAAGACTGTGTCGTGTTGGCCAAGTTGGCGCCATCTTTAGCGGAATATCTTGATGATGAGTCGAAGGAGTTTCATGGTGATTTGAAAGAATTTTTGGATGAAATGGGAATCAAATATGTAGAAAATTCGCGACTGGTTCGCGGGTTGGATTATTATTCCAAGACGGTGTTTGAGTTCTGGGATGCTTCGCTGGGCGCGCAAAACGCGATCGGTGGCGGTGGACGATATGATGGTTTGGTTGAGCTGATGGGCGGCGCGCCTACGCCGGCGGTTGGTTTTGCCGCAGGCATCGAACGAGTTATCGCCAATATGAAGCGGGCGAAAGTTCGTGTTCCACACAAGGACGAGCTGCATGTTTTCGTCGCGCAGTTGGGTAAAGAAGCGAAGAAAAAATGTTTACCGTTGATTATGCAAATGCGTGAAAGAGGTATCAAGACGGTTGGGGCGCTGGGAAAGGGCTCGATCGGAACGCAATTAAAAATTGCCGATAAATTCGGGGCGCCATGGACGATTATTATGGGACTCACCGAAGTTCGTGAGGGTGTGGCCATTATTCGTGACATGTCCGTCGGTACACAAATCAAGGTCAAGTTCGAAGACACGTTAGAAAAAATGATCGAGCTGATCGGCGAGGAAAATCTGGATAATTATAGTCCGGGGGAGTTGCTGTATAGTTAGAAAAATGATGGAGTGCTAGGAAACAAGGAGGTTACGAGAGAGCCGCACAAAGCTGTACGGCGATGAGGAAACGACGAAGTTGACACCGCAATACGCATTTTTCGGAGGTTCCTTAGAGGGGAAGCGCTATACTGTATTTGTCGAATACCGCTGTAGTACATTTGAAAAGCGCGTCTTCAATTATTTTTCGTTTGTGCGGAGTGTCTGCCTGGGATTTGTCGCACGCCCACCTCATATATCCACTTCTCGGATCCAATTCAAGCGCGATACGCCATCCTGTTTTTCTTTCAAGCTCCTCTTCTATTTCCGAAATCTTGGATATTTTTTGTTTTGTCGCCGATGGTGAGTAAATATTCACTGTGCAATGTTTCGTCGTGCGTGTCACGTTGAAATGGCTTATTGGGGTGGATTTTTGTGGTTTTTGTAGTAGTATTTTAGATACGTCTTTATCAAATATATATGGAAGACCTGCACGAAAAATTTGTACGCCATGGTTCTGCTGCGAAGGAAGCTCTGCGAAAGTGTGCCCTTATGTTGCCGGAAATTATGCGACGTGGAGTTTGGAAACAAAAGGGTTTTCCGAGTGTGTATGAATATGCCCGCGTGTTTGCGGGGATGAGTGGAGCAACGGTGGATGAAGCGTTGCGTATTCTGGATCGAATTCACGATAAGCCGGCATTGATGGAAGTTGCTCGTGAAAAGGGCCTCGGTGCCGTTCGTCCGGTAGCGGTGATCGCTACGCTTGAGACTTCTGATTTTTGGGCGGAAAAGGCAAAACATATGGGAGTGAATGCGTTGGAAACGTATGTTCGAGAGGTGAGACGACAGCGTGGTGTGAGCCCCGTGAAAAATGAAGCTGATTTCCTTCATATGGAGAAAATTTTGCTCGATGTGCGGGTGTCGAAAGAGCTTGCGGAGCAGTTGGAAAAATTGCGCGATGGTGGGTCGTGGGAAGATCTTTTTCGTGAGTTTTTGATCTATCGAGAGAAAACGCTTGCGTCTGAGAAACCGGAGACTGTCGAAGATGCCGCGCGACATATTCCGGCGGAGATCATGAAGTTTATCATGAGACGTAGTCGTGGATTGTGTGAGTTTGGCCAATGTCGGAAAGTATATGCTATTCTCCATCATACTCAACGATTTGCATTGGATGCCGTGCATGACCCGGATCAAATTGTCGCTCTGTGTACCGCTCATGAACGAGTGGTACATATGGGGTTGATTGAGGATGAGACGGTGATTCCGCGGGAGTGGAGGGTGCTGAAGGTTGCGAGTGAAGATGACCCGAAGTATTTCATTGACAGATTAGTACAGCAGTATAGAAAGCCGCGGTGATGGCGTGATATACTCGTGACATGATGAGGAAAAATAGTATTCTTGGTGTGGTGAGTGGCATACTAGCCCTTGTGGTGGCGAGTGCGGGTGGCGCGGTGAGTGCGGCGAGCGTGAGTGTGTTCGTGGATGTACCGGCGGATTATGAGTTTCGGGAGGCAATTGGATTTTTGAAGGATAAGAAAATCGTACAGGGGTATCCGGATCAGACGTACAAGCCCGAGGCGAATATCAGTCGCGCGGAGTTCGTGAAGATCGCGTTGAAGTTGGGGGGGCGGGGAGATCAAAAAGCGGGTACGGGGGCGGGATCGGGAACGGCTGGTGCCGTTCTGTTTCTGGACGTCCATAAAGACGATTGGTTTTTTGAAGATGTGATGACGGCGGCGAGGTTGGGGGTGGTGCAGGGAGCGGGGGCGGGAAAAACTAGCGCCTTTCTGCCCAATGACAAAATAACACGAGTCCAAGCTCTGAAAATCGCATTCAAGGCGCTGCAGTATGAGCCAAATGTGTCGCATGCCGGTGATATCGCACCGAGTGATGTTGTGTCAGGGACGTGGTACTTTTCGCAGGTAATGAGCGCGAGGCGACTGAATATTTTGACAGATAATGACGATGGGCTTTTTTATCCGAATCAGATTATTACACGCGGGATGGCGGCGGAGATTTTGTTCCGCGTGCAGATGGTAAGGGACCAAAAGGGCGCGGCGGTGGATGTCACGAGGGGTTGGGCTTCGGTTGATACAAGCGTTGACGGTGTGATATTTCGCATTCCGAAGTCGTGGATCGCGTTTAAAGATGGAAGTCGAGTCATTGTGATCAAAAAAGATCCGCGAATGTCGGCGGACTATGAGCTTGTGACGCCGTTGTCGGCGAAGGTAGTGGTGAAAACGGCGACACTGAGCGCAGGCGCGAGTGGCGAGAGTGAGACATCGGAGACGTATTTCGAAAAAATGAAGGCGATGAGCATGCAGGCGTATGGAGATGGCGTGAAATTCAGTTCGATTACGCTGATGGGTCGGCCTGCTCTGGATGTGATGGTCGCGAGTCGCGGTATTGAGAACTGGTATGTTTGGATGCCTGGGAATGGTGTGGTTTCAATCTATGGACAGTATGGAATCGGCTCGCTGTCGCTAAAAATGCGCGAGAGTATTCGAGGAATCGTGAGAACGCTTGCGGTGAAAGAAGTTGGCGTGGGAGTAGGGCCGAAAACGGTGGATAGCAAACTCGTGAGCGATATTCAGGCGAAAGTCTTGGTGGAAAAAGTTGGCAAGACAACCATTGATTCGCTGGGAGACGCGTTGATTATTGAAACGGATGACATCGGCGTCGGGACGGGCGCGGTGGATTATTATTTTTCTGATAAGACTCAACTGTCCTTGAAATATGAGCGTGCCTCGGATACGATACTTGCGGTACGAACTGGAAAAACGACAGCGTTTTAGGTGGTGATGAAAATTTAATTCAATCGTTATGGCTCTTAGTTTCATCTGGAAAAAACAACTTGTGTTATTTATCACTCTCCTGCTGGTTATTATCCTGGGGCTGACGATCGGGGCGTTTCTGCATGATACGTTTCGCGGGGAAACTCAAGAAGTGAATGCTACAAAGGCCTTCGGGGTGAAGGTTGCTGTGCCGTCACTCCCCTATCCGACAACTCCGCCGGGTGGTGCGAGGTGATATTTTCTTGCGTGTGGTGAAAAAAACGATACACTTACGGCACTATGGAACCAACTCGAGCGATTCAACTTCATCAGCAGTACAAAGGTAAACTCTTCACGGGGCTCAAGGTGCCGTTGGATAGTCTTGATGATATGAAGGTTTATTATACGCCTGGTGTGGCGGATCCGTGCTTGCTGATCGCGGAAGAGGAAGGCGTGGCAATCGCGACGGGGGTGGCAAACGGTACGAGGGTCAACAAGGAAACCGAGGCGCTGTATTCATGCACTATAAAAAATAATACCGTGGCGGTGGTGACGGATGGGAGTGCGGTGTTGGGCTTGGGTAATATCGGCCCGAGAGCTGGGCTGCCGGTGATGGAGGGAAAGTGCGCTTTGTTCAAAAAATTTGGCGGAGTGGATGCGTTTCCGATCTGCTTGGATACGCAAGATACCGATGAGATTGTCAGGGCCGTGAAGTTGATCGCGCCGGTTTTCGGAGGTATTAATTTGGAGGATATTTCGGCTCCGAGATGTTTCGAGGTGGAGAGAAGGCTGCAGGAGGAGCTGGATATTCCCGTTTTCCATGATGATCAACATGGGACGGCGGTGGTGGTTTTGGCGGGGCTGTATAATGCGCTGAAGGTGGTTGGCAAAGATTTGGCGGATGTGAAGATTGCGATTAGTGGCTCCGGGGCTGCTGGAATTGCCATTTGTGATTTACTGCTAGCGGCTGGTGCGGTTGATGTAATTTTGGTGGATTCGAAGGGAGCGATCGTTGAGGGACGAGCGGATATGAATGATGAGAAAGTGGCGTTTGCGAAGCGGACGAATCCGAGGAAGGTGAGCGGTTCACTTGCCGATGCGATGCGAGGGGCGGATGTGGTGATTGGTGTGAGCAAGGCGGGTGCGATTACGGGGGAGATGGTCAAGGGGATGTGTACTGGTCCAATTGTTTTGGCCATGGCGAATCCTACGCCGGAGATTATGCCGGATGTGGCAAAGGCGGCCGGCGCGGCCGTTGTGGCGACGGGTCGAAGTGATTATCCGAATCAATTGAATAATGTTTTGGTGTTCCCCGGGATTTTCCGTGGGGCGCTGGATCATCGTGTGAATGTCGTGACCATTGCGATGCAGATTGGTGCGGCTCGGAATTTGGCGGCGTTGGTTGCCGAGCCGAGTGCTGATAAAATTATTCCCGGAGTATTTGAGAGTGGTGTATGCGAGGCGGTGGCGAGCGCGGTTGTGAAGGCGTAAATGGTGCGCAAGAAGTTGCGTCGCTGTATTTTGACCGTACGCGGATCGTACACGGGAGGGATCTTTTCGAAAATGGTCGGTTATACAAAGTTGTACATTGTTAATCAAGATTGCTCATCCCCAAGGGACAAGTCTGCTGACCCGTGTATAGGAATGTATAACCCATACAAAAAGGATAATCCTGAACCGTTTATCACCGAACCCCAAACAAAGCTGAAAAGTCTTCACGACCCAAAGCCATAAATCTTTTGCTAATTATTGCAATACGGTAAGGCGGCACAAAGCTGAGATTTGTGATATAATTAGTGGATAGCTATATATCCAACTCAACCCATGGGAGAATATTTTGAACATCACGGTGCAGAAAAACAATCCGTAAAGCAACCACGAGCGGAAGTTGCGGTGCCGAATGGTGCCAACACGGGAACGATGCTCGGCAGGCTCCGGGGGCAAATTCTACAGAAGGTGCAGGAGGTTTTGCCGCCGCCGCCACGTATCAATCGCAACATGACCTATGGGCCGGATTCTCCTTCGCTCAAGATGGCGCGGAATACGTTTGATAGGATTTTTTCTTCGAAGCCCGGTAAGATATTTTTTATCCTTCCTGATGGGAGTATTCAGAAGGAAGTGGGCATACCTAAGAAGTTACTTATTCTGCAGGGATCGAAGGATGAAAAAGATCGGGCCAAATACAAAATAGAATACAAAGCATTTGTTGAAGAAGAGAGGAAACATGTTAATCTCGATGCCGACCTCATGACCAGTGGAAATAAATTCCAGCAGATTATTGGAAATAGCGAAGTAAGATTTTCGCCAGAAGAAACTCGCAGGCAGCATGTCGTTCATTTGTTCGAACAGGGACTTAAATTCAGAACGGAAACAGAAGCAAAGAATGATACTGATACGCTCTGGGATATGCTTGATGCGGATGGCCGGAAGCTGATGATCGATATGTTTGCCGGTATGTGCGGTATGGAGTCCGGATTTAATCCCGACGCAGGTTTGGAGTCGAAACCCGGTGCCGCGAAGGGGCTGACCCAGCTGATGCCGAAGAGAGCTGAAGAACTTGGAATGCAGTCTGGGGATGTGTTTAATATCGAAAAAGTCGTACCGAAGACGGCTGAATTTTTTAAGAATTTGTACGTGGCACTCAAGCGCGGTAACCTCGGTGGACCACTGGATGTGATTCAACGCTATGGTCTCCCCGATACACGATTCTTGGTCTATGCCATGTATGATGCCTATCACGCCGGCGATGGTAATATTCGTGCGCTTTGTTTTCATCTCCTTAATGAGTATCCGACGGCCGAGAGTCTGCCGGATCACGTGCGCAAAAATTTCAATTCCGCCGAAATTTACACTTTCATGACCCATCGTGGTGATCAGGGGATGGGCTCATATGGTCCCGACAGTCGAAATTATGTCCCTCAAGTTGTCGCGATAACAGAGATGTTTAAACGGATGGATGTTGCGCCCGGGAAGAAAACGCGCTAGAGTTGGTGCGGTATTTTTTATGTGTATGCGCTATGTCCGGACACTCAAAATGGCATAATATTCAGGCACGAAAGTCGGTAACTGATGCGAAAAAGGGCAAGTCATACTCCAAACACTCCAAGCTGATTGAGGTCGCCGCCCGTGGCGGCGCCGATATGAATGCCAACGCGACGCTACGATCCGCAGTTGAACGTGCGAAGGCTGATGGCGTGCCAAATGCGAATATCGAACGATCGATCAAGAAAGGTACGGGTGAACTGAAGGATGATACGGTCATCGTGGACGCCCTGTATGAGGCTCGTGGACCCGCGAATACGGTGATGCTCGTGGATGTTCTTACTGATAACAAAAACCGATCTCTCCAGAGCGTGAAACTAATCCTGATGAAACATGGTGGCATGATGAGCGAGGCCGGAGCTGTGGCGTGGATGTTCGATAAGGTGGGGTTGATGGAGGTGGCCGTGGGTGGTGCTGGCGGCGGAAAGTCGGCAGAAGATATAGAGCTGGCAGGGATTGACGCCGGCGCGAGTGATGTGAGCGTGGAGGAGGGTTATGTTGAGGTGCGTACCGACCCGTCTGATCTCCATGCCGTGAAAAAATCGCTCGAGAGCGCGGGTTGTATGGTGAGAAAGAGTGAGATTACGTATTTGCCGAAAAATACGGTTAAGGTTGAAGATGTTGAAAAGGCTCGTCAGGTTTTGCAACTGATTGATTTATTAGAAGAAGATGATGACGTGACGAACGTGTTTAGTAATTTCGAGATTGCGGATAGTATCGCGGAGGAGGTTTAGAGGGAGATGGCAATGCCTGATACGGCGCCTGTTGTCGCAGTAAGACTGCCATCAGACTTCATAATGGGAGAAGTTCTTCCATTGAATCCGCCACCGATTTCGTAATGGCCGTCACCGCTGGCAGATGGCTCTACCGTTACGTTCTTTGTCGTCCGCCGCATAGATGTCGATCCAAATTCATCATGAATCTTTTTCTCAAGATGCTCCATTGTTAGACCGCAGCTTATAAGTGCCGCATCGGTCACGAATATATCGATTGATTTCGAACCGGTAGATTTCTTCAATGCCTTCATTTTCTTCAAAACGGTCAGCACATTCACAGCAAGAATATCGGGCGAACGCGTGCCATATACGTTATCCATTACGAATGATAACCGACCCTCGCTTTCACCCTCTTCTTTTGTTCGGAGTACCGTCACGAGCTGGTCAGAAAGACTTTGCGAGGGGTCCATTTTAAACTCACGCGTGATCAGCAAGAATCTGTTGCGATCTCCGAACGTGAGGTTAGTGTCATTGTTAACCTCCTTCGTGAGACAGCCAAGACACTGTCGAATATGACCTATTACATCCTCAATGTTGCCTGTCATAGTACTACGAAGCGTGATAACTTTGTCGCTCGCATCTACTACCAGTAGTTTACGAAACTCCTCGAGACGTGATTTGAATCGCTCCCCCATTTCTTTTGTCTTGGTGCTTGCCTCCTGGAGTGCCATGAACTCCTTCGTCAGCGTGTCCTTCATGACATACAGATCCATGGTAGCCTGTTTCACTTTGGCAAGATATTCATTCGCTAATGTAAACTCATCATCGGAGAGTTTCTCACGATGCTTGTTGAGCAACGATTCGAGATGTTCGATATCATCACCAATCGGTTTAGCACCCGATTCGCTCTTCATATCCACATCAATTTTCTGAAATGCCATAATGACGGCATTGGATGGCTTGATGGAGTTCTCGAGATTTTGCAGTTTTTCGGTAAGATCGAGTGCGCCAATCGACTCCTGAAATTTCAGGAGTGAACCGAGGATTCTGGTAATCTTCTGGATTGTTGGCAGCACATCTTTTTCATTCTCGAGCGTTCCTAACTCCACCATCACCTCGTCGGTATAGGTGGGATTCCTAAAACGTTCCGAGAGTGATTTCCCGACCATTTTTGAGCCGAATTTTTTCAGAATACCAAGCAGTTTCTGCTCCATAGTAGTGAAATTATCTGAATCACTGAGATCGCCGAGATGCCGCTCAATGCCTCCAATCGTATCCGCAATGCCACCACTTTCACCTACCATAACGGCCTCTGTTTTCTCTGATAATTTTCCAAAGAATGTAGGATCCACACCGGCAAAAATATCATGGGCCGTTCGGTTATTGAGATATGCCTCAAGTGCACGCAAATTCTCTCCCGAGAAATATGGCGATAGGTCGAGAACCTCTCCGCGCTTGAACGCATCCCATTTTCCCGTCGTGTTCAGAAGCACGAAGAGTGATAGAATATCACGTTTGAATGGCGTGCTTTCACTAATATTCGAGAGATAGGCGATATGCGGCATAATATGGTCCATTATCTCCTGTGTCATTGGTGGAAGATTATGAATTCCCAGCTCACTCTCGAATGTTTCCGCGAGGAGGTTGTCGAGCTTTTTCCGACATGTCTCGAGGAAGACTTTTTGCTGTGCTATATCGGTTGTTGATGTGATTTGCGCGTGAAGTTCATTACTAATAGCTGTAAGCCGCGGCATATATGTTGCAAGATTACCTGAGGCAATACGGGCCACTGAAGCAAATCCCTGGAGAACATGATTTTGCATCAATCGAAAATTTTCTCTATCTTCCTGAAGCGAATCAAAGGTCTTGAGAAGATCGGAAGTAAACGGTAAGTTGCCTCGAAATGCATCAATTTTTTCGTAGAATGAAGCCAGGTCGGAGTGGGCATAGTTTATATTTCTAGCCTGATTCGTACGATCTCTCTTGGCAAATTTTATAAAAAGCGACTGACATGATGCACGAATTGAGGCAAGGTGTGGGGCCGTATCACCTGTTTCCGGAGGAGTGAATGGCAGTAGAAATTGCGCCGTACGTTCGAGCATCTTGTAATGCGGAATGGAGTGAGCAAAATTCATGAGCGCAGCCTTCTCGTGCGGAGCGAGCGCCTCCGGACCTTCCTTGAGCACTCGATCGCGAAGCTCATTCATGAAGTCGAGCATGGCGTTTTTCCCCGTCTCCATGAGTGAAACAACATCGCCATATATCATTCCCCCATCATACGACCCGGAGTAGATGGAAAGAACATACAGCCAGTTTTCCCGTGTAATACCCTTGGAGATATCGTACTCCGGAAAAAGCAACACTACGCCTCTGTTTTCACGATCAGCACTATGGGTCGATGATTCAAATAACTTATACCGCATATATTCTTTTACTGTTATAGCCGCGGAACGGCCAGCATGCATCTTAAGAAAATTCGTAAAATCAGCGATCGCACTGTCCCTACCTAAAAAGGCAATATACGCACTGCGATGCTTCATGATCTGATATATCTCAGGATCATAGTTGGGAGAGATAGAGGTACCATCAATGATAGATTGTATCTTAAGCGTTGCAGCGAAGGCTTCCATACCTTCAATTCCATCTGTAATATTGGCATCAACGAAACCCCGAAGAATGATAATATTATCACCAAATATTTCTCTATAATTCACCAAGAGATCAACCGAGGCTTTTCCATGCTTTGCAGCTTCAAAAATGAGTGGGTAAAAATCTGGATATTTTTTCAGAGCATTAAGTGTTCCTAGAAGGTTTTGTATCGCTCTATACTTGCCCGTTTCCGCAACTTCGAGAAAGGAACGAAATAGCGAAATATCATTTTGATACATTGATTTCGCCTTGAGTAGCTCATCAAGTCCGTCAGGATGGTAACCATGATGTAGTAACGAATTTGAGAGCGCATCAAACATATCTATGTTATCACTATAAATCGGCTCGGCACGAATGAGATCGGTAAGAGCTATATGCCGTCCTGTCTCCCTGGTAAGCGAATCGAGAGTTCTCGCAAGACGGCGAATATCATTGCCGAAATTACGCTGGAGCAATGTAATAAGAACCATCATATCGGCAGATTCATTCATCCCCTTTGCGCGTTCGTAGAGCTCTTGCAATTGCGGATTTTTTCTATGTGCAGAAATTATTTCAGAAAGTGCAGTATCGTAGGCAATATGCGCAGAAGACGAGGAAAGGCCTCGAACCAAACTCTTAAAAGTGCTCACATTATCTCCGTAAAGTACTTTAGCAGCGACTAATAGCGATGGAATACTTCTTCCATGTTGATCGATCATTGGATAATTTCGGAGAAATTTGATATATTCCTGTAGTATTTCTGGATTTCCGCGAAATACATCATGAGTTGCATAGAGTCGTGGAAAGATAGATTGGTCAACACTTTCATTTTTTGTTTCACTCAGGAGGATATGAAATATGTCAGCGTTATTGTCTGAAAAATCAATACATTGATTCAGATAAAATGAAGCATGATACGAAAACTCACCCTTTACGATTAATGTTAGTATATCCCCAAACATGCCGGGGTTTTTTTTGAATATTTCACGCCTATTATTGTTATTTAATTTTTCCATAACAGCTTCTACGGCCTTCTTATCAATTTTTAAAGCTATGTCTAAAAGCGATCCCGTAGCCCTGAATATTGCTGGATGGTTTTCGAATATTGATACCATTTTGGTTATGTGATAAAGAAATTCTTGATTTTCTAAGTTAGGGAGATCGACGAGTACCTTTAGAATATTGATATTATTCGTGTTGCAGTGGCCGATCGCCTTCAGAAGTTTTTCTCCATTCGGCCGAGCGTGAACATCATCTAAAAATCGCATGAACTCTTTTAGTTTCAAAAAATCATTTCCGAATAACTTCCTATATTTCCGGAATATATTCCCCTCGGGAATGGATGTTGGTATAGAAAGTGTTTCATTCCCGCGAGTTATGTGAAGGATGCCCTGTTCATCGGTTACCACTCGCCCCATTGCAAGGAAATCATCGATCTCTCCGGCATAATTGTCGGCTTTCCCATCCCGCACATTGTTGATGTATTGTTGGCGTGCAGTGGTGTGCTCGGAGGGACTCATGACATATCTTGGCATCGTTTTTTCCCCCTCCACCCTCTTTCCATGTCCATATGCAGAACCCAGCAGAGAAAAAGCAAAACCTAAGGAAGGATCATCAGGTGCAATGGCACGACCTGTGGCTTCGAGACCTTCTTCGAAGAGTTCTTCTTTGGTTTCTCTGAGCATATTTTTGAATATGTTGCCGGAGAGATGGCGTTCGGCGTTTGCGGCTAAGGCTTGTTTGAGGGCGCGGGCTTCTATGTTAGCACCAGCAGTACGGATGAATCCGAGGCGACTTTGCTGCATCATTTTCATGGAGGTCGCGGAAACTCTGCCCATACCGGTACCGAGAAGTGGACTAAGTGCGCCAGCAGCCGTAGACATCGCTACATTTCTCACCCAAGATTGAATAATTTGATCTTTTTGAAAAGCGTTCATATTTTGCTCGATGAGACTATCGCCAATAGCCGATCCAGCTGTAGCGCCCGTTCCAATAAGTGCATTTATCGCAAGAAACTCAAGCACCTTCTCTCCCAATCCCGTACCTGCGGCAACAATTCCCAGCCCACCACTTGCTGCAATCACCTGACCTACTACGACGGCACCGATTACTGCCGCCGCAATCTTCGCGATTAATTTCAGATGACTGAGAATAAGATTCTTCCCTACCCCATATCCACTCATCCCCATGAGTTGCTCGCATGTCTGATCGATCTGCTGAAGCGCCATCTGGCTTTGCAAAATCGATTGTTCGGCCTGCTTGATCATGGCCAAATCTTTCGGAGGGATTAGCGATGGATCGCTCATGTATTTTTTCATCTCCTGCAGGACACTCATTGCTTGTGAGCCTTTGAGAAATTTATATGATGTTCGCGATCGGAAAGTGGTAATTTCTTTTTTGATATCATCCATATCCAACTCAGAAAATCCCTCGCCTGTTTTTTCTATTTTGACGGAGAGGTTCTGGAAAGTTGTGGAAAGGCCAGAAAACATCTGCTTAGCATCCACACTCTGTTGCTGGAACTCGCCGATGATTGGATTTTGCGTGAGCATCTGGCCGGAAAGAGCGCGTGATTGTTGGAGGTAGGTGTTGAGAATATTCGTGAATGCCTCGTGTTGTTTAGGAGATTGCTCTTTGAGTTTCGAAAAATTCATGAGTTTGGTACCGAGGAATTGTGCTTCATTACCGAGTATGGTGGTGGTATTCGCATTCGCATCGACACCACCAGCTCCCAGTTTTTTCCTGAGAGAAAGAACCCGTTTTTGAAACAGTGAGTTTTCTTGCGCGGCTCCGATGGGATTCTCCGGCTGCATTCGCTGTATACTGTCGAAGTTGCCGGCGATAATACCCATGTACTGATGAATTTCTTTTGTCTGATTTCCGTCAAAATCGCTTGCTTGAAGAGGTTCAAGTATAGAGCGTGGAGACTCCTGATGATCTGCTTGTTGAGCATCCTGTAGATATTGCAACGCGTCATCAATCAATCGGCTCGTCATCTTCTCCTGACTCTGATCGAAGTACGATTTGTATTTTTGATCCTTAGTCGTGAGATAGATACCACGACGGATCATGAGGAGCTGACCCTGGAGGGTTTCTTCCGTTCTCACCATCGCTTCCTGCGTAAGAGGAATGTTCGCAGGCATATCTTTTGGCTTACCCTGGCCATCAATAGCGATGGTCGTAAATGTTACTTCTTTGCGAACTTCATTGGGTAATAATTTCTCATATCCTACTGACACGCGACCGTTCGTTTCTCCTGTGAGTTCTTTTTCCCACTTCGTCATACTTTTCAATGCCGGCATGAGCTTGATTCCATCGAGATAGCTCTGCTCGAGGCCCTTCATGAATTGCAACGGACGACCCGAACTGATGGCGGTTCGCAGCGCGGCATTATGCGACTCATACTCACGGATTGATGTTTCGATCTTTTTGCGTTCTTCTTTGATTTTGGGGAGGTGTTCTGTGACGCGCCGAGCGAATGCGAGGCGCTCACTGAGTACGATGATCGTCATGTCGGCTGTCGCTCGATCTCCGCGCAAGTACGCACCCATCAGATTTACGACATCGAGTTCCATATGTTTCACCATTTCTCCTGCCGGAGCATATCCACCACCGATACTCATGAGCTTTTCCATATCCTTCATCATCGTCTCGGGTGGCGCTCGTTTGGTCGGATCGATAGCGGTATAGAGCGTCATCCAATCACGCAGAAACGGCAATGCGCCAAACATTTTTTGGAACTTCTCGAATGTGTCCATGAGCGGCGTAAGCTCTTTCATCTTCTCAAACTTGACTTCGAGCTGACGAATGGTGAGTTCGAGCTTCTTGGTTGCTGCATCGATGTTTTTCTCGTCAATATTTTTCAGCTCGTCGTGGGCTGTATTCATGGCATCCTGCTTGAGCTTCCGGAACGCCGGCAGCGCCTTCACGCGCTCATCGGTAATACCCGCATCGGTATCAATTTTACGAGTGAGGGAGGCTACTTTCCCGAATATAACATCCCCATATTTTTTCTCGCCAACCAGAACTTCCCGATCTTCTTTCTGATCGATGGCATCGAGTCGTTTCTGTTGAGTTTTTATAGCGTTCTGTTCTGCCATAGTTTGTTTGTTTTATTCCTGATCGAGCTGATCGAGCAGCACCTGTTCCTGTGTTGTTTCCGCCGATTCTGAAACTTTTTCCACCTCCTTCACATACCGCTTCCATACATCGTCGAGTTTCTGCTGGATTATGGTGAGCTTTTTTGGATCATTACTGATGGCATGATCGAGAATTTGCTCGAGGTCTTTTTCTGATGCCTCAATGGCCTCGATCATTTCTTGCTGCTGAAATTCCGTAAATGTAGTTATTTTACGAGTGAGATCCTCCTTCATGTCAGGCGAGATGAGAAGGCTCTTTTTAATGAGCTGAGATAGCGTGATTGATGACATGGGAATGCAATAAAAATATCCCATTATTATATCACAAATCTCAGCTTTGTGCCGCCGTACTGTGTTGCAATAATTAGCAAAAGCTTTATGGCTTCTGGTCGACCTGAGATTTTAGCTTTGTTGAGCTTTTGATTTTGTTATCATAAGTGGTCTGGATTACCATTTTTGTATGCACATTTTTTTCAGTTTCGAGCTTCAAGGTGCGTGTCAGAAAAATTACAACAAAAATTCACGATTTTTTCAGACTTTTGTTAGATTGGCGTGCTAGTGTGAAAATAAATATCGGAAAGGACAAGAGATATGAGTTGAAAAGACCCCAGTTTTTCCAGTGTCGATATTATGGCCTATAAAAGCCATCAAAAAAACTGACCGTTTGATATATGCCATTTTCATCGTATGATTCACTAATTTCCCCGGGGAAATTTTTAGCTTCAAAAAAGGCACTTTTTTGATAATTATATGCTTATAAACCCATAAACATGAAAGTCAATGTGCCAATTTTGTGAAAACTAGGGTCTTTTCAGATATGAGTTGGCGAGTGCAGTTGCACTTCTTGCCACGAAGGATGATCTATTACATTTTTATACCAAAGAAGATATGTCATCCTCGTTTCATACCATTATCGATATGTTGGGTGAGTGTGCTACCAAGAATGACATGAAAAAGATGAATCTGCGACTTGATAAAACCATCATGACCTTGAGTAATCATGAGACGCGAATTATTACCCTGGAGGGTAGCCTGCCGGAATCTCTCCCCTTGGTGTCTGCTTGTTAAAACCATTCGCACTTGCCGCCATTTCTATCTGCGGGCAAACTCGTCTTTATGTCCCAAACTTATATGGCTCCTGAGTCGTCTCCTCTTTTGGTTCTGACGTAGAAGATATTTCGTCCGTTGAAATGTCATCCATAGGTGCCTGGAGATTGAATCCTCCCGATGGGATAATTGGCTCTACGACTGGCTGAATATCGGGAATTGGTTCGGTGACGATAGGCGTGGCCGGTGGTAGTGGTGTATCCGGCTGTGGGGGTTGGGCGGCAGCAATAAGTGGGGCCTCCTGTATTACTTTTTTCGGTTCAAGCTTGAGTTCGAGCTTTGGAATGATTTTTTGCTCTACCTCGGCTTTCGCCTCGACCTTTGGTTCTGGCGGAAGTTTAACTTTTGGCTCTGACTGAACCTCGACCTTTGGCTCGACTCTTACCTCTGGGGCCATGGGGACGATCGGCGGCTGGCTGACCGTCTGCTCACTCTCGAGTGGCACGCCGAGACGTTTGGATTGATATTCACGGAAGGCTGCAAGAATTCGCTCTTCGACTTTTTCGACCGGGACGCCCTGCATCTTGAAGCCTGCGGCGCGTGTGTGACCGCCACCGCCAAACTGTTCAGCGATGATACTGGCATCGACCGATGGGTTTGTAGTGCGGATCGATCCGGAAACGAGACCGTCCTTTTTTTCTTTTATGAGACAGATAATTTCCGCGCCTGGAGCATTGGAGAGAAGCTCGTCGATGATACCGCCGGTTTCATTTTCTAGCGCACCTGTGTCGGCGAAGTCTTTTTGGGTGAGCACGGACCAGACGATGTGAAAATTTTCATCCGTCTGCATTTTGGTGAGAATACGTCCCCAGAGTTTCAACGTCGTGAGCTGCTTTGTTTTGAAAATATGCTGAATAATTTCTTGCTGGCGTGCCCCGTGGCCGATGAGCTGCGCCGAAGCGTCGAAGGCGCGAGGCGTGGTGTTCGCATTCTGGAAACTTCCCGTGTCGGTAATAATTCCCGTGAGAAGCAATGTGGCAATATCTTCGTCCCAGATTTCCTGGCCAGATTTATCGGCGAGCATGGAAATAAGAGGGATAATTAATTCTGTTGTAGCAGAAGCCATTACATCGACGTAGTTAATCTTTCCAAAATGATCGTTCGAGAAGTGATGATCGATATTAATTACCGGCATCTGGCTGAACATTTCGATATTGCCTGAGTAGAGTGTGCCAAGCTGTTCGAGTCCACCGGTGTCAACGGTAATGATGAGGTCATATCGCTCAGGACCATAATTGAATGCGACATCCTGCTCGGAGAGGCGGCCGTTTTCCGGCATGATGATAATGTTTATTTTTCCATCTTCAATAATATTTTTTACCTGTGCGCTGTGAATTTTTTTCGTATCGATCGTAATAATGAAATCTTTCGAGGCGACCACGCGATTTCCAATGACGTGCATTGTCGGAAGAAAGTGATACACGTCCGGAATTGGATCAGGACACACCACGGTAATTTCTTTCCCCAGTTTCTTGAGAGCAATATAGAGCGCGAGCGAGCTACCAATACAGTCACCATCCGCCGGGGATGATGCCATGATCAGAATTTTCTGATTTTTCAGAAGGAGGTCGACGATTTGTTGCTGTACGGATTGCGGGGATTCCATGAGATTATTGTGTTCTATAAGTGATTTTTTCCGTCGGTTCGCCACGTTATAGCGATTGGTTAATTATAAACCTTTTTATAATTTAAGTCAAGTGTATAGGAGGGCTCTGAAGATGTGATTCTATCAGGGGTTGGCGAGCATGGAAAGCGTTTTTGGTTGGCTTTGGGGCGGCTGTGTTGTTGCGGGTACGAGATTATGCCCCAATGTTTACTCTACGGTACTTAGAGAGAGTTGAAAAAATCATCATAAACGTGCTATCATGTAGATGATAAGCCGGCGGACCCACAAAAGAACCTCTTTCATGTTGAAGAGGTTCTTTTCTTAGGTCAGAAATGGTGGAGATTACGGGAGTCGAACCCGTGTCTGCCAGATGATAAGCCGGCTGACCTCACCGGAGAATCCCCACTTACCATCACTCCTGACATTTCTCACACTAGCAAGCCGCTCTAAACTTTCTCGGACATTTAGATGAATAATTATTGTAATTTTTCTGACCGAACTAGTGTCCAACCTCGATATCTACAATCATCAGTTGCAACGTCGTCTTTCCTCTGAACCTATTCAGCTCGAGATTGCAGGCGATGGAGACAGGTGTATTGATGTCACCGATTTGGCGGCGAAGAACTTTTTCGGGGGCGGAGAAGAAGATGCCGACTAGATCCTGGTCTTTGGTTTGAATCGTGAGACGGGCGTGATTGTGCTCCTTGCCGACGAGAGATATATCGGAGATTCGTGCGTCTTTGAGGACGAAAAGTGGCTTGGTGTTGCCGATACCGAATGGCTGCATTTTTTCGATTTTCAGAGCGTTTTCGGTGGTGAGTTCGTCGTGAGAGATTTCGCAGTCGAGATTGAGTTGAGGTCTAAAACCGGAAACGGAACCGGGAGAGTGCTCGCTGCTGCTCGCATAGCCCCAGAGTGCTTGTGCTTTTTTATAAAACTCTCTTTCAACGATGTGGAGTTTTTCTTTTTTGACGGAAAATCCTGCGGCGGCGGCGTGCCCTCCGAAGGTAATGAGATTTTCGGATTGCGATCCGATCAGGTCGGTGATGTTACAGCCATCAATTGAGCGCGCAGAGGCGACCAACATATCATCGCGATCTTGGAGAATAATCGCCGGGCAACCGAATTTTTCTACGGCCCTCGAGGCAATTAATCCAAGAATTCCCGTGTGCCAATCAGGCGAGTGTGCGATAAAAAGATGTTTATGGTACTCGGATTTATAGAGTTTCATAGCCTCGAAAACGGCTTTTTGTGTCATCTCTTGGCGCATGATGTTGAGACCTTCGAGCTTCTGCGCAAGTGCGAGTGTGCGCGCGTCGTCTTCGTCTCGGAGAAGAAGTTGGAGCGCCACATAGGGATGATCCACTCGTCCGGCAGCATTTATCCGAGGACCCATTTTGAATCCAATCGTTGTCGTATCGAGGACGTCTTCATCTTTGATCTTGGCGAAGTTTTTCATCTGACGGAGTCCGGCCCAATGCGTGTTTTTGAAGGCCTTCAAGCCACGTTTCACGATCGTTCTGTTTTCTCCGGTGAGCGGTCCACAGTCGGCAACCGTTCCGAAACTTGCAAGGTCGGTGAGAGATTCGAGGAATTTGAGGTGGTCATCGGGAGAGAGCGTCGCAAGTAAAGCATGGGCGAGCTTGAATGCCACCGCAGAGCCGGTGAGACCCTTGAACGGGTACGGGCAGTCCGGCTGCAATGGGTGGAGAATGGCATAAGCATCGGTAGGAAATATCTCCGGAATGGTGTGATGATCGGTGATGATGACATCGAGACCGAGCTGCTTGGCGTGGGTAATTTGCCTGGCACATGAGATTCCGCAATCAACGGTGATAATCAATTTAGCGCCAATGGCTGCGACTTCTTCGATATACTTATCATGGAGACCATAGCCGTCATCGAAGCGATGCGGGATTCTATAGGAAGTTTGTGCACCAAGTTTATTTAACGTTTTTACAAGAATCGTGGTGCCGGTAATGCCGTCCACATCATAATCTCCATAAATGATTATGCGCTCGTTATCGCTTATAGCCTGCTTAATTCGCGCTACCGCTTTTTCCATATCTTTCATCAAATATGGATCGAGGAAATCTTCTTTTTCACTAAAAAACGTCGTGATTGTTTCGGCATCATTCAACTCACGATTCTGCATGATTTTCTCGAGAAGTTTTTTCTCGTTGCTCGTATTTTTGATAATCCAACGTTTTCCCAGGAGAGACATGGGTGGAGTATAGCACGGGTGGGATTTTGCGAGTTGTGAAATTTGTTTCGAAAATTCAGATTTATAAAGCTAAAATCTATGGTCGACCATAAGCCATGAATTTTTCTTACATTTCGTCAAGGCTTTCACTTGGAATCCAATGAATTGCGATATCTTTTCTAAACCAATTAATCTGTCGTTTTGCGTATTGGCGAGTGGCGGTTTTTATTTTTTTAGATACTTGTTCAAGCGTGGATTGTCCGTTGAAATAGGGAACAAACTCTTTCAGGCCGAGAGAGGTGAGGGATGGGAGACGAGAATCTGTGCCGTATTTTTCAATCAACATTTTCGATTCTTCTATTAATCCTCGCTGGAACTGTAGGTCTACCCGCTGATCTATGCGCGCATACAACTCCTCGCGTGGCCACTGAATCCCCATCATAAAAACATTATATTTCGGTTCGGCGGTTTGGTCTAACTTTGGCGCACCTGTTCCTTCGATAATTTCCAATGCCCGAGTGACATACGGAATATTATTCATGTGGATTTTTGCGGCCGTGGCTGGATCTTTTTCTTGAAGAAGTTTATGGAGATCTTCTTTCTTCATTGCATATAGTTTTTTTCGAAACTCAGGATCGATTTTTACCGCAGGCAGATCGTAGTTATCAGTGATGGCACGAATATACAAACCCGTCCCGCCAACCAACATGGGGAGGTGACCGCGCGCATGAATTTCACCAATAATTTTCTCTGCGTCGCGTTTGAAATCTCCCATCGTGTAGGTCTCCTCTGGTGGGACGAAATCGATCAAGTGGTGAGGGATCCCATCGTGGCAGCGATTCTCATCGAGGGGGAGTTTGTCGCTTCCAATATCAATTTCCTTGTAAATCTGACGAGAGTCGGCGGAAATAATTTCCACAAGGGGCACTTCACTATCGCCGCTCATTTCGTGGGCTATTTTGAGGGAGAGAGCGGTCTTGCCGGAAGCGGTCGGACCGAGAATGACAAGGAGCGGTATTTTCCCATTATGTACCTTCGTGGAATTCTTCATCCACTCATTCACCATATCAACTTTGCACAAAAATACTTTTTCCATTATCCTCTAGTTACTTTTTAAAAAAATTATTTGCGTACACCTTTCACTCTCCTGCTCGTCTCTCTTCTGATTTCCAATATAGCATTTACCGCTGCGCTTGCCCAACCTACCGGCGATGATGCGTATCCTGAAGGCTCGGATATTGTGGATGTGCAACTTGCCCCCGAGGAGGAGTTGGTATTTCTCGTTGATGCCGAAAAGCAAGTCGCAACCTTCAAGCGCGCCGCGGCCAAATACAAAACAGGGTTAAAAAAATGTGACCGTAAACGTGCGGGAGTCGCAAAAGAAGACTGCTACTTGGGCGTGTATGAGCAAATGCAGCTCAGTCTGCAGGCCGTTTGCGCGTATAGCGATGCCTTCCCTGACGCCATGGAGGGGAAGTGCGACGTGCTAGGTGAGTACATCGAATCGTACGATGATATCGATGTTGACCAGGACATCGTTCCTGTTTTGAAAGATTTTATTCAAACCTTTTCCCCTAAATTTTTCACTTCTGTAAAAAAAGAAGTTGCCGCCCGTCGTGACGAACTCCATCAAATGATCGAGGAAGAAGACCCTTCGTACGATCCTGAGGCCAAGGTCGATACCGGCTCTGCTTCAGCCCAATCCACCGACGGCGCCAAGGACAACCAGTGCTTCGACCACAACTACAAGTCGTACCTGTCGGCGTATTGCGTGGATTTGAGGAAGGCGGGGAAGTAGGGAGAGCCTGTGAGCAATCTTTATTTTTTGTTGACAACCTTAGGCTTAAGGGCGTAGATTGTGCGCGCATCAGAGACAGGCGGCATCCCAACCGAAGCTGGAGCGCGAGCGTAGCGAGCGCGACAGACGTAGGAAAACGGGTAGAAGTCCTCCCAAGATGGCACTAATAGTACTCTTTCGAAGCTGAAATCTGGGTAACCGGATGAATAGCCTCATAATAAAGAGTCAGTCGAAGTCTCTGCATGTCAGAGATTTTTTTATTATGCCGCAGGCACGTACCCGTTCCCAAAACTATTATCCTTTTTTATCCCTTAACCTAACCCCTACCTATGGCTGCATCGAAAGCAAAAAAGCAGGAGATGCTCACGCAAGTTCAGGAGCTGTTCGCGAATGGAAAATCATTCTTCTTCGCAGACTTCCGAGGACTGGCCGTGAGTGATATTTCCGCGATTCGAAAAGAGCTGCGGGCCAACAATGTCGGGTACAAGGTTGCCAAGAAAACACTCATCCGCAAAGCCGCGGGCGAGCATGGTTACAAAGAGATCCCCCGTGAAGTCATGGAGGGCTCCGTAGCGATGACCGTTTCCTATGGTGATCCTATTGCTCCGGCACGACTTCTCAAAAAGTTGAAAAAGACCTATGAGAAACTCGAGTTGCTCGGTGGACTCTTCGAGGGTCAGATCTTGTCGAGTAGCGAGGCTGCGCAGTATGCCGCACTTCCATCAAAGGAGGAGCTCATCGCAAAGTTGGTCTACATGATGAAGTCCCCGATTCAGGGTTTCCATGGTTCACTTCATGGTCTCCTTGCCAAGTTTGTTCGTACGGTAAACGCGATTGCGGAGCAAAAGGCGTAGCAGAGCGTTCTGATTCCGTTTCCGTTCCCTGTTTCTTTTTACCACTATTTATTTCTCTCTAACATTTTATACTATGGAACTCAGTGCTTCCTCAAAAAAAGTTCTCGACGCAGTCAAAGAACTCTCCGTACTCGACCTAGCTAACCTCGTGAAGGCTATGGAAGAAGAGTTTGGAGTTACCGCTGCTGCTCCTATGATGATGGCTGCCGGCGCTGGAGCTGCTGCTCCTGCAGAAGAAGCTTCATCCACTGTTACTGTCACGCTTCTTGACGGTGGTGCAAGCAAGATCAACGTAATCAAAGCTGTTCGTGAGCTCACGGGTCTCGGACTTAAAGAAGCTAAGGACCTCGTAGATGGCGCTCCAAAGCCAGTTAAGGAAGGAATCGACCGTGCAGAAGGCGAGAAGGTCAAGAAGACTCTCGAAGATGCAGGTGCTAAGGTTGAGATGAAGTAAATCTTTCTAAGTGCTTCAGTGCGAAAGAAATTTTGCCTGAATCTAATGTTAAAATAAAAAGACCCCGGAATCACCCAGGGTCTTTTTATATGACATTTATTTTTAATACAAAAATGATACATAAATGATACATTTTCGGTACATATACATTCTGACAAGATGCTATCTTGGGTGAACTCTCTATTCTTCGTACATTTTTTCCGGCGCGCGCCGGAAAATTATGTCAACCTTTTTTATAAGAACAATAGAGTAGTGAGCTGAAGACGATTGTGATGATGGCTATTTCTTACGGAAACTCGGTACGGCCGATCCAGAGGGGAAGGACGACGAAGTGATGAAGGAGGTCGGAGAGGAGGAGGGCGGCACCGATCATGGTGAGCGTTTTGGATGGGTGAAAAAAATAGGCGATCAGGAGGAGGGCGATTCCAATGTATCCGTGGTGAATTCGTGGAATATTGAGCGATGTGAGTTTTATGACATTTGTATACCATCCTTTTACTGAGCCGAAGGTGATTCTTCCGACAATGGCTGCCAGTTCGATTGCGAGGGTGAGAAGGAGGATTTTCATGAGACTATTTTAGCATATTTTTCGTGCGGACTGTTCGTTCCAGCCTTTGGGGTCGTTTTCTTTTTGGATGTAGACGCGTGGATTTAGCCAGTTTTCGTAGCGTGGACGCAGAGATTTTTCGTCGGGTTGGTTGGCGCTCCATCTGGAGGCATCGCTGAGGATTTTTTCTTTCATCACCCGTTCCACAATATCGCGAATGAATATTGGATTCGCATCAATTAGCTTTTCAACCTTTTTCATTATCGTCTCGGGTAAGACGATTTCTATCTGGAGATATTGGCCTCTTCTGCCGGAATAATCTTTCCACTCGGGATCGTCGACGTAGTAGGTTATTCTCCACGCCGGCTCTTGCTTGCCCCCTTGGACCAGTTCGGCATGCCGCGATGGTATCTGTCTGCCGGTTTTCTCGTATCGTACTGTTTCCGGTTTACCTCCCATTCCCATGAAACCTTTCGTAGCGGGTTCAACGATTTTAATTTCTTCCATTTTTTTCACGGGCCGAATATCAATCACTTCATGAACATTATTTTTTCGCATGAGATTTCTCATTATTTCATCTGCGCGAAGCGATCTGTTTTCAGTGCCGGTGTAGAACTGCATTTCCATCTACATCATTGCTCCGGAATTCTGTGATCGTGCCATGAGGAATCTGTGGTCCAAAATATTAAAACCACTTCCGGTACTTGTCGGTGAATCACTTTGCAGTATCGATGTCGAGACTCGAATGCCTCCACTTTCCAGAATCATCTCCAGCACATTCTGCTGTTCCAGCCTCTCTATTTCGCCTTTTTCCGTGTGTCGCGTAGTGGCGGGCTCTGACGGGCGTACTTCCATTTTTTTTCTTTTCCATTCCCTGAAATCCGAACGCTCCCTGAGCAGAGTCCCCCCGTGTTGCACCATAAACTCATGCGTCGCGACGAGATGGTCGTAGTGGTCGAGCTCTTCATCCGGCAGACCGGGATTGTTCAATTCTCCGGAATCTTCCCATTCTTTGCGGAACTGTTCTATGGTTGCAAGCGACGCGCTGAGACTTTCTCCTTCATAATCTCGGAGAAGAACGCTTATCTCCTGAAGCTGAGCTGCCTTTTTGAGCATATTGTTTTTGGACCTTTCGTCGGATGATTTTTTTGCATCAAGTTGTTGTTTTTCGGCTAGAAATTCAGCAAAAAGCTGAAGGTCGCGAATAGTGCTTTGTTCCTCTAGCGGCTGCGCTTGGGGTTGATTCGGCGTACTATTATTCATTAGTTGATTATATCATATTTCTGCAATTTAGTAAAGTGGTGCTGGTTCAACGTTTCGTGTAGGATGCAGCCATGGAATACGTGGCTACGAGAAAAGTAACGGGAGGGAAGCTGCTTCGGGTGAAGTGTGATGTGGCTGATGGTGTTCTGCGTGGCGTTTCGCTGACCGGGGATTTTTTTATGCATCCGGAGGAGGGCGTGAGTGAGCTCGAGGGTGCGCTCAATGGCATGTCGAATGAGGCGCCGGTTGGAGAGTTTGTATCGAAATTGAATGATCTGGTGCATGGACGTGGTTTTGAGTTGGTTGGGTTTAACGTGAGCGATGTTGCGGAAACGCTGGTGGAGGCGATTCGTGGGGGAAAAGATAGTTGGGGAAGCGGAGGAAGCGCGGTCGTGTCGGCAGATTCGTCCGGCGGGCTGGATGAGATGGTGCGGTCAGCTATTTCCGGTAAATAATTTTTCTTATGGGAATTTCTGATATTTCATGGAGGGTGATAGAGTTAGAAACACATGATGCCTTCATGAATATGGCATTGGATGAGGCGTGTTGTGAGAGTGTGGCGAGTGGTGCGGTGCGGCCTACGGTGCGGTTTTATCGGTGGAGCCCGAGCGCGGTTTCGATTGGATATTTTCAGAGTTTGGTGGATGAAATTGATATCGAAGCATGTGCCAAAACGGGAACGGGATCATCTCCATCTGGCGATGGAGTGGTCGATATTATTCGTCGACGTACGGGTGGCGGTGCGGTGTATCATGATTTCGAGGGAGAGATTACGTATTCCGTGATAGTGCCGGAGAAGGATTTTTGCGATGCGAATGGAGTGCGTCTGGGAATTACCGAGTCATACCACGAGATTTGCGGATGGATTATTAGGGGGTTGGGACAGGTCGGGATTGGGGCCGAGTTCAAGCCGATAAATGATATTATTGTTTCGAGTTCGTCGAAGAAGATTTCCGGGAATGCGCAGACGCGTAGGGGTGGCGTGATTTTGCAACATGGAACAATTTTGCTGACTGTTGACGTGAAGAAGATGTTTTCTTTATTAAAAGTTGGGAAAGAAAAAATTGCCGATAAAATGATTGCGGCAGTCGAGGAGAGGGTAACTTCCGTGGCTCAGGTGCGGCCGGAGGTGACTCGCGAGGAGGTTTATTCGGCTTTGTTGAATAGTTTCACGGAGGGAAAGAAGTTTGAGATTGGAACGTGGACGGAGGGCGAGCTGGCGCGCGCGGAAGAGCTTGTGCAAGAGAGATACAAGACGAAAGAGTGGAATGAGATGAGGTAGGTGTTGTCAGAAAGTGTGGACACATTTTTAGCTTTGACGCTTTTCTTTGTGATTTTTTTCGGTTAGACTTTTGCCATGAAACGTAAAAAAGAATCATCATCGGAAGGTTATATCACTATCCAGGGCATCAAGATTCGCCTGACTCAACCTTCGGATATTATTCCACCTGAAGGCGGATGGAGTTTTGAAAGGTTTGAGAAAATAACTGAAAAAGTATGTAAAATGAATATTTTTGATGATTAATTTTTTTGGTTATGGAAAGGTCGCTCGCTGCGATTCTATCTTCTCTCCCACAATATGCGGGAACTTGTCGATGGACTTGCCCATCATCGAGGCTAAAGCCGGAATGAGATGCGCGGTAGTTGTGTGGCAGTTCTACTTCTTCCGGAGATAGACAAGTTGGTAGAGAGCGGCTGCCAGGAGCGAGCCCGTGAGCGGGCCGGCGAGGTAGACGTACCAGTTGGTCCATACGTTTGAGATCAGGGCTGGGCCGAACCATCGAGCCGGGTTCATGGCGGCGCCCGTGAGAGGCCCGCCTACGAGGATGTCCATGAGAATGACAGAACCGATAACGAGTCCTGCCGTATTGCTGCGAGTTTTTTCTTGGTCGATGGCGACAGAGAAGATCACGAGAACGAGGACGAACGTGAGAATAGCTTCGATGATAATTCCTGATACCGGAGAGAGTCCACCGACGAGAGATGGAACGCCAAATTCGGTTACGAGAAGGTCGACGAAGATGAGTTTGAGCGCGAGCGTAGCGAGCGCGGCTCCCAGGAACTGTGAAATGATGTAGGAAATGCCCTCCATTACTCGAATTCTTTTTGTGGCAAGCATGGCGATCGTAACCGCCGGATTGAAGTGCGCACCTGAGATATGTGCGAATGCATAAATACCAACCATAATGGCCAATCCATGCGCTACCGCGACACCCAGGAGATCAGATGTTCCAAATGTCTGTCCGATAATCACCGACCCCGCCCCCATAAATATAAGTAGAAACGTACCAAGAAGTTCAGCGAGATATTTTCTCCAATCTTGAGGATGCATAATGAGGTGGGTTAAATGTAGACTGGATGTATTGTACTCTGGATTGGCCGATTTCGGCTTTATGTTTATGTTGCGTAAAATCTTTTTTACATTCTGCGTTGTGGACGTCCGCAAGGCCCTCAATTTACTATATCTATAGTTGCAGTTTTAGCGCCACAGCATTCACAAATCGGGCGGCCACGGCGCCGTCGATGAGGCGGTGGTCGAAGGTGAGGGCGAGACCCATGGTTTTAGTCGGAGTGAGTTGTTTAGTGGCGGCATCGAGGATAAATGAGTCCTTGATCTTTCCTAGGCCGAGAATCGCAGACTCCGGGTAATTAATGATCGGTGTGGCGAAGTCGCCGCCGATGGAGCCGTAATTCGTAATCGTAAATGTTCCGCCTGACATGTCTTGCGGCGTAAGTTTTTTGGCTTTTGCTTTTTCGGCGAGAGAGACAATTTCTTGAGCAATCGTGTAGAGATCTTTTTTATCAGCGTCTTTGATGGTTGGGACGAAGAGGCCATCTTCGGTGTCGACGGCGATGCCAATGTTGTAGTAATTTTTGGTGATAATTTCTTGCGAAGATTCGTTAAGTTCGGAATTGATGATTGGAAATTCTTTGAGCGTTTGCGTGACGGCCTGAACGATATAGGCGAGGAAGGTGAGCTTGATATTTTGCTGGACTGCTGCGACTTTTTCTACTTCACGCTTGTTGAATAATTTTGTGATATCAATCGTGTCGAAGTGGGTGACCGGAACGGTTCGAGTGTGGGACTCAACCATGTGGTCGCCGATGACTTTGCGAATGCCTTTGTAGGGGGTGATCGTGACGGACCCGGGGAATGTTTTCGGCTGTGTGGTCGTGGTCGTGGTTCCTGACGCAGAGGTCATCGGTGCGAAGGTGGAAGTGGAAGTTTTTGCGGAAAGAATGTCAGCATCGGTGATCATTCCGTTTGGACCGGTGCCTGTGATTTTTGTGATATCGATTTTGAGTTTCGCAGCAAGGTTGCGGGTACCTGGGAGAATCTTAATTGAAACTGATGAATTTAAAGCTGAGGTTTCTGGTCGACCAGAAGTGCTTAAAGCTGAAATTTCTGCACGTGCAGAAATTTTAGCTTTGGGAATTTCGGTATTTGATGCGTCAATGGAGCCAACGACGCCGGGGCCTTTGTCGGGAGTTGCGACTTCGACGGTTGGAGTGATCGTTGCCGCTACGGCAGACGAAGTGGGAGAATATACTTCGCCTTTGTCGGTGATTGCCACGAGTGTTTCGCCAACCTTGATTATTTCTTTTTCTGCATGAAATGTTTTGGCGATAATTCCTGCGCGGGGAGATGGAATTTCGACGATGGCTTTGTCGGTTTCGATCTCGACGAGGACTTGATCGGATTTTACTTCGTCGCCTTCCTTGATGCGCCATTTCACGATCGTTCCTTCGTGAATACCTTCGCCGACGTCTGGGAATTTAAATTCGAGCATGAGGGAAAAATTATGAGAAACTCTTACGTATTCATTGTCTGTATGATCGCGCTTTGGATTTGCTGCGCATTGGGCAAGTACCAATGTTCCGCCTGTAAGTATGGTACCGTTATGTCCGGTGCCGCAACGCGCGCAATGGGAGCCTTGAGGGAGTAGAGTAATTTTTCGGTGACCTGCGCGGCTATTTCGGATCCCGGCCCGAAGGACTTTACTGCTTCCTGCACGAGAACGAGGCGGCCGGTTTTTTCGACGGAGGCGAAAATCGTTTCCTGATCGAGCGGGGAAATGGTGCGGAGATCAATGAGTTCGATGGAGTAATTCGCCGTTGCGGGATTCGACTTGAGTGCTTCAATGGCTGTCTGCGCCTCGCGGACCATCGCACCCCATGCAATTACCGTTACATCCGTGCCCTCCTGAAGAACGTTCGCCTGGCCGATCGGCACGATGTAGTCTTCGAGCGGAACTTCCTGTTTAATGGCTCTATAAAGCCTCTTTGGCTCCATAAAGAGTACGGGGTCGGGGTCGCGGATTGCTGCGAGGAGAAGACCCTTCGCGTCATATGGCGTAGAAGGATATACCACTTTTAGACCCGGTGTGTGGGCAATAAATGTTTCGATGGATTCGGAATGATGTTCGAGCGCCTTGATTCCACCTCCACTTGGTATTCGCACTACCATCGGAACCGTATAGCGACCACGTGAACGATTTCGCATGCGCGCGGCGTGTTGCAACATTTGGTCCAACATCTGGTGATAGAATCCATCGAACTGAACCTCGACGACGGGTTTGAATCCATACATTGCGAGGCCGATGGCCATACCAGCGATTCCTGACTCCCCTAGCGGTGAATCGAAGACTCTGTCTTCCGTGAACTGCGCCTGCAATTTATCCGTGACGCGAAATACTCCACCATCTTTTCCAACGTCTTCACCAAAAATAAGTACTGATGGATCGCGCTCCATTTCCTGCTTGAGGGCGAGATTAATTGCTTCGACGATATTGAGTTTTGGATTTTCCATAAAGATACTTAATGAGAAACGGGAACGGGAGAAGTTCAAACTTGCGCTTGAATCCTGGCGAGGAGTTCTTCTTTCTGCGCCTGTAGCTGCGGCGGAAGTACGGCGTAGGTGTAGTCAAACATGTCTGATGGATTGTATTGTATCGTTTGAGCTTTTTCTACAATCGCATCAATTTCTTTTTCATATTTTGCGACAAGTTCGTCTTCGTAACTTTGCGTCCAGAGATTTTTCGCTGCTAAATATTTTTGCAAACGTATCATTGGATCGCGTGGTTTCCATAACTCCACTTCCGCCGGATCGCGATATTTTTTGGCATCATCGGAAGTAGTGTGATCACCCAGACGATAGGTATACGCCTCGATCAGCGTCGCTCCTTCGCCTCGAAGTGCTCTTTCTCTAGCTGTTTTTACGGCTACATACATGGCGATCATATCGTTTCCATCTACCTGAATTCCAGGAAGTCCGTAGGCGATTGCTTTTTGTGCGATCGTGGCGGAGGCGGTTTGATAATTTCTCGGAACGGAAATCGCCCACTGATTATTTTGACAAATTAATATCGTATTCGGCTTGAATACACCGGCACAGTTCATCGCCTCGTGAAAATCACCTTCGCTTGTCGCGCCATCTCCGAAAAATGCTACCGCGACTTTCTGCTCTTTCTTCTTTTTCATACCGAGCCCGATTCCTACCGCGTGAAGCATTTGCGAGCCAACAACGATGGATATCGGAATACAGTTCACGTTCGTTGGAGGAAGGGAGCCCATCTCATTTCCCATCCAATAGGTATACATATTTTCAATAGGCATACCATGGAGCCACATAATTCCGAGTTCACGAAAGGCCGGTACAAGCCAATCCTCCGGCTTGATCGCGAGACCGGCTCCCATTTGCGCCGCCTCTTGTCCGCGAATCGATGCATACGTTCCCATACGTCCGGTACGTTGAAGATTATTTGCCTTCTGATCAGCCATTTTCATAAAGAGCATTTTTTCGTAGGACTGCCTGATGAGCTCATCCGTAAGTTCGAGCGGGCGAAGAGCCGCGATGGCGGGGTCAGAAGAAAGTACTCCATTCTCATCAAGTATCTGAAATCGTTTGCCCTGTAGAGGGTCGAATTGTGAAAAAATATCGGACATATATAGTGTTATCGTACGGTACTGCGGGCTATGTGCGCAAGAATCACTTACATGGAGTTGGCGATTCGCCTCGCGCTATCACAATGCACGCGTCTCCATTAGGCCAGTAGTCACTATCGTTTTCGCCGTCATCGATGGCTGCCGTTGTCGACGCGGCAACTTGCGAGGAGATAGTTTGAACTTCCTGTGAAGGTTCATGTTTCGGATGACAACCGGCTAGGGGCGCATTGTTATGTGTGTTTTGCGAGTGCTGTGTATCGAGCTTTGTCATTTTTTGTAGGGGTTATCATTTCGGAAGCTTAGTTTACTGATTTTTCGTGGCTCTTACAAGCGTTTTCACGAAGAGTTCTCCAGCTTTGTAGGAGCTTCGTACCAGGGGGCCGGAGGCGACGTAGATGAAGCCGAGGGAGAGGCCAATTTGCTCGAGTTTGGCGAACTGGTCGGGGTGGATGTATTCTTTCAGGGAAATATGCGTCTGTGATGGGGGAAGATATTGACCGAGGGTGAGCATGTCGGTTCCGGCGGCACGGAGGTCTTTCATCGTCTGAATTATTTCTTCTTCCGTCTCACCAAGACCGAGCATGATAGACGATTTGGTGTAGATGTGTGGTGCAATTTTTTTTGAGTTTCTTAGCACCTGAAGTGTTTGTGCGTAGGTGGCACGACCGTCTCGTACGAATTTCGTGAGTCTGTCGATTGTCTCTATGTTATGCGCTAAAACGACGATACCACTTTCTAGAATTATTTTGAGGGCGTCTTGATTTCCACGGAGATCAGAGGCGAGCATCTCGATGAGAATTTTTGGATTTTCTTTGTGAATCGCGCGAATGCACTGTGCGATATGCGCGGCTCCGCCGTCGATGAGATCGTCGCGCGCCACCATCGTCAACACGACATACTCGAGGTTCATTTTCTTGATCGTCTGCGCGAGTTTGTAGGGCTCGAGGGGATCGACTTCTTGGTGCGGATTTCCCGTTTTTACCGCGCAAAATCGGCAACCGCGAGTGCAGGTCTCACCAAGCAGCATAAATGTCGCCGTTCCCCCGCTCCAGCACTCGGAGAGGTTCGGACAGTGCGCCTCCTCACAAACCGTCTTTAAACCGGTCGTTTGAAGCTGACTTTTGATGTCCGTGAACGCCACGGTTGATGGCGGGCGGATCTTGAACCACTCGGGAAGGGCGGGACGCTTGACTTGAAGTTTTGGCGTGGACATTAGCTGCAGAGTAACGGATTTTGGCTTTCGCGTCACGAGTGAGTTTTTATGATCTCCGTTCTAGCTTTCAATACTGCATTCAAAGCGATATGCGCCCCCCGTACCTATATCCATTTTGATGTCTTTTTGCTGTACATTTGGATATAGGTCCAGAACCTCATGCCATGCGCCATGGATAATCAGATTATCCAGCTTTATTTATACTATATTTTTATTTTTTGTAAATTCTCTTCGGTAATGGAATCGGAAAGTCTGTTAGGCCGCCCCTAAAGCTATTTACATAATAGTAAAAATTTGGTACAATGACTGGATATAAAAAACAAAAGAAAACCCAATGCACCAACTCTTCAGTTTCGAAAATTCAGATCTCTTCGATTTCGTTTCCGAGACAAAACTCTTTCATTTCCTGGGAAATGATACGTCCGGAGGTGATATCACCATCTCGACTCCGCATCTACTCGATGCGCAGCCCGCGGCACCGAGTGGTACGACCGGTTCGTTCGCGCTCGGAGGTTCGACAGGGGTGGCAGCGGGAAGTATTGGTTCGCCAAAAACGGGAACGGGAACGGGAGCGGGAACAGACGCTAGCGCGTCTACTAACGCGTCGGCCGACGATTTCCTGAAAAATCTATCATCGCAAAAACAAAAAAATAGTGATCAGGATCTGGTACTGCAAGCCATGATACAGAGCGAGGGCAAGAGCGTTGAGAAGAAAAAGGCGATCCTGGGAGAGCTTCCGAAAATCGATACCAGCCTCTTCATCGATCGTGAATTTCATCTGAAGAAGCAGCTCTCATTTGTGAAAGTTTTGTTCGCGCTTTTAATTACGCTCGGGTTTGGACTCTATGTATTTTTCTTCACGCAATTGAATCCTGATGTGACCCTGTTCAGTACCCAAAATGTCGGAGCAAAACTGAAGAGCTCGAGTGATTCTCTCAAGGGCGTGATGACCGAGGTGAATTATAATCGCTATCGCACGGCCAAGGAATATCTCGATCAGTTTTTCTATAAATCGAATGAGTACTTGCAGGTGTATGACGCGTGGAGAGCGGCAGATGATTCGAAGAAAGCCGATCTCGCCGCGGATTTGGAAAAGGCGAAAAATGACCTTGTGAAGCCGTTTGAACAGGCACGGTTGATTCTGGCAAAACCAAACTTTACCACGATCTATCGTGATCAAAATCTCACCGCGGATATCACAGGAATGACTCCGGAGATGAAACAGGAAGCGGAAAAAAAGATGGCAACGGATGAATTTAACACTCTTCTCAAAGAAAATGTGAGCGAGAAAAAACGTACGGCTCTCGAAGAATTAAAAAATCTCACCTCTACCAACCGAGAACTCAAGAAGCAAGAAATTCGTGATTTGAATGAGCTTCTCCAACTGATCGGCAATGCTCCACTTCAGCAATTAATTTCTACGGATATCAAAAAAATGGCGCATGATCAGTTGCGAAAACATATCATCAAACTTTCGGCGAAGTATAATAATCGTCTCGCTTATATTTTTCAAATTAAAGACAAACGTATTCCGTGGGCTGTTCTCATCAAGGAAATTTATGCCAAGACCGAGGCGAGTGATGATCGATTCAAAACGAAATTATACAAAGATATCGGCGGTATTCTCTATACCGGTTTTGATTTCGATGGAGCCACGGGACGACTGACCATCAGCGGCAACGTGAAAGATTTCAAGGGTGAAAATTTCAAAATTCTGGCGATTTTGATTGATCAGCTCGAAGGATCCCGAAGATTCAAAGATGTCGAGATGCGGAATTTCTCCAAGACTTTTTCCGAGAAGGACGGATTCGAGGGAAATTTCAAAATTGATCTGGGTCTTCAAAAAGATGATGAAAATGATGATCGCGATAAAGTTATTGATCTGAGTAAAGACCAACAGTTTTTTGGAGATACAAAAACGTTAGACAAAGTTACGAAGAAAATCGAAGAGGCCGCGGCGACTACGACGAAGGAGACGAAGGATGCCAAGGATGTCGCGAAAGAAGAGCCGAAGGACGCGAAAGACGTCGCTGAAAAACCCGCCGAAGATGCCACTCAAGAGCCTTCACTTCCAAAACCTTAATACCACCCATGGAATCACTCCCACAAACACAACTAGGATCGCCGGCATTTATCCGACAACACTATCTGAGCCGCAGTATCAAGCTCTATATGATTGGTGTCGTGATCGTTGGACTTCTTGTGTCCTATTACGGTATTGAAAAATATCTGGAGTATAGCGACAAGGTTGCGATTGTGAATGATAGTGAGAAAGGCCTCGCTGGACTCACGCAGACGAAAAAAAGCGATGGAGATCTCGCCACGAAAGTTCAGACTGATTACAAGGAACAGGATGAAGAAATGCGAAAAGGGCTGGCGCTCGTCTTCCCGTCACAGGAAAACTATACGGAACTGACGAAAATTTTTGATGCGTATTTTTTGGAAAATAATCGTGTGAATAATCCGATTATTGCCACCGATATGCAGTTCGGTACACCGGCGGCCGATACGAGTGGCAAGTATGATGTGCTGCCGATTAGCATGAATATCACGGCTTCTGAAGCCAATTTCTACAAGTTCCTCTCGTTCGTACAAGACTCGGGAACGTTGACGAAAAAATTGCGACTGCTGGATTTGAAATCGGTTCAGATGAATTTTGCCGAGGACGCGGGTAAACATAAAATTCAGTTCCGTGCCGAGATTTCGGCCTACTTCCAAAAAGACAAATCATGATTGATAATGCTAAATTTCAACAGCTCAAAGACGCGATTATCGCGGGAAATATACCTCAGCTCGCGCTGATGATGATCTCGTTGGCTCTGGATATGCGCTCGTCTGATATCCATATCGAGCCGGAGGAGAGGTTGGTACGCATTCGCTATCGTATCGATGGATCGTTGCAAAAAATCGTGGAGTATCCTACCAATATTCATCCGGCGGTGATTTCGCGTATCAAAATTATGTCGAATCTGAAAATCGATGAACAGCGCATACCGCAAGACGGACGATGCCAAGTAACCTCGAAGGATAACCGTGAAATGGATCTGCGTGTCTCCACGTTTCCCACGGTAAACGGAGAGAAAGTCGTGATGCGTATTCAGGATAAGTCTCGCAAAATTCCCGACGTGACGGAGATTGGATTGGATGGAAATAATTTTACCTACGTAATGGAGGGACTCGATAGTCCGAATGGGATTATTCTCACCTCGGGACCGACAGGTTCGGGAAAGACGACGACGCTGTATACGTGTCTGAATAAAATTAATACTGAGGATGTGAATATCTTAACCATTGAAGATCCGGTGGAAATTCAGATGGATGGATTGAGCCAAAGTCAGGTGCACCACGACATTCAATATGATTTCGCCACGGGTATGCGCGCGGCGCTGCGTCAGGATCCGGATATTATCATGGTCGGTGAAATTCGTGATCGCGAGACGGTGGATATCGCGATTGAGGCATCGTTGACGGGACATTTGGTTTTGTCGACGATTCATACGAACAGCGCGGTTGAAACGTTAACCCGTATTGAAAATATGGACGTGCCGGAGTTTCTCGTCGCCTCTACCGTGCAGGTAATTATCGCGCAACGTCTGGTGAGGAAGTTGTGCCAGTCGTGCAAACAACCCGCAGCTACGCCGATAGGCGCGGATCCCGTTCTCGGACCGCAAATAGACAAGGCACTCTTAGGAGGCGTTGATGTGAAATTTCCAACATTAGACAAGGCTCTCCTCGCGGGGAAGGCGTTCTTCGTCGCGAAGGGATGCGACCAGTGTAATAATATAGGATACTTCGGACGAATCGCGATTTATGAAGTGCTCCGCATGAATAACGAGTTGAGAAAATTAATTCTCGATAAGACTCCATCGGTGCAGATCGAGAAGGCGGCCATTAAGTTGGGCATGATTACGCTCGAGCAAGATGGCCTGGTGAAGTGCCTGCAAGGCATTACTTCTTTAGAAGAAGTTTATAGCGTAGCCCGTAAAGTTGAAGAATATGTCTAATTCTGTCGGAGAAAATTCGTCGGAAATCGCCCTGAGTGGAGCCATCAACTTGCTGGATAGCGAGGCCGGTTCGCGGGACGATAGCATGGCACCCATCACCCTGGATATCGCTGAGGTCTCGATGGTGAAGAAGCTCATCGAGCAGGAACGACTGCGCTATGGGAAACTTACCGGAAATCCGATTCTCGACTTTTTTTATCGGGTGAATGATTGGCTGATCTCACACTCACAAGTTACCGTGAAGGATCTCGCGGGATTTTTCCGACTATTGGCGGTGATGATTAATGCCGGCGTGCCATTGATTAAATCGTTAGAGACGTTGTCCGCGCAGAGCGCGCAAAATCCGAAACTTGCCCGAATTATTTCTGAAGTTTCCCAAAAAATCGAACAGGGTCAGAGTTTGTCCGACGCGATGAGTCTCCATAGGGATGTGTTTGATGATTCGCAAATCGGTATGACGAAGTCGGGCGAGGCGACGGGTCAGCTCAATCAGGTATTGACCGGTTTGGCTGATAGGCTTGAGAAAAACGCCTCTATCACCGCCAAGGTGAAGGGCGCATTAATTTATCCGATGGTTATCGTTACGCTGCTCGTGACCGTGGTGTTCGTGATGATGATCGTGGTCGTGCCGAAGATGACGGAGTTTTTCACCCAGTCGGGAAAGGCTCTCCCGTTCGCAACACAACTGCTCATCACTATGAGTGGATTTTTCCAAAGTTACTGGGTATTCATGGCGATTGCCGGTGTCGGTATCGTGATGTCAGTGAGCGCGTGGAAGAAGACGGTGATGGGACGGTATCAGTGGGATGGGATGCTACTGAAGATTCCTCTGTTCGGTGCGTTGATTCGGAAAAGTCTGCTCGCGCGATTCGCGCGATTGCTCAGCGATCTGCTGGATAGCGGCGTGCAGGTGGTCCAGTCTCTCCATATTATCGCCGATGCCATTGGCAATGATGTCTACCGACAGCGTTTGATTCTCGCTTCGCAAGATGTGGAACAGGGTATTCCTCTGGCCGAGTCGTTGAATGACCCTTCGCTGTTTCCTGTGGTTTTGATTAACATGCTTGAAATTGGTGAGCAGACGGCGCATCTGGACGTGGTAAGCGAGAAGGTCGCCGCGCTGTATGATGACGAGGTAGACGCGATGATTCAGGGTTTGACCAAGGCTTTTGAGCCTATTCTGCTCATTATGATCGGCTTGGTGGTGGGTGGCATGGTCGCCGCGATCATGTTGCCTATTATGGATATGTCGAATGTGGCGGGGGCGTAGTTTCGTATAAACCTTGCACTTGCGCAAAGCCGTGAAATCATGTATACTTGTATAAAGGAATAAAAAAATAAACCTTAAAAACAAATATATATGGAGCAGAAAATTCCGTTCTCTGAATCGAATAATACCGGTTCAAACAAGACACTTTTCATCACTCTCGGCGCAATCGTGGCCGTGATTGTCATTGCGTTTTTCGCGACGAAAGGTGGCGGGCTGAAGGGATCGTTTCTCTCCGAGACTCCGAATGTTAATCTCGCGGTAAGCGTGGATAACGCGACGTTTCTGAAGAGCGGCGATTTGGCCGTTACCTATTCCATGAAAAATAATGGCGCGACTATTGCCGATAAACAGTTTGGTATTTCCTTCGAGGCATTCGTGAATCGCGTGAAGACACCAACGTTCGTCAAGCCATGGAATGATCAGAATCCAAGCGTGACCGAACTGCGTACGGGCGAGAAAGTCACCTACAGTACGGTGATCCCACAATCCATGTTTCCGAAGGAAGTCTATGGCGTTACCAACAGCGATCTGCCACCATCCATCGGCCTGATCAAGACCGTTGAAGTCGCCCTGTTTGGTTTGAACAGCAATAACGTGAAAGAGAAAATCGCGACCTCGAATGAATTTCTCCCTATCATAGAAAAATAATTTCAAACCTACCTCACTAAAACAAAAACACTATGGAAAATACGCAGACAGGATCAACGCTCAATATCAAAAAAATCGCACTCATCGTCACCGGCATTCTGGCCGTCGTGGCCGTGGGCGTGTTTCTGGGGAGAGGGAGTTTGTTTAGGGGGAGTTTTATTGGGACTGAATCAGATACGGTTCCATCCCCTACCGAAGTGAAACTTGAAAAAGAGGCTAGTACCGGCAAATATGTTCTCAGTTGGAAATATGATGCGACGGCTCTGAGCGGCAGTAATCTGGTCATTGGTGCGCCTGCTGACCAGAAATTTGCTGCTTCCTATGAATGGGCAATCGTAGCTCCGAACGGGATGACATTCTGGAGCAACGGGGTTGAAACTGATAATTCTTATAATCCTAAAGATGTCACTTCTCCGGAGAGCAGCTGTTATGTTCCGGTGAACACCTATTCCCTGAATACCAAATATGGTTCCGTGTTCACATGTACTTCCGTATATGTTGATCAGACCGTGATGGGCTCCATACTCACGAACCCGGGTACAAAATACACACTCAAAGTCTGGGCTGATTTGGGGTATGTCGCTCAAGATACAGCTACCAATGAAGATGTGGCTGTAATCTCTAAGCCTGTTGAGGGAGTATTTATCGTACCGGCTGCTGCGGTGGTTGCCCTAGCTGCACTGCCTCCCCTCACTACTGTTCAACTTGGTAGTCCCGAAGATGTTGGGGTACCAAAAGTGATGTCGTGGGGCTGGGATAATCCAACCATTGATCCAAGTAAAACAAATTCACTTTTTGTAGATGATAATAGTGCCTACTATTTTGGATATAGCTGGGATATCGTTGATGTTACTGACCCGGCAAAAGAATCAGTAATCTTTTCGAAAACAGTTTATGGCGATCCAGGTACTATGAAAGTCCCTGCCGGACAGGATGCCGCGGTACCAACTGCCGATGCGAAAAAAACTTTTATGATTCCCTCTACTGCCGATAAAGATCCAAACAAAATGATCTGGATATTTCCTTTGGCGTATGTTCCTTCAGAGGCCTCATCTAAATTCGTAGATGGTCATTCCTATATTGCCCGTGCAAAAGCGTATAATGGTGCCGTTAATGTCGCAGGGGCATTGGTTCCAAGTGCCGCCACTACATCAGCTCAATTCAAGGTAGTGCTCCCTTCTGCAGCTCCAAAACTCGTTCTACCTCCTAAGATTGATAAACTAAATGTCATGCTTCCTAATAAAGCTGGTGATTTAGTGACGTTTGCCTATGGATGGAGTAATCCGTCAATTGTTCCTAGCGCAACTACTACTACTTTCGTTGACGATACCGATAAGACGAAGTACAAGTTTGTCTATAATATCTCACTCGTAGATGCAAATGGAGTTCTTATTTGGAATAATGAAAAAGGATCGTCTCCGTTACTCACCCCTGTTGCTGCAGGGTATGAAAATTGTCTGACAACTATCAACTCCAAGCAAGCATGGACTTGCGATAAAGCGTATATTCCATTGAGCGTGACGACAACATTAACGGCTGGCAATACCTATACCGTGCGAGTTTTCACTTACTACAGTGATACTACCTATGACCCTTCGTTCGACACTTCATTCGTCATGAATGAGCTTGTTCCACCGAAGGTTGTATCTGCTACCCCGCTTGATAACAATACCGTGAAAGTTGTTTTTTCCGAGAAGGTGAAGCTTCCTGATGTTAAGCCGGAGAGCGCGTTTACTCTTTCGGCAAATGCAAATCCATCCATAGCATCTCCTGTAATACAAAGTGTTGCTCTCGATCCTGTCGATACAGCCGGCAAGACCTTTATTATCAAGACATCCGATCTGTATTTTTCATCAATCGCTGATTATACCGTCTCTGTTGGTAAAACTGTCGTAGATGTTTTTAATAATCCTATGGATGCTTCAGCTAATTCGGCCAAGTTCGTAGCTCTAAAGCCAGTATTCACTCCGCCACCGATGTTGGATAAACTGGACATCACGCTTCCTGCAAAAGCAGGCGAGTTGGTGACGTTTACGTACGGGTGGAATAATCCTGTTGTAGCAAGTAAGACAAATACAGAATTAGTGGATACTACGGGCACGTCACAATTCATGTATCGTGTGACGGTAGAAGAGTCCGTTGGAGGCAAATTATTACTATGGAACAATGAGAATGGAGCTTCGACATCACTCACGACTCCCGCTGGGGGATATGAGTCATGCAAGACTACTATTGCTGTAAAACAGGCGTGGGTATGCCAAAAAGCATACATTCCGTTTAATATCCAATTAACTCCTGGGGTGAAATATAAACTAGCCGTTGCCGCTCTCTTTGGTGACGGTAAAGATTCTGGAAATTTGTACAAAGAGTTTACGATGCCAGTATTAACAGCTGTAGATACCGTAGCGCCGAAGGTTGTTTCTGCGACATCCGTTTCGAAGAATAAAATTAATGTAGTTTTTTCTGAAGGGGTGATTGTTCCTTTGGCTGCGGGGTTGAATCCATTTACCATTAAGGATAGTGCAGGTACTCCACTCTCTTATAAAGTTGATGTTGATTTGACTGGTTTTGCAGGTGGCGGTTCGCCTCAGTCTACACAACTTTCTCCTACGGTTTCACTTACAACAGGAGATCAAAAACCAGGTGAAACCTATACGGTTATCGTGAATAACATCGTGAAAGACAATTCAGAAAATGCCGTTGATTCTACCGCAAATGCTTGGACTGTTAAAGGTTTTGTACCCCCTGTCGTGCTTCCTACGGCTATTCCGCCGCTTACGTCCGTGAATGTGACGTTTAGCGCGGGAGCGGTGAGTGATGCGCCGGTGCTGTTCTCGTATGGATGGAGTCCGGATGTTGTGCCGAGTGCCGCCAATACGTCATTGAAAAATGCGAAGGGTGAGCCGATGTTTGATTATGCATTTTATTTGTTTGATGCCACCGATATGAATAGTGATCCTGTGTGGAAAAAAGAAAAGGGTCAGAGATTTTTCGATGCCACCGTGGCTCCGCCAAGCTGTACCGGTGTGGGATGCGCTCCTGAGCTCGTCGCAGTGTACGCTAAGATGTACAACACCTGTTTTGAGCCGATTGATGCAACAACGTTTGCATGGACATGCAAGAATGGATATGTTCCGGGAAGTGTAAACTTAAATCCGAAGAAAAATTATGTGATGAAAGTGCTGGCATATAATGGCAATACGGTGACCGAGAAAACCGCATCAGCACCGTTCAATACGGCTGCTCCCGTCGCGCCTGTCATCAGCGATCCGAAGCAGCTTGATTTCGTAAAAGCTATCGCTCCTTCGACGGCTGGCACGGCGGTGATGTTTGATTATGGATGGAATGATGTGAAGTACGTCGCAGACAAGACAAATTCTACACTTTCCAATGCCTTCGGTTCCACTTTTGCCTATGGATGGTACGTGGAAGACAGCGCGGGAAAGATCGTGTGGGAGAAGAAACATAGCGATGCGTTTGCTCAGCCTGCTTTCGCGGGATGTTCCGGATCGGGATTATTCTGCGCCGAATCTCCTGAATACGTGAGCCTGCACGCATCCTGCTATGACCCGATTACGTCCGCTTGGACATGCCAGAAAGGCTATATTCCTTCCAGCGCCGGATTGCAGGCCGGGAAGAGTTATCTGGTAAAAGCGTATGTCCACAATGGTAAGACGATGAGTTCGAAAACTTCATCTGCTATGTTCACCGTGCCGGCTGCCGGCGGAGGTGGAGGAGGAGGGGGTGGTGGATCGGTTACGGCCGGGGCTACCATGACCTTGAAGAATTTGAGCGTAAAGAAACTGACGGATGGCAATGTTGCCGTGACGTATACCATTGATTTGAGTGGGGCTTGGACCGCAAGTGAGTTTATGAGCGAGGTGAGATTGAACGGCGCGAAGACGTTTGTCGCGAAGTTTACCGAGGCGGTGAAGACGGGAATGAATTCCTACACGTATGAAGCCGTACTGTTGCCTTGGGAAATTAAACTGGGTGATACGGTACAGGTTGTCATGGGTGCGAACGGACTTGGTACGAGCAGCTATGTCAATGATGGACAGGTTGTGAAGTATGAAGTTGGCAACGTGGTTCCGGCTGCTACGGTTGGCTTGGTTACGGCCAATAGTTTACCTGCTGCCACCGTTGGTTCACCATACAGTGTCGCCATCGTGGTGAAAGACGGCGCTGTTCCTTATAAATTTATTATGGCTTCCGGCTCAACGTTACCGGGAGGCTTATCCCTTGATCCTCTGACCGGGGTTATCAGCGGAACTCCTAGCGCGAGCGGTGATTTCTCGTTTGGATTGAGCGTGACGGATTCCAAAAATACCGCACTGAATGCCACATTTACGTTGAAGATTGTTCCTACACCTGCAACAGGTGGAAGCGTTAACAGTGGTGGCACAACGATTATTAATAACTATACGACCTATAATCCTGCCGCTCCTGTGGTGCCGGTAGTTCCGGTAGTCGAGCCTCCGTTTAATGCCGCGGGACGATTCTTGTTCCCGATTAATCTTGGACCTTCTCTGTTTGAGGATGTTACCTACCATTGGGCACGAAATTATATTAACGTGTTGTGGAATGCCGGATTTGTTCAGGGATACACCTTGAAGAAGTTTGGACCGGATGATTACCTCACTCGTGGACAGTTGCTGAAAATTGTCATGGAATCACTTCACTACAAGCTTCCTGAAAAAGTTGCCGCCAGTCCATGTACCGATGTTTTCCCGAATCAGTGGTACGCGAAGTATTTTGCTGTTGCTCGTGAGAAAGGTATTATCGGAGGATATGTGGATGGCACATGCCGACCAAACAAGGTCACCAATCGCGCTGAGTCGTTGAAGATTCTCTATGGAGCCATCGCCCAAATGCCTCAGACACCTGCCGTGAAGATTGTTCCGGTGATTCCTGCCGGATACAAAAATACCTTCATGGATTTGAGTGAAAGTCAGTGGTACTATCCGTACTTTGCCAATGCGCAGAGCTTGAACATTATCGGTGGGTTCGAAGATGGAACGGCACGACCGGATTCCGCTCTGAGCCGCGCTCAGATGGCCAAGATCGTCGTATTGATGATGCAGAAGTTGGCGTGGGCGAAGTAGCATTGATTCGGTGGTTCGTCGCACGTTGCGGCCAAATTGAGTAGTCAATCCGGAAATTCTGAGACGGTAGAGCACAAAAACTCTGCCGTCTTTTTTGTGTGTTTTGAAGTTTTGTGGTCGACCCGTTCACCGTCTTTTCATCTCCTGAACCTTGATGTCTATCGCATGCGCGATCTGATGATGCTCCCCACACAACGGCGCTAACAGGTTCGGATCGTGAGATTTGGTGAGAGCGAAGCGTGCGGTATGGTGGAGTTCTTGTGATGGCCTGGTGCATCCTGTCTTCGCACACTTGGTTCCGTACTCTTGCTCGATAATCTTCCTGACTCTAACAGGAATATATCTACTGCTCTCTTCTGGAAGTGACTCCGTAACCTCCACTTTTGCCTGAATGATTTTTTCTTCTCGTTTGTCCAGAAACTCCATCAATGCCTCATTGATATCGATGCCTTTTGCTTTTAGCTCCTTTAATCGTTGCTCCACCTCTTCGTTGAACCCAAGCTCATGCTCTTGTGCAAACAATGAATTACACTCTGACTTTGGCACGTGCCGATGATCCAAAGCTGATGCTTCTCTTGGCACCTCCCTCGCGAACACCTCCAGGGCTCGACTCGACAACACCTGTACCTTCTCCGCCAACTCACCCTCATTCTCACAAGTCATAATCGGCATCACCCGTCGTAGCTTATTCACACTCACCTCACCCGACTCCAACAACCCTCTCAACATCGGCTTGTCCTCTAGTCTCACCGCGATGTTCAACGACTCACTCACCTGCGCGTCACTCAATCCCGCCAACCGTTTCCCAAACTCAAACACACTTCCATACCCCTTCTTCTTCCACAATTTTCTCCTCTCCACCTCCGGTAGTAACGCCCTGAACTTATTTCTCAATACCAGTGCCTCCCTGCCGAACCTCTCGCACTGTTCCAGCAACACTTTGTCTGACAAATTTCTGACATCAACACCTGAAGTGGGAATAAACGTATCAACCATGGAATAAAAAGATTAAAATATAAAAAACAACGGTGGGAAATAATCCTGGACTCGACCCTCTGAGAAAGAGACGAATCATCGGAGTTTCTCTCATGAGAATCTCCGTAGTGTAGGACTTTTCCTAACCGTTATGTATACACATTGTAACAAATTATCCGCAGAGAGTAAACAAATAACCAACTATCATCACTTGAACTTCACGCAAACGTATGGTGCAGTAACACACGCAAGAAAACGACAACAATAAGCTAGAAAAACAACACCACAACATCCCGACATCACAACTCAAACGAAAATGACAGAATATATATGATGGTGTATCCTCAAGTCTGCTGATTTACACTCACCCCCATTTTTATGTTTTCTTCTCATCAAACAAACCTCTCGCTCACCGACAAGTTCAAAGTCTCCATCATCGGCTGCGGAAATGTGGGCGCGACGGCCGCCTACGCGCTCCTCCTGGATGGAATTATCACGGACCTCGCGATCATCGATATGAACAAAGAAAAGGCCGAGGGGATCATTCTCGACCTCGAGCACTCCCTCCCGTTTACCTCATACGTTAAGCTTTCCGGGGGTGACGACTACTCACTTTGCGTGGAGTCGGATATCGTGATTATTACGGCGGGGAAGAGGCAGGCGGATGGCGAATCGCGTCTTGACCTCATCAGGGCCAACCGTGCGATTTTTGAGGATATGATTCCGAAAATTTCCGCGGCCGCCCCGAATTCCATTCTCATGATTGTGACCAATCCGGTTGATGTGCTCACGTATGAAGCGCTTCGCATTTCAGAATTTCCGGAAAACAGAGTATTCGGAACCGGCACGACGCTCGATACCTCGCGTCTCCGTTTCAACATTTCCGAAAAAATTCATATCCATCCGCAAAATATCGAGGCCTACATTCTTGGTGAACATGGTGACAGTTCGTTCCCGGTGTATGGCTCGGCAAATGTCTCCGGCAAGCCACTTCTTGAGTTTGAAAACTTCACCCAACAAGACGCCGATCAGTGCTACGCCGATACCAAAAACGCTGCTTATCGCATCATTCACGATGTTGGTTACACCTGCTATTCCATCGCCACGGTCGCCCGCGAACTCACCAGAAACATCTTCAACGACTCGCACAAAGTCTTCCCGTTGTCGGTGTACACGATTACTACGGTGTTTCCGACGTTGCCCTCAGCGTTCCTTGCGTCCTCGGCCGCAATGGCATTGAAAAAATAATCACCGTTCCGCTGAATGCAATGGAACAGGAGCAGTTGAGGGAGAGTGCTTCGATGCTTTCGGGGCTTTTACCCTCATAGAACATTGCCTTTCAGCTTAGTTTCTGCTACATTTTCTTCATGCGAAAACCTCTTAAAAATTATGCGTTTATCGACAGTCAGAATGTAAATTTGGGCGTTAAAGATTTGGGTTGGAAATTAGATTGGGGGAAATTTCGAACATATTTGCGTGAAAAATATGGCGTTGAGACTGCCTATATGTTCATTGGATATGTGGAAGAAAATCAGGATCTCTATCTTTCTCTGCAAAAAAGTGGATTCGTACTTGTTTTCAAAGAAACGTTAAAAAGTAAAGATGGTCACATAAAAGGAAATTGCGATGCAGAATTAGTTCTGCAGACGATGATTGATTATGAAAAATATGAAAAAGCAGTGATTGTGAGTGGAGACGGAGATTTTGCCTGTCTGGTCAGACATTTACGAAGGCAGGGAAAACTTCAAAAAGTACTTGTTCCAAATATAAAAAAATACTCCGCCCTTCTGAAAAAAGCTGCCGCAGAGGAATTTCTGGACTCAATGAATTGTCTACAAAGCAAGTTATCTTACATGAAAAGCACCCAGTAAGGACGGAACCTTAGAGGGCTCTTTTCGTGGTGATTCTAAGAGAATAGTATCATGAATCGTTCCATAAGTCAAAGATCTGTCAACTAAAGCTGAAAGACTTCTCTCCTAAATCCCTTATACTTCACCCATGAAAACATTCAAAAAAGGTTTTACCCTGATCGAGCTCCTGATCGTTATCGTTATCATCGGTATTTTGGCGGTAGGATTCGCTCCGACGCTGCTGAGCGGACCGAAAAAGGCGAGAGACGCGATACGGAAGGGAAATTTGGCAAGCATTAAAGATGCGATTGAGGCGCAGGCGCTCGAAAAGGGGGCGTATCCTGTTACGAATAATGGCTCGCCATGTGGAACATTAGCTGCTTATTTTGCAGGTACTTCGTATTTTCAGGGTGGACAGATTCCCAAAGATCCTACTCCCGCAACTTCCATTTGCTCTCCCGACGGGGATTACCTGTTTACCAATTATGCCAATGGAAAATGCTATGTCATCGGAGCGAAGGTTGAAATATCCGGCTCCGGCAATAGTAATGTGAACCTTCCTGGAATGAACTTTTGTGGCAATCCTGGTGCTCTCGTGAGCGGCGCAGCGTCCAAAGATTATTACTATACGGTGGTGAATTACTGAGATTTTCCTTGTGTTCCGTAAAACCGAGTATCAAACATACAATGGCTTATTTGTGATGAAAATTCGCGCTTTTGGACGGACCGGTCCGGAAAATTATGTCAAGTTTCATGAAACCATCATCGGCATCGAATTCCTAAAGCCACTTTAGCTTGAAAAAGATGAGGAATTTTTGTACACTTGAGATACTTATTTTTCTCATTTAATTTACGTATGAAAAAGCTTCTCCAAAGACGAAAGGGATTCACGCTCATTGAGCTCCTGATCGTCATCGTTATCATCGGTATTTTGGCTGTAGGATTCGCTCCGACATTATTGAACGCGCCAAAGAAGGCTCGTGATGGTGTAAGAAAGGGACAGATTGCAAGCATTCAGCAGGCTGTTGAGGCATATGCGTTGGATAATGCGTATCTTCCTTCCGCTGCTGGAACTAATTGCCTTCCTGCTGGTTATTCTGTTAACTTCCAGGGTTCTGCCGCGCCTGTTGATCCGTCGGGTGCAAAATATGCAAATGGAACTTGTGTTGGCGGATATCAGTATATTCTCCAGGATAAAGCTACCCCTAAGTGTTACTATATTGTAGCAACCATGGAGATTCCTGAGAATAATAATGGGGCTTCCGTAGGAGCTGGTGACTGCGCTCTCACAACAGCAAATCCTAATACTGGCTACTACACCGTCGTAAAGTATTAATCTTTTGTAATATTTTTAGGGCGGTATGCGCGTGGCGTGTGCCGCCCGAGTTGTTTCTCGAGTTTCGTTCTTCCAGAAGTTTCACTTTGTACTTTTCATGCCGTATTCATCGCTCAAGAACAGCATCGTTGCCGTCGTCTTGGCTGCCTTTCTGGCGGTGCAGGTAGTGCAGGTTCCGGTGGTGTTTGCAGAGTCGATTTCGACGTTTGGGGTTGATGAAAAAAGTAGTGATTTAGGGCTCATGGGAGCCAATGTGAAAGATGCCCATGATGTGGTGGCTCTAGTGGTGAGTGAGGATGCATGGAAAGATTCGGAGAAGTATGTGGGGTTGTCGGGGTCGTATAAAGATGTGGATAATGGCAAATTGCAGGATCGAGTACGGCGGTATGCGGAGGATGTGCAGAAGGCGTTGCCGAAGACGAATACGATTATTATTCCGGTTTCCAGTGCGCCGGAGAGTGTGTTGAAGATTCAGCAGGTTTTGGAAAAATTATATTTAGGAGGACAGAAAGTAAATGGTAATACGACTCAGCTGACTGGTGTTGTCCTGATCGGTCGTGTGCCGTTGCCGGTCGTCACGAAAGGATCACAGTCGTTCATAAGCTTGCTGCCGTATACGGATTT